>NZ_JBFUHL010000052.1:0-39243 GCF_056402415.1 Paenibacillus sp. P4_A9
CTCTGTAGCTCGTTGTTGTTGCTGTAGGAAGTTACTCAACGCTGAAGCTCCTGAAAGCTTTACTTTTCGAGTAGAGCGACTTCCATTGGACTTCGGTCGATCCGCTTTTTGCTTATCGCGAATGTCAATTTCAATCTCCTCTAAGGTATCCGAAACCTTTTTGAGCTCATGTGTATGAACTTGAGGCATTAATGATGCTTCATCGTATGGAGCGTGCTGCCCGGCACCTGCATAGGGAATGCCATACGGGTCATGCTGAAAGGCATAATGCTGAGCCATTGGATGATCATACGGCATTGGCGGCGGGTAAAAGGCAGGTATTGCCGACATGTCTTGCGGCATATCCCAAGGATTACCCATAGGCACATTCGCATATGGAGTTGGAGTAGGATAATTCATCCACGGATGCTCGTTCATAACAGGTCCCCCGCAACCACAGCCTTCATCGACTACTGAAACTGGGGCTACCATCGTTATCGGCTCACACGGCTCTTCCTGATACGGAGAATACGCTGGATAAGTCATTGCCTCGTGCTGTTGCTCCGGATAAGCGAATACCTCTGTGGCCTTAATATGGAATTGTTGAAACGGATGTACCGCTTGCCCATATGGCTCATGGAGCCCAAGACCATCCGTGGTTGGAGCTGGAATAACAGGCATCACTTGCGGAGCAACAGGTACCTTTTCCCCTAGAGATAACGGAGGCGCTTCAACTACTGGAGCTTGTGGACTTGGGATAATTGGCTGTTCATAGGCATCTGCTGGCGGCATTGGCTGCGGCATCGGAACGGGAGCAAATGGCTCCGTAGAGAGCTTTTTGTGGTGCTGATTGCCTTGCGTATGTCCATGCTGCATTTTGGGGACATAGACAACATCACCAGTCATAAGTACATTCGGATTCTTTAGATGTGCATTGGCTTTAATCATCGCTTGTAATGGCACATCCCAAGCCTTCCCAAGCTTCCACAAACTGTCACCTTGCTGTATGACATGCTTGTAAACAAAGTCAGACGCTGGTGGATCTACATGTTTTGGTACTGAAGGTATCTTCACTTTCATCCCAATCTCAATCTGATTCGGGTCGGCTATTTGCGGATTGAGTGCGATAATCTGGTCTAGGGGGGTGTTGTATTTTTTCGCGAGCTCGTACAGGGTATCGCCTTTTTTGACAATATGGATTTTCAAAACTTTACCTCCTTAAAGTTTTCTTCAGAAAACTCACTTCTTAAGCATCAACTTCGCGTATCTCTTCTAATCGCCATGTACTTGGCCGCGTCAGCATTCGCTTATTCACAATAATGATATTACAGTTTATGCGCGATTCTAGGCTTTTGCCCCTGTCGCACAAAAAAAATCCCTCGCGTCATAAACGCAAGGGATTTGCCCTAAGAACCTATATACGAATAGCTTGGATAGCAACCCAAAATCCGAACCTGACAACCAATAGCTTCAATCTCTTGAATAGCTGAAGGCAGAAGGACAGAGTCCATATTGCCGACAATATCGATATAGAAATAATAATTGCCAAGCTTCTTCTTCGTCGGCTTGGATTCAATCTTAGAAAGGTTGATTCTCCGCCATGCAAAAGCTGAAAGCACCTGATGCAAAGCACCCGGGTAATCCTCTGGCAGCGTGACAAGAATCGTCGTCTTCATGTCCTCCGAGGACATAAGCTCCGATGCTTCCTTACCAACAAGTAAGAAGCGCGTCATGTTATCCTTGTGATCCTGAATCTCCCGCTGCAGCATGGGCACGCCATAGTTCGTCGAGGCAATAGCTGTACCAATCGCCGCGACCGTTGGATCTTGCAGTGTGGATACGATGCGTACGCCTTCAGCTGTAGAGCTCACTTGCTCGAATTCAGCCCCACTCAGATATCGCTTCATAAATTGGTAACACTGCGCAGGCACAACTTGGTGAGATAACACTTTACGAATGTGCCGATATGGATTCGAGGCATCAACTTCAGGATCTGGATTCCGAAATCCAATAAGATTCATATCAATGGGAAATACCCATTCTGCTCGAATCGGAAGATCGACTTCATGAACGAGCCAATCCACATGCAAATGAACTGAGCCCTCTAGCGTATTCTCAATCGGAATAACACCCAGATCCGTTTCACCTGATGCAGTCGCATTGAAAACCTCAGAAATCAACTTATACGACACATACGTAAAATTCTCACCTAGAAAGTGACGTGTAGCTTCCTCCGAGAACGTGCTTGGTCCAAGAATGGCAACTCGCTTCATGCAAGCACCTCTTTCTCTACCAAGCTGAGAAGCCCCTCATCTCCACTTTGAAGTTCCGTTGTTATCACACCTTCTTGGCTCGGCTTCAGCCATAACAGTTGAGCTTCAATACCTTCCTTCGCCAACGTGCTTTGAAGGAACGCTTCAAGCTCCGATTTCTTCTCACTACGCGCATCCACGAGCGCTAGCATCGTAGGTCCCGCTCCGCTTAAAGCAACACCAAGCGCACCATGATGTTCACACTCATCCAATAATTTCTTCATGCCAGGAATCAGTGCTGCGCGGTAGGGCTGATGCAATCTATCCTTCATCGCATAACGGATCATGCCTAGGTTTCCTGTGCTTAATGCAGCAACGAGCAAGGAGGAGTGACTGAGATTGAACACCGCATCCTTCATGGTTACATGCTGCGGCATAACGCCTCTCGCCTTTTCTGTCGCTAGCTGGAAGGCTGGTATCGCCACCAGCACCTCCAAATTGTGATCAGGCTCAATCCGGATCGATTCTGCCCTCTCTTCATCCCAGAACGCAACGACAATCCCACCGTACAAGCTCGCACCTACATTGTCAGGGTGCTTCTCAAGACGCGAAGCGATTTGAAACAGCTCATACGTTGAGAATCGATTCCCAATCAGGGCATTAGCTCCTGCAAGTGCACCAACAATGGCTGAAGCGCTGCTTCCCAAACCACGTGTGAGTGGAATTTCACTATACATGGATATCTCAAGCTCCGGGTGTGAAACGCCTGCTTTATCAAATACCATTTGAGCTACCTTATAGATTAAATTCGACTTATCCGTAGGAATTCCACTCATCTGATCGCCAATCAATTGAATTCGTGTCTGATCAGAGATCGCCATATCAATCCAAGCATATAAGTTCAAGGCCATCCCCAGAGAGTCAAAGCCGGGACCTAGATTTGCCGTGCTTGCCGGTACTTTCACTCTTACCTTTTGTTTTGTCTTGTAGCTCATTTCGAAATTGCGCCTCTCTTCATTCAAAATAAACGGATACGCCGTCCAGTCCTGGTCCGATTTCTAGCCTTCTACTCGATACACGCTCTTAATCGCATGAATAACGTCCATCGATTCGAATTGATTCAATACATTTTTCATGCTAGCTTGATTCGCATCGTGCGTAATAATGATGATTTCAGCCTTCGGATTTGATTTATTCGGATGTTGGAACACGGATTCCAAGCTAACCTCATGCTCAGCAAAAATTTGTGTAATTTGGGCAAGCACGCCTGCTTTATCTTCAACATGAAGCAAAATGAAGTTTTTGGAAGCGATTTGTTCGTCTGTTTTAAGCTTCTTCTCTTTGTAAGGAGCTTGTACAGTACGGCCGTTGATGCCTAATTTCAAATTGCGTACAACGGCCACTAAGTCAGCTACAACGGATGTCGCTGTTGGAAGCTCGCCGGCACCTGCGCCATAGAACATCGTTTCGCCAACCGCTTCTCCTGTTACGTAAACGGCATTGAATACACCATTAACGGATGCTAGCGGATGCGTATTTTTGACCATTGTCGGTTGAACACTAACGGAGATATGACCATCATGATTTTCAGCGATACCAAGCAGCTTCACTTCGTAGCCTAATTTCTTACCATATTGAATATCTTCCTTCGATACCTTGGAAATTCCCTTCGCTTCAACATCGCTTAAAGCAACATTCGCATGAAAGCCAAGCGTCGATAAGATCGTCATTTTACGAGCAGCATCTAAGCCTTCAACATCAGATGTCGGATCCGCTTCCGCATAGCCCAACTCCTGTGCTTCCTTCAGCACATCAGCATACGCCGCGCCTTCTTGACTCATTTTAGTCAAAATGTAGTTCGTTGTTCCGTTCACAATCCCCATAATCTTCGTGATGCGGTCGGATGAGAAGCCTTCCACAAGCGCACGAATAATTGGAATTCCGCCTGCAACACTTGCCTCATAAAAGACATCGCAATTATTTTCAGCCGCTTTAGCTAGAATTTCCGCACCATGCATCGCCATAAGGTCCTTATTGGCCGTAATGATGTGCTTGCCATTCCCAAGCGCGGTTAGAATGTGTGCTTTCGTTGCTTCCACGCCACCCATAACTTCAACGACGATATCGATGTCACTATCGCCAATCACGTCCCAGACGTTCTCGGTTAGCTTATCTGCATCTACAGAGATGTTACGAAGCTTCGATTTATCTTGCACAAGAATTTTCGCGATTTCAATCACTGAACCTGTTTGACGCTGCAAATCCTCTTGATGTCCTTCGACAATACGGACTACACCTGTTCCTACAGTACCTAAACCTAGTAAACCTACCTTGATGGGCTTCATTTCAATGACCTCCTGAATTGTATGCTATCTTAACTGCCTTGACCGATGACCATGGCACGCTTAACTCCGTCTTGTGCTCCGAGGCGATCCACGATTTCCCGGATCTCTTCACCCATGGATGAAATTTCTAATGATATAACGACGTTCGCCATACCTTGTAATGGAATCGTTTGATGAATGGTCAATACATTACCATCCAAATTCGCGATAAGAGCGAGCACACGGGACAATATCCCAGACCGATGCTCTAAATCCATTGAAATCGTAATAATTCGCTCACGCTCCAGCTTACTGAGTGGATGAATGCCATCTTTATACTTATAGAAGGCGCTTCTGCTCAACCCCACTTGTTCTACAGCGTCGTGAATCGTTTTCACTTCACCCCGTGCAAGTAACTCTTTGGCCTGCGCTGTCTTTAGAACACCTTCTGGAAGAATGTCCTCACGGACTAAGTAGTACCTCTCAGGTCCGATGTGCTTCATGGTTGGAAGAAACTCTTTGCTCTCCGGCACCTTACTACCGTCCTCTCCAAAAAGACTAGTGTTTCCCTATAGAGGACATTATATCGAATCATGCCTCGTGAAGCAATAGGCAAAATGTATCCAAGCATTCGCCTTTGCAGCCCCTTCCCTTTCTATGATAAGCTGAAACGGAACCAACGAAGCGAGGGGATCTCTCCATGATTACATTACGAATGATGTCTACCGCACTTTTATGGAACGAACATGACGAGCTCCTTATGATGAAACGCGCGTTAACCCGCACGCTCTCCCCTGGCTTATGGGCCGCAATTGGCGGTCATCTCGAACCACATGAAATTAGCCAACCAAGAACGGCATGCCTTCGTGAAGTATGGGAAGAAACGGGCATTGAGCAGGACGAAATTCATGACTTACGTCTGCAATACGTGTTACTTCGGCTCAATGGACAAGAAATACGTCAGCAATTTTTCTATATAGGCAAGACGGATGTGGATCCGCGCATCGTTACGTCTGAAGGTGATCTGCATTGGATTCCCAAAGCGTCTGTCTTTGACCGTCCGATGCCCTATATTTTCCGCTGCTTGCTCGAACATTATTTCGCCGTTGGTCCTACTACGCATCCTTGGGTAGGCTCCGCTGGTATTCAATTAGAAACAGATACACCTATCATTCATTGGAACCCTTTATTGGATCCGCAGCAAATCTAATTCTGGATTGTACTCGAAAAAGAGCAGACAACGATTTCTCGTTGTCTGCTCTTTTTTTGTTTGCCGTGCTATAGCGCACTGCCTCCGAATAAGAAGCGATATTCCCAGTGTCGATTCGCGATGGAATCAATTCGGACACCGCCACTTTCTTTTGAATAGGTCGATAGGATTTGACCATTGCCTAAATAGATAGCAACATGCGTAATCGTTTGAGTAGACTTATTTATGCCAGCATAATTGGACTGCGCCGTTCCTTTATAAGACATAAAGAACATAAGATCGCCAACCTTGAGGTTATGCCAATCCGTCACATTGTGTCCGAGTGATTTCACAAACGCGCCTTGACCTCTTGAGTCGGTCGGAAGGTTCAGTCCAATGCCGTCCAAGAAAGCCTGATGTACAAAATCAGAACAATCAAAGGTGGCTGTGTTGTCACGACTGGACCCATACTCATAAGGCGTTCCTAAGTATTTTTTGCCTGCCGCAATGACTTTCTGAATCTTTTCACTCGTTGTCCCGCCTGTATTTGTACCCGGAGATGTTGCTACACCAGAAGTTGTAATGTAGGTAGGACTTGTACTGACGTAGCCTTCGCGACCATCTGATGCTTTGACTTTATACCAATAAGCATTTACTTTCTGGAGAATTTGTACTGTTTCTCCAGCTTTCAAATACCGAATACGAGTCGCATTCTGATTGGCTGCGGTACGGAAACTCACACTTGCGACGATCCGCCCTGTTCCAGTTGCTGGTGTCGTCGTTTGACTGCTTGTTTGTATGTATTTTGCGCTTGTTGAGACATAACCGATTTGGCCGTTCGTCACTTGAATTCTATACCAATAGGCATTTACTTTTTCTATAATGGAGACGGGCTCCCCAGCTTTTAAATAACGGATCCGAGGTGAATTCTCATCAGGGCTTTGGCGAAAGCTTACACTGCTAACAACTTCACCAGTGGTTGCAGCAGAAGCTGCTTTAGGTAATGGTACTGTGACTGCACCAAATATAAGAGAAGGGATGAGTGCAAAAGCGAGTAATTGTTTCTTCATGATGTAGGCCTCCTAGCATTTTGTAATTACCGAATCACAATGACACTAGTAAATGGTAACATATCCATTGATTAAGTTTTACCTGTAACATCTACCAATTCGCCGACCCCCTGAAATAAACGGCTACTCCTTCCTACTTGGACGTATCACAGTGTTTATCTAAAAATATAGACAAATTATTGCGTGAACTATATCGTCTATATTTATAAAAAAAGACCCCCCATTTGCCGTCTAAGGACCGGCTTCATGGTAAGGTCTTCATCCAATTTTCGTTGAGGAATCATCGCCGTCTGCAAGATCTTGAAGCTTCAAATACTGGCTCTGCTCGATCCAGCGCTGCATGATTTTTTGTGCTTCTTTCCTTTGTAATAAAGCTTCGGCAAGCTGAAAGCCCTCCTCATAGGTATCCACTTTATCAAACCATTTTAATCTTAACCCGGTATTGAAAATGACGTGATCACGTTCCCGTTTTACTTCTAATCCATCCTCACCAGCAATAATTCGTTTCACCATGGTGATTTGCTCCTCTTTCGTAATCGATGGCATAGGGGTGCTTGTGAATCCAAATTTCTGTGGCTCAACGACTCGAGACTCATCCCCCCATGGTGTCACAATCCGAATCGTACTATTCTCATATAGGGGTAAATCCTCAGAGCCATCAATTCCACTAACGATATAGGCTTGTTGAAAGCCAGAGCGGATCGATATTGGAATCAAGGACTCCATAGTCTTACGTTGCTGCACACCGATAATTAAATTCGTCGAAAGGACAGGATTCAATACTCTCTCTATGGTATCGATGACCGTTCGTATTCCGAGTTGTTCCCTAACCTGCTTCAGTCGCCCAATTGGCGGACACAGCTGCTCTGTGGGGAGAAAACCGATGTGTAAATGAAATAACATGGATTGCCAGGCCTTCACAGAAAGATGTAAGGACACACCAAAGCTTTCTACGATTTCTTTCATTGCTGTCCCTTGTCGTGACGGAAGCGCCTCACCACCTTGTATCACTTGTGTGAAACCCACCGATGCAAGCAATAGGCTGACAGGCAGTGTAACGGGGAATCGCTTCCGCCCTTCCGTAGGCCCTATTGAATTAAGCGAGTTAGGTTGAGCATTGTATATTAAGGAGTAGCCGCGATAAACATCGATAAAGGCCGTCAATTCATCATCTGCTTCCCCTTTCATACATAGCGCCATTAAGAATGCTGCGCATTGCGCGTCTGTTGAATCTCCTTTCGCCATTTCGCTGGCAGCTTCCACAGCTTCATCGTATGTTAAATTTCGCATACGCGTCTGATCAGAACCCATCGCTTGTATCCATTTTTTCATCATGGCTCCTCCTTTCTCGCTTATTCACTTTATATTTATGTTATATTTTCTGACATTATTTAGATATATATATGAAATGGTAATGCTTTTATTTGAACGTGTCAAGTATCATGACATTAAATTGGACGAAACAAAAAAAAGCACCTATCCTGTTTGGATAAGTGCCTAGTATTATAAATTGTTCTCGTCGAACTCGAAATCAAAATCACCGATTTGAATTGTCTGTCCATGGACAGCGCCACGTTTACGCAACTCGTCATCAATGCCCATGTTACGCAAAATACGAGCAAAACGCGCGATCCCATCTTGGGTAGTGAAATTCGTCCGCTTGATTAATTTCTCAATCGATGGACTTTCAATAACGAATACATCATTGTCACGGCGAATCGTGAAATCATTCTCTTCGCGTTTCTCAAAGCGATATACTTTACGCTCTTCCGTCTCAGCCACTCCCTCGACTTCAGGAGCGTTCGGGATACTTTCCACGATATCCGAAATCTTATACAGCAGTTCTTGAACACCACCGCGCGTCAAAGCTGAAATCGGATAGACGGCATATTCCTTGCCATCAGCAGCTAACTGCTCCTTGAACATAGCCAAGTTATCTTCAGACTCCGGCATATCCATTTTGTTGGCAACAACGATTTGTGGTCGTTGCTCCAGCTTCGCATTATACAGCTTGATTTCTTCATTGATTTTGATGAAATCCTCATAAGGATCACGTCCATCCGCGGCTGACATGTCCACGACATGTACGATAACTCGCGTCCGTTCAACGTGACGCAAGAACTCATGCCCGAGCCCCACACCTTCATGTGCGCCTTCGATCAAGCCCGGCAAATCCGCCATAACGAAACTGCGGCCATCACCAACATCGACTACACCGAGGTTCGGGGTTAATGTTGTAAAATGATAGGCTGCAATCTTCGGCTTCGCGGCCGATACGACCGACAGCAGCGTGGATTTACCAACGCTTGGGAAACCGACAAGCCCTACATCAGCCATGACCTTCATTTCAAGTATAACCCAACGCTCTACGCCTTCTTCACCGTTCTCCGCAATTTCAGGAGCCGTTACACGCGCAGTTGCGAAGCGAGTATTTCCTCTGCCGCCGCGGCCGCCCTTAGCAACGACGACTTCTTGCCCATGACGCGTTAAGTCAGCAATCACTTCTTGTGTATCATCATCAATAATGGTTGTTCCAGGGGGAATACGAACAATCATATCCTCCGAATTGGCTCCATGCATCGATTTGTTGCGACCTTTCTCGCCGCGTTCTGCTTTAAAGTGCTTCTGATAACGGAAATCCATCAACGTACGCAAACCTTCGTCTACGCGGAAAACAACATCGCCGCCATTGCCTCCGTCACCACCGGCAGGCCCGCCTTCTGGTACATATTTCTCACGGCGGAAAGCAACTAACCCGTCACCACCGTCGCCGCCTTTTACAAAAATCTTCGCCTTATCAACAAACATTTCTACACCTCAACTTTATATATGAAACGGCAATCGCAGTGTGATACCTGCTTCTTCCTCATGCCACTCATCATTCTCAAGCGAATACTGGGATAATTCCGATGAAAAGCGTTCTAAAACCGATTGCTCAAGTTGCTCCCGATTATAGGAGCCTTGATATACAAAATCAAGCAGTAAGCTATCTTCTTGAACATCAAATTCCAAGCTAAGTGTACCACTTTCCCCATCATCAAAGGCCGTGTTCTCTTGGACGCATGCCACCATTTGTCGAACCAATCGTTCAATCAATCCGCTCTGTAGGGGGAGTCGTCCAAGATTAATTTCTTGTTCGACTTCCACATTCAGCTCTAATGTCTTCGACTGAACACGGAATTGAAGCAAGTAAGCAATGAAAGATGGGATCCCCAGCCTGGAGAGATTGCTTTCCTGCTGCATAGTCATTTTTATTTTTTCCATAAGAGGCCGTAAATTATCAAACTTCTTCATCTGAATATAACCAAATAAAATTTGGGTATCATTCATCCAATCATGCCGATAGCGATTTACGACGGCAATCAACTGATGATGTGTGTCTTGTTCTTGCTGTTTCAGCTTTGAACGCCACTTCTCTTCCATTCTACTTGCTTCCAATCTCCAAGCTGTATACCCGCTTATGAGAATGATTAGTAAACATGCTACTCTGATGATCCAGGGTTCTGTAACCAACATGCCAGTCAATCCTATGAGCACAAGTATTAATAAATAGACCTGCGCGCTGCCCAATTGCTTCATTATCCGTCCGCCCCGTTCTCCGCTTAATAACCGTTCATCCAGTATATCATGCTGACTGGTAAACTTCACCAAACAAACGAGAAAACCTCTGCCCTCGACCATCCGAAATGAGTGATCGCGGTTAGAGGTTTTTCCATATATCCTGAGAAAAAATCCCTGGATGAACTCTCGCTCACCAGGGATTCTAATTACGCTTCTAGAGCTGCAGCTACTGGAGCTACATCAACTGGGTATACGCTCACTTTTTTGCGATCGCGGCCCAAACGCTCGAATTTCACTACGCCTTGTACCAAAGCGAAAAGTGTATCATCCGAACCGATGCCTACGTTCGTTCCTGGGTGAATTTTCGTACCGCGTTGACGGTAGAGAATGCTTCCAGCAGTAACAGTTTGACCGTCAGCACGTTTAGCGCCAAGGCGCTTAGAGTGCGAGTCACGACCGTTCTTTGTGGAACCTACCCCTTTTTTGGAAGCGAATAATTGGAGATCCAATTTCAAAAACATGGTGTTATCCTCCTTTGTGATAGATTGTTTCAATCGTTATATAGTCACCGTAAGTGAGTTCAATCGTTTGTAACATAACGACCATCGATTCTATAATTAACTGCACTTGATTCCAAGTTTCAGGCATATCGCGCGCACTGTCCGGGATGGTTACATCCAACAGTCCAGGTTCCATTTCGTGAATCGGAATCACACCGGTTAAGGATTCTATCGAATTACATGTACCAACGGAAATCGCTGATACCGCGGCGCAGACCAAGTCTTTGCCAGGTACGTCATATTCAGCATGGCCTTCCACTACAAAAGAAAGGATTTGAGGTGAATCCGGTGCAAGACGCTCTATGGTCACGTAGATCATAGGCTTGTCTCTTACGCTTGGATTTTCTCAACTACTACTCTTGTGTACGGTTGACGATGACCTTGCTTTTTGTGATAGTTCTTTTTCGGTTTGTACTTATAAACGATGACTTTTGCGCCTTTGCCGTGTTTTTCCACTTTCGCGGAAACTGAAGCACCTGCAACCAATGGAGCACCTACTACTAGGCCATCTTCTTTGGAAACCAAGAACACACGATCAAAAGAAACAACCTCACCCTCAGCAGCGTTCAATTTTTCGATGTAAAGAACATCGCCCTCTTGAACTTTGTACTGTTTACCACCTGTTTCAATAATTGCGTACATTTTCATTACCTCCTCATGTCTCAGACTCGCCTTGTGCAGGTGACGGAATGGAATAATTCCAATCGCGTACTTCGACCTGTTTCGTGCGGTTACAGCATGCCTAAACAACACACTCCGAGTATTATATCACAGTAATTAATTCATATGCAAACCTTTTATTTGCGTTTGCGGGTCATTTCTAGCAACCCTAACTTGGTCCAACCTACAATCGTCGTCTTCGAACGATCCTTGCGCACAGCTTCCGCCATATTCGCCATGACCTTCGCACGATTATCTTCCGCATGCATATCGATAAAATCGACAATAATGATGCCTCTTAGATTACGAAGCCGCAAAAGTCTGGGAATTTCAACAGCTGCTTCCCGATTAATATCGGTAACAGTCTGCTCTAAATCAATAGAACCCGTATAACGTCCCGTGTTCACATCAATCACTGTCAGCGCCTCTGTTTGATCGATGATTAAATACCCGCCGCTAGGCAGCCAGATTTTACGACGAAAGCTCTGGTTCAACTCTTCCGTAACACCGAAATGATCGAACATAGGTGTTCTACGATCATAGAAAGCAATACGACCTCGCCAGCCCGGTTGCTGCTYGCGCAGTAAGGTTCTCATTTCTTCAAAGACCTTATTATTGCTCATCCACACTTCTTGAACCTCATCGGATATCACATCTCTAGCCAGCTTAGGTAAGAGATCGAGATCCTGGTAGAGCTGTGCAGGAACAGCGGACTCTTCCCGCTTCGCAAGAATAGTACTCCAAACATCGCGCAAGTTCTGCAAATCATCTCGAATGGCTTCTTCACTTTGCCCTATCGCACCTGTGCGAATAATAACACCTTCACCTGGCAAAAGGTTACCCTCAGCAAGTTGCTTCAGACGTTGCCGCTCGGCTTCTAGATCAATTTTACGTGATATCGCAATGTAATCAGCATCTGGCATATAAACAATCCAACGGCCCGGAATGGAAACGTGCGTAGTTACTCTTGCCCCTTTGGTGCCCTGCGGATCCTTGCTAACTTGTACCATTACCGTTTGCCCAACTTCAGCAATCTCTGTAATGGAAGGCTTGATCTTAGGCTGCTTGTCCAAATGAACAGGGAGGAGATCGTCTATATAAAGAAAGGCATTCTTCGCAAGTCCGATATCGACGAATGCCGCTTGCATGCCAGGAAGTACGTTAACGATGCGGCCCATGTAGATGCTGCCTGCCCGTTGAGATTCAAGCGGATACTGCGTATCATACTCCACAAGACGACCATCTTCTAGCAAGGCTGCTTGTGTAAGTTCAGGTGCGCAGTGAATTATCAGTTGCTTCATACATGTTCACCTCACCAGTTATTTTACATGAAAAGATCGGAAACTGCACTCCCCGGTTTTTTCCCATCTAAATAACCGACGACAATTTGCTGCTCGGGCAGCACGGCTTGAATTCGCCCTGCTTCATTCACTACATAGATCAAGTGATATCTTTCTCGCATAAAAAGCTTCAACGTCTCCGCCATCGTTAGCTGCTTGGTGATAACAATAGGCTGGGCTCTTGTACCGCGGCTTAATAGCTGCCCAACACGGAATCCGCGCCCCATTAGGAAGCGAAGAAAATGGTAAGGTATTTGCCGGTAAGCATACCAATTTGAAACAAGCAGAAACAGGCCAATAACCAGGATATTAATCGGCAGCTGCCCTTGTACGAGCTGTATAATCGCCATAATAATGATCGAGAAGCTAATGATCATACTGATCCAAACCGAGTAGACAATCGTGTTATGGTACGACATGATATAACCCAACAAGCCTTGCATCACTTTCCCGCCATCGAGCGGCATCACGGGTATCAAATTAAATAAACCGATCATGAGGTTCGCTTCAATAAAATAGTCCCACCAGCTGCCACTTCCGATATCGAATGACTTCATCAGCAGCGCCAATAAGATCATCCATATATGCTGGAGGGGGCCTGCTAAGGCGACGATCAATTCCTCGCGTGTGGACGTAGTTCCTAGCTCATCAACAATCAATACACCCCCGAAGGGAAGAAGCTGGACTTCCTGAACCCTCCAACCGAACCCTTTCGCTGCGGTTAAGTGCCCCAGCTCATGGATGAGAACAATGCCGAATAAAGTGATTGCTTCTAGAAAATATCCAGTAAAGGCACAGCCAATCATGATCAACGTAAATAAAGGATGAAATCGATACTTCGTCCCAGCCAATTTAATCAAAGGTGATCACATCCGATGGGTTGATCATCACTCCCTCTTTCATGACAGAAAAGTACATGGTCCCTTTCGCTGGATCTTTGGCAGATGCCTTTCCAATGGGCTCCCCTACCTTCATCCAATCACCAGCGGCTACACTCACGTCGCTAAGTCCCCCATATAAAGACTCCAGTCCACCTGGGTGACGAATCACGATCGTTAACCCCGTATCCGTAGCAGTACCCGAGAAAATGACCTGTCCCGTGTCCATCGCATACACGGGAGCAAAATCAGCTGTGTTCAAATTGACTCCTTTATGGATCGTCCCATCGTATCTTATCATTACCGTACCCTTCACTGGCGCGAACAACGTGCGCTTCGAGGTACTTACAATAACAGCTTCATTACCTGTGCGATTAAAGCTAGGAATGAAGGAAGGTGAGCCTCCAAATTTATCGGTATACCAAGCGGAAAATGCCGTAAAATCATACGACTGCGTAAGTGCTGCTGTAACATACAGCTTCCCTTTGATTGCCCATGGCTTGTCTAGTTGGAACATACCATAAACAGTCGCAAATATCACACCGCTGATAAGGAGCTTGATGGCGATTTTGCGAGGAGACGGCGGAGTTAAGAAGCCTCTTTCCGTATCATCGTTCGCTGTATCCATCCTGAGTTTCTGTCTCCATGCAAACTCAGGATCCTCCATCCGCCTTCTCCAGTCAGGATCAGCATATAGCGGCACTTCATCTTTCTGGTGTGATGGCAACAAGTATTCGGCCGACTGAGAGGAAAGTGACCCACCATGCCCGATTGATAGTTCCGACGATTCTCGCAAATGGCGAAGACGTTCTAGTCGGCGCTGCTTTACTTTATCTTTTGTAACCATAGAATCCCCCTCCTTATAGACTTTCATTACTACAGCCTATGAGCGGATGGACAAGATTATGTGACTGTTACGACGGATAAAAAACAAGCCGCCTCACGGCAGCTTGTTAGAAAACCTATTGTTGAAGCAAATTGTAAATCACCTGTGCGCTTTCCGCACGAGTCGTATAGCCCTGTGGAGCAAACGTAAGATTATCTCTGCCATGTACGAGTTCCAAATGGACAGCAGTTTGAACGATACTTTTCGCCCAATTACTTATTAAGTTGTCATCGATAAAGGTTGTCACTGTGCTCGGCAAAGCAAGCTTCGTGCCTCCATGCTTTACTTCGTATGCACGCACAATCATGACCGCCATTTCTTCACGTGTAATCGGTGCATCAGGAGCAAAGTGGCGCTCATCGCGCCCAGCAATGATGCCAAGGTTATAAGCAGTAGCAACGGATGCCGCATACCAAGCACCTTCTTGAATATCCGCGAATGGCTGCGTACCTGCTGCCTCCTTACCTAAGGCTCTTATAAGCATCGCGGCGAATTGCGCTCTTGACACTTGGTTTTCAGGCTGAAACAACGAGTCTGTCATGCCCTCTACAATATGCTTGGCACTTAGCTCCTTAATAACAGCGAACGCCCAGTGATCTGCCGCGACATCCAAATAGATTTTAGTCACTTGAAGAGCTGCATATTGACTAAAATGATTCACATCGACTGTAAGTGTGTCGCCTTGAATCGTTCCACCTATGAATTCGAGTGTGCCATCATCACTTACATAATAAGCAGCTGTAAGCTTAGGGTCTACGCCAGGTAAGAGCTTGAATGTCAATGTGATAGGTTTATCAAATTTACGTAATGTGTACACCTTGTTCTCTTTGGTAACGATAGAAAGTGTAAATTCATACGCGACACTGGCGAGACTTATTCCATTTTGTGATAACAGCTTCTCATTTTCTTCCTTGCTTACAGGCGTTGCATTCAAGTGGATCTGAGCATCCTTCAGTGATTCTGCAGGAACAAGACCTTGAACGGCTTCCAATACCTCAGAAGGCAATGTTACAGACATATCAGCCTTATTAAGCGTAATTGGCGCACTTCCTAAATCATTAACAACATCGGTAGGAATCCTGATCCCATTGTGCTCAGCATCCAAGTCTACCGCGAAACTGCCATCGTCTTGTTTCTTGAAATCCTTGAAGGTAACAAGCTGATCCGTATCCGATACCGGCATTACTGGAGGTAACGACGGTGAATCTGTTGGTATTTCTGACGGTATTTCTGGCGGTATTGAATCCTCGCTAGTCCTAGTCACAGAAATCTGTATCGTTTTAGTCGCTTGCCCCTTCCGCCCTTTGTCCTCATACCAAGATTGACTCAATGTTTCCTCACTTGGTTCGATATGAAGGACAAATGTATTTAAGCCCGTTTTTAAAGGGAGGTCGTTTAACTCAACATTTCCATAAGCATCCATACTTCCCGCAGGAATCGGCACGCCATTGATGGTAAAGTTAACGCCATAAGGCACAACAGCCTTAAGATTCATCGTGTTATCTGCCGTGGCGTACACGATATCATCACCAAATGAAATACGCGGCATCGAGATGGACATCGGCATATCAACCCATCGGAGCACGTGATCTTCAACCACCATTTTGTTGTCGGCCTGGTTCTTGATGGTCAGCTGCATATTCGTATTCTCGGAGCTATACGCCCAATTGCCGTAATCGGCAGTATCATTGAGTTGACGTGTATGACTTGTAAAAGCTTCTTTCTTCCAATCTCCACGTGTATATTTATACTGAATCGCCTTGCCAGCCATCATCTTGAAGCTGTACTCCACGATACGGCGGTCTGTCGCCCCGCTCGGCACTTGCAATTGGTTACCTCTTGCATTCCAACCATTAAAATCGCCAGCGATGAAAATATCATCCGTGGATGGCGTATAGTCGGGAAGACGCAGCCTCAACAGAACGTCAACCATCACCAATTTTGGCATTACAGCCTGTTCCCCTGAAAATGCACGATTATAACCTGCATCAAAGGCTGCAACCAGATACGTATAGGCCGTATCGTTGCTCACCGCATAGTCGACATAAGTCATTTGCGAGTGAGGTACAGTAGCAATTTTATGATAGGTAGCCTCGGTAACTGTTTTTTTATAAACCTCATAGCCCGAAACAGCTTCATCCGCCAACGTCCAGTTAAGCTGTACGCGGTTGGACTCCACAGTTATATTTGAAAGCGTTGGCGCAGCCGGAGGTGTTTGATCATCCTTATTTGGATTCACCTCTACTGTTACGATTGGAGATTGCGAATAACTATCTCCGTTATCCATTGAGGCTTTCACGAAATATTCATAATAACCAGGCTCGGTTGGTTCAAATGTAGCCCCATATACCTTACGTCCGGAAGAATCCGAGTCATAACGAAGCTTAGATTCTTGTGCAAAAGCAGGATCTGAGCCTTGCTTATAATAAACTAAGCTTGCCATGAGATTTGCTGCTTCCTTCCCATCATAAGCCGGATTATTCGTTACCCCAATTACGCCAATCTCAACTGTAATCTTCCCTACCTTATGGCCTACTTGCAAGTAGACGACATCCGTAACCGAGGAAGGTGTGCCTAAATAGCTTATTGGGAAGGCAGGTGTCGCTGAAACCATATCGCTTAAGAAGCTCTCTCCGCTCCCTATAATCGCTGTAACGGCGTAATAGTATTTCGTCCCGTTAACTACGGATGCATCTTCGAACGTAGACGTAGACGTCGTCCCGACTAACACGACTTGACCACCCTCGATCGCCGCACGATACACACGATAGCCATCTGCTCCCGCAACAACATCCCAGGTTAAATCAACTTGATGATCTCCGCCAACAGCTGAACTGTTCGTAACTTGAGGAACGAGCTGCAAATCTACCGTTGACACCATCATGAGTCCCGTTTGACCCGGGATAGTCAGTTCAATCTGTCCATTCACTACAGTCCCTTGCACTTGACCATACAGTTGATCGACTAGTGTTAACCCCTCAGGCAGGAAGCCAGCAACATCAGCACGTACTGTTTTGGCATCTGCGTTGCGATTAATGACATGCAAAGCACCCTTCAATTCATTTTTGCGAGCATACACAATGACATCATCCTGCGCATAAGCAACCTTGATATCCCCTGTACGGAAAACAGCATTCTCATTACGAATTGCAGCCGCTTTTTGATACACATTTAAAATGCCAGCATATTGCCCATTCCCTGTATAGGTTCCGTTCTCTTGTTTCGTCACGCGCTCCCAAGGGAATGTTCTACGCGAATCCGGGTCCTTCGTACCTGTTAAGCCCACTTCATCTCCATAATAAATCGTCGGCGCACCAGGATAACCCATTTGGAATATCGCTGTAAGCTCTTGCAGCTTCAACGCTCGCGTACTGGCTTCAGGAGCAATCTGCAGATGCTCTTCTTCCCATTCCGGATGATCATAGATCGTCGCAGAACGCGTTGTATCATGGGAATCCACAAGATTGAGCATCGCTAGCCAAGCTTCTTTCGGATAATCCTCTCGCACGGACTCCAACTGCTCATTTAGCGCACTGCTGTTTCCGGCATTCATGAAGCTTTGAATCGCTCTACGGAACCTGTAGTTCATCACAGAATCGAACTGATCACCAAGCAAGAACCTTGTAGCAACTCCCCACTCTTCTCCCAAAAGAACCGGATCTTCGATCAGATCTCCATTGCCGTCTGGCAACCCTTTGGTTGATTTCACAGCTTCACGGAACTTCTGCCAGGTACCGCTGGATACATCAGGAGCCACATCCAAACGCCAGCCGTTTGCCCCCATCCACAGCCATCTTTGCGAGTTCGCAGCTTGCATCTCTTTTTGCGCATCTTCAGGACTCAGTCCCGACACATCATGACCAATCACCATATCGCGATAATCGATATTGTTCCATTCATGTTGGCCCGCAAGTGACATCGTGTCGGCAGGTAATAATTCAGTAGCCACCGTCTGCGGATCCTTCGCATCCATCACTGGCAAGGAGTCGTAGCCCCACCAAGCATCGTATTTGTAATGAAGATTGGGCCCATCTCTGTCTTTCTCTTTTTCATTCAAAACGGTGAACCAGGTCATATATTTGAAGTCTGCTGGATATTGATAATGTTGACCTGTCATCGGATTAATTTGCGCTATGAAAGCTTGCTTAACCGCTTCTTCTGCCTGTTGTTTAGATTCATGATTCACATTCATTCGATCATAAACCTTCGACCAATACTCATAAGCGCCAATCTCAGGATATTTCTCATAACGGTCAAAATAAATCGAATCATCACCTACATGGTTGAACACCCCATCATTAATGACCTTGATACCCACAGCCTTCGCGGCTTTCGTAAAGGTTAGAAACGCTTCATCAGATGCTTCGCGTGTCTTCGTATAATCTAATCCAGACGCAGGATCATTAGGGGTATTATAGACCGGAACTCCGAACATCGGATCCAAATGCTTATAATCCGTCGCATCATATTTATGATTGGAGGCTGCCCAGGAGACAGGATTTAAATAAACGGCTGTAATCCCTAACGCTTTCAGATAGCCTAGCTTTTGTTGAATTCCTTGAATATCGCCGCCATAAAATTCATTCGTCCATGYGCCATCAGTCTTGGCCTCTGGATAATAAGGAGCATTTACGGGTGACTTCCGATCTGGATTTTCCGGGATATCTCCCCATGTTCCCCAAACCTGATTGCTAGCAGGGTCACCAGCTACCCCGCCGTCAAAATATTGCAGCTTTTGCCCGTTCTTCGAGGTGGCATATTGGCTTTCCACAGCACCTCTTGCGCCATCTTCAAGCTTGGCTCGATTGTTATCTGAATTCCCATCGAAGAATCGATCAGGGAAAATTTGATAAACAACCGCATTTTTCATCCAATCTGGTGTTTGGTAATTCGGATCATAGACGGTCAAATTATACGGTAAAGCTCCCTCTTCGCTCGTGCTGCCTGTTGCACCACTAGAACCATCATCGCCGTATTCGATCTTGGTCGTCCCATCAACTAGAATAAATTTGTAACCCCATATACCAATTTTACCTGCAAACGTACTTTTCGGAACAGTAACCTCGAAATAATCTTTATCCTCAACACTCGTCGCTTTCTTCATCATAAAAGCATTCGAAAGACCATCTGGCGCAGTCAGCTCAGCCTTGGCAAATTGCACATCGCCTTTGTTCGCTGAGATTCGCAGCGTTATGTCCTCTTCGCCCGCTTTGATCGCCCCAAAAGGCTTCTTATACGTGATGGATCGGCTGTCAAAAGCTAAACCATCCTTCTTAATTTGCCCATCGAACACGCTGTCCTTTGCCATGTAATCGTGGGATAGCACCTTATTGTCTGCCGAATAATCTATGGAAAAGGTCACGTTCGCCTCGTCTAATGTGACGAGCTTGAGGTTCCCATCCACACCACCGTAGTCATTGCCATTCCAGTCATCTGAAAATGTGACCTTCGCTTCATAGCTTCCCGGTGGAACCGTGCGTTGCAGCTTATAGACGGTACCATCGAGATTGTAATCCACGAAAAATTGCGCCGCTTGTTGAGGAGCCCATTCTGGCTCTCCAAACAATGTTTGAATGGAGCCCACTAATCTTGGCCACTGGTTTTCAGCCTTTTGTGACACATATTGCTCCAAACCATGAACACCGGGTATCGAAATTCTCGCCTTATTCAGTGCTTCGTTGATATAGAACTTCACCTTGGTGGCGCTAGCCAGATCAAAGGCGAAATTGTTGCCATTATCGCTAAAGCCATCCCATGTCCCATTTTTAACAAACTTAAATTCATGATGACCTGCCTCTAAATCACGCGAAAACTCATAGTAGTCGCCAACAACATGCTTCATCTTTGTGTCAGGATTCTGATTGTTCCAGCCTTGAAAGCTGCCGGCCAAATACCATTGTGTGTTTCCACCTGGTTGTTCAATACCTGTTTCAACAGGTATCCCCGCTGCCTTGGCTATTGGCGGAAATAAACTGACCATCAACTGCAACATCAGCAGCAGTGCTGTAACAAGAGCTGTGTAAGACAAGCCCCTTTTTGATGATGATACCTTCATGATTGCAATTCCTCCTCATTTCGTTGTGCAATCGTTTGCGCAAATGGAAGGAGATGACCCATCCATTTCAACGCAAAAACCCCGCCATCTCACGCAAGAGATAACGGGGTTGTTCCAAACGGGGACACCGTCCAGAAAGCATTGCCCTTAGGTTTTAAAAGCATTTCAAACATGTATTTGTAAAATAACTATATTTTGTAAACGCTTTATTGTCAATTGTTATTATTTTATAAACACTCACAACAATTGATTAGAATTTGTGCAAACGTCATTTTTTGCACAAAAAAAAGCCCGTGGCCCCAGCAGGATCACGGACTTTACATCGATTCTAACTGTTAAAACAATTCGGGAGCACGTTCCTGATGCAGCTTCACACTCATGACAAGACCAAGTGAAAGCATATTGATGAGAAGCGACGTCCCTCCATAACTTACGAAAGGAAGTGTAATACCTGTTAACGGCATAATACCAATCATCATACCGACATTTTCAAATATTTGAAATACGAACATGGATACAACGCCAACGACGATATACGCTCCACCCAGCTGAGAGCTTTGGATGGAGATCAGAATCATCCGGTAGATTAGCAAGAAATAAATAAGCAAAAGAACAGCAGACCCACGAAAGCCAAACTCTTCTCCTACGACGACGAAGATCGAATCGGAATAGGCGAAGGGGATGAAGTTACTATGCACGGAAGTCCCTTGCAAGAAGCCCTCTCCTTCTAAGCCGCCAGAACCAATGGCCCTTACCGCGTTACGAACCTGATAACTATCATCATCGGAGACGTCCTGCGGATAGAGGAATGTATCAATTCGATCCATCCAATGGCTGAAACCGTAGCCTTTAAGCATTTCTAACAAGCTGGCATGGAAAGTCTTATACAGCGTCAACATGAGGAATCCTACGCCTKCCACGACTAGGATACTTATCAAAACTTGCGAATATTTGATATTCCCAATCCACAGCATCCCAAGCAAAATGATGATAAATATAATCGCGTTCCCTAGATCCGGTTGGATAAGCACAAGCCCGAAAGGAATTAGGACGGCTAGCCCTACAGGAATAATATCATTTTTAACGAGGAGATGGTCTCCTCCGCGTTTGGCAAGGAGCGCTGTTATGCAAATAATCAGGATCAGCTTGACGAGCTCCGCAGGTTGAAACGTCAATCCGCCTGGAAGCTCAAACCAGCCGCGTGCACCGTGGATTTTTTTACCGAAAAAATAAACGGCAATCAAAGAGACAATTCCGATCCCATACAGGTAGGGAGCAATTCGAATAAGAACACGGTAATCKAACAAACTACAGGCTAGGAAAGCGACTAACCCTACCGCATATAAGACCAGAATTTTTGTAATACTGATGTTAATCGTCGGATGATCGACAGAAGAACTGTAGACCATCATCGTACTTATAACCATAAAGGCAATCAGAATGACAACAATTGGAATATCAATGTTTTTCAGCTTGGCAAACACAGAACAATCATCCTATTCCAATAAACTTTTTCATACGTTTTACCCAGCCGGTTTTATCCTCAAGCTGCATGAGTGGCACCGTATCCCCAACGATACGCCGGGCAATATTCCGATACGCGATAGCTGCGCGTGACGAAGGGTTCATCACGGTTGGCTCACCTAAATTAGCAGCCTTTATGACATGCTCATCATCCGGCACAATCCCCAACAGATCAATGGCAAGTACGGAACAGATTTCATCGATGTCCAGCATCTCACCCTTTTTCACCATCTGAGGACGTATACGATTAATCACAAGCTTCGGAGAAGAAATTTTCTCATTCTCCAGCAGGCCTATAATACGATCGGCATCACGAACAGCTGCATTTTCCGGTGTCGTCACAACAATCGCTTTGTCTGCACCCGCAACCGCGTTTTTAAAGCCCTGCTCTATGCCTGCCGGACAGTCGATAATGACGTATTCGAAATCATTTTTGAGCTCTAATATAATCGTCCGCACCTGTTCAGGAGTTACGGCATGTTTATCTTTCGTCTGAGCGGCTGGCAACAAATACAACTCGTCAAACCGCTTATCTTTAATTAACGCCTGTGGCAATCGGCAACGCCCTTCCGCAACGTCAACAAGATCGTAAATAATCCGATTTTCCAAACCCATAACCACATCTAGATTACGTAAACCAATATCGGTATCAACCATGCATACTTTCTTCCCAAGAAGCGCGAGTGCGGTCCCCAGATTAGCGGAAGTCGTCGTTTTACCAACGCCGCCTTTACCTGAGGTAACAACGATAGCCTCTCCCATATTCCTCACCCCAGACACAGTTTTTTTGTTGAAAATAGTTATTTAACAGGAGCATCCGGCCAAATCTTATGAAGCTGATGCAGCTTATCGATTTCCATTTTACCTTCCTTCACATAGGCAAATTCCATGAATGCCTCCTCGATTCCCCACTCATCAGGAGAACGACTGATCACTCCGGCAATTCGCAATTGTGTAGGACGCATATGAGAGGCAGCAATGATTGCCTTCTCATCCCCTTCTGAACCCGCGTGAGCCATACCGCGAAGGGATCCCATGATGTAAATATTTCCCGTGGCGGTTATATTCCCGCCTGGATTAACATCACCTAAATATAATAAATCCCCTTCGTTATGAAGAGTTTGTCCTGAACGGATCATCCCTCTTAGCGTGGTCATGGCAACCTTAGGCTCCACAGATGCTTCCACCTTAGGTGGTTCACTTTCGATCGATTGAATCAAGAGGTTCCCCTTCTGCTTAATGACAGAACGAATCTCTTCCTTCTGCTCATCCGTGGCCTCGCGGCTGCCTAATTTGACATTCACATGAATAATAGGACCCGTTAATATTTGTTGATGCGTTTTCTCGAGCTTGTGTTGCAGCTCTTGCAACAGCTCTTGCCAATCGCATGCGTCATTTAGTAAAAAAACAAGGCCATCTTTGACCCCTTTTATCATCACATGGTGCTTCGCTACAGTCATAATGGCATGACGACCTCCCAACCTATACATTTCGGCCCTTGTTCTAGTTTTTCCTGCTTATCGCCTGGAAAATTAATCTTCCTTCCCTGAAGCTGCAAGTCGCTTTCCTTCAAGCAGTTTACGAATGGGAACATAGCAAATCAAGGCCACAAGTAAATTAAATAGAACACTTGGGAGCATGTAATGGGTGAGAGCAAAATTTAAATCTATGGCAATTAGTTTGAATAAGCGGTTGATCCCATAGTTGAGAAACTCAAATATGAGCAAGCCTAAGCTCGTGATAAGTAAATTGTAAAAAATTAAATTAGGTTGCTTACGCTGCGCAAGTCCTGCCAAGTAACCTACGAGCCCCATGCTGAAGGAGTATACGCCGAGCATAGCACCGTAGTAAGTGAAATCATGTAGTAATCCAAAAAGAAGTCCATAAAGTAAAGCCGCATGACGATGATGAAAAAGTCCAATAAATATGATGAAAACCAAGGTTAAGTGCGGGGTTACAAAGACGATCGATTGCCATGCAGCTGGCAACAGCCAAACTACTAAACTGCCTTGAAGGATAAACAATCCAAACAGGATGAGCCATAAGACCTGTCTATTCATTTTTGTCGGCTCACCTCATTTCACTTCCGGAACTTCAACGACGAACACTTCACGGATCCGATTAAAGGATGCTCTCGGCTTCACCATGACCTTGTAGGTAATTCCGAATTCCCCAGGCCCAATAGAAGAGATCGTACCTACTTCTATCCCTTTAGGAAAAATCTGCCCCAAGCCTGATGTAATAATCGTATCGCCGACCTTCATGTCGTCCGCATGCTCGACCTTATTCATCACCAACTCACCTACTTTGGGATCATATGATTCGATCATCCCAAATGGCTGAGTCTCATTTCCTTTGACAGTAACGGCAATCGCTTTCGAGTTGTTATCCGTATCATTGGTCTCCGTTAGTAGTTGTACATTGGAGTGAAACCCAAATACTTTACTTACTCTTCCTACTAAGCCATCAACCGTCATGACCGCCATGTTCTCCTTAATCCCGTCTTTATCACCCAAATTAATCGTTACAGTGCTATTGTACGGGTCTGGATCAATAGTGACGACCTCTGCAATACGATACGTGTAATTGTTGGCTTCTCGCTGACGCTCTGTGAAGCCAAGCGATTCCATCAGTCGTTTGTTTTGTGATTCAAGCTCATTCAACCGTTGTGTATCTCGCGCATACTGCGTGAGTGTCAGCTTCAATGTTTTGTTTTCTTCATAAATGACTCGCAAGTGCCTGATATCTTCGAAGAAACCCGCTACCTGCGCAGCGGGCTTGTACAAGAGTCCTTGCGTCCATGAAACGGAGTCTTTGACAAATTTCTCAGGCCAAGACATTGGCCCTCGATTTCCAAGTGTTAGTCCCATTAAAATAAAGAAACAGACTAATCCGGACATAAGAAAAATGAGTCGTTTATTTCCCATTAATTTAAACAAATTAGCACCTTCTAACGATAATTAACCCTTATACCTCGAACCCGTTCCTGATTTGTTTTTAAATAAGTGAATATTTTCTAATGCTCGGCCCGTTCCAATCGCAACGCAATCTAACGGATTTTCGGCGACCATAACGGGCATTCCCGTTTCTCTTGCTAGAAGCTTATCCAGATTACGCAGTAATCCGCCTCCACCTGTCAGTACAATACCACGATCCATAATATCCGCTGACAACTCAGGCGGACATTTCTCAAGTGTGACCTTCACGGCATCCACAATGGCACTTACCGTGTCCGACAACGATTCTGTTATCTCAACCGATGTTACACTGATTGTTTTCGGTAAACCGCTAACAAGGTCACGACCACGAATTTCAAGTGATTCCGCTTTATCTGTATTTAGAGCGGTACCAATCTCGATCTTCAATGTTTCTGCTGTACGTTCTCCGATCATGAGGTTGTACGTACGTTTAATGTATTGAATAATAGCTTCATCCATTTCATCGCCAGCGATACGAATGGAACGGCTGGTTACAATACCGCCAAGCGAGATGACAGCGACTTCCGTCGTTCCTCCGCCAATATCAACGACCATGCTCCCTGTCGGCTCCCATACAGGAAGATCGGCACCAATTGCAGCAGCGAACGGCTCCTCGATCGTGTAGGCTTCTCTTGCTCCTGCTTGCTTCGTTGCATCTTCAACAGCACGCTTTTCCACAGCTGTTATTCCAGACGGTACACATACCATGACATTCGGATGACGCGGGAACAACCAACGTTGCTTCTGCGCTTGTCGAATAAAGTAACGAATCATCGTTGCTGTCGTGTCGAAATCGGCGATGACGCCATCTTTCATCGGACGAACTGCACGGATATTCCCTGGGGTACGCCCAATCATCTTTTTGGCCGATTCACCCACTGCTTCAATTGTTTTCGTATCGGTACGAAGGGCAACCACCGAAGGCTCCCTAACGATAATTCCTCTGCCTTTCACATACACCAATGTATTCGCAGTACCCAAATCAATCCCAAGATCTTTCGTAAAACCACCAAACATACAAACGGCTCCTTTCCTGTTGCGTGTTCTATTATATTACATAAAGCCTTGTTCCTTCAAACTTATAAATCTCTGATCTCCAATGATAACATGATCTAACACTTCAATACCAATTATGGCTCCAGCTTCTACTAATCTCCCCGTCAGACTAATATCTTCCGGGCTTGGGGTGGGGTCTCCACTTGGATGGTTATGTACACAGATGATCGAAGCACTGCTCCGTTTAATGGCAGCTCGAAACACTTCCCTAGGGTGGACAATGGAAGCGTTCAAGCTGCCCATCGATAAGGTTTCTTGCGCAAGGACATGATTTTTGGTATTCAGAAACAAACAGACGAAATGCTCCTTTTGTAAATACCGAAGATCCTCGCTCATTAAATTTGCGATATCTTTGGGTGAACGAATCGTAACCCGCTCCTCGTACGAGCTTTTGGCCAGCCTGCGACCTAGCTCAATACCCGCCATAATTTGAAGAGCCTTCGCATCTCCAATTCCCTTGATTAGTGTGAGTTGGTCCTTACTCATATCGACAAGGCTGCGAAGTCCACCGCTTTCACTTAGAATCCGGCTTGCCAAATGAATGGCTGATTCCGCTACGGTCCCAGTTCTTAATAGAATGGCAAGCAGCTCAGCATGGCTTAACGCTCCCGCCCCCAATTGGAGCATTCGCTCCCGCGGTCTTTCTTCAATCGGAACTTCTCTCAGCATCAAGCTTGAGCTTTCCATGTTTTCCCCTCTTCCGTTATGTAGGTTGTGTTACTTATTGCTATCCCATGCATAAAGATATTGACCCCAAAAACAACATAAAACCCCCGGATTGTAAGATCCGAGGGCTTCTAGGATGGAGATTCTGTATTCGATTCCGGACACTCTAATGCCCTTATTTGTTCAAGCATGCTGCCGATTGTATGACCTTCAAAGTAATTTTCCATCTGCTTTTCAGCATCGGTGAAAACCTTACCCATCAATCGATCCATTTTGGATGAAATCATACAAGGCTTGGACTCATCACCAGAGCACCAACTTGGCTTCAATGAACCTTGGCACGTCAAACGGTAAATCTCCCCGAGTGTGACTTCCTCAGGCTTACAACTTAATATAAAACCGCCACCGATGCCTTCCTTCGTTGACACATAGCCTGCTTTTCGCAGAAAGCCCATGACTTTACGAATTCGTGCAGAATGGGTAGACACATTAACTGCAATTTCTTCGCTAGTTGCCATATGATCCGGCAAGTGAGCTAATAGAACCAGACTGTGGACGGCAATTGTAAATTCGCTGTTCATGGCAGCTACCTCCCAGACAAATGCGAAGTCATGTCGCTTACTGTCATTGTAACCTTTACAGATTAGTCAGTCAATCCAATCACCCTATTTGGGAAGTAGAATAGATAAGCTTGGAAATCGTGTTACAACACTTGAATATCGAACATTAGAAGTAGATCACTTAACAAGGAAAGCGGGAGCCCCACAACCGTGAAATAATCCCCCTCTATACCGCTGATGATCGTTGCCCCAATCCCTTGAATCGCATAAGAGCCAGCTTTATCCTTGGGTTCCCCCGTTGCAATATAGCGCAATATTTGTTCGTCAGACATCGGCTTCATTCGTACATTGGTCACGCTATGCGAGACAACTTGTTGACCTGTAGCAGCATCCACGCAGGCAACACCACTATATACCTGATGTATATTCCCTTGTAAACCTTTCAGCATGCGGAAGGCATCTTGTTCATCAACTGGTTTACCAAGAACTTCATCGTTATGAACAACAACCGTATCCGATCCTATGATAACGCCGTGTTTATCTTGCTCTTCCAGCATTTCTCTGACTGTTGAGGCTTTACGCAGAGAAAGCAATTCAACGAGCTCAGCAGGCGTTATTTTTTGTTCGACGGACTCATCCGCGTCACTCACCCGAATAATATAAGGTAGTCCGAACGATTGAATAAGCTCCTGCCTCCGCGGCGACGAAGAAGCAAGAATAAGTCTTACATGGTCTGGGGTACGCAAAATTAACAACTCCTAAATTATAATCAACCAATTTACATATTCAACTTCTCACTAGAGTTTCCGATAAAGGAGATAGGCTCCTACTAATCCTATAATACTACATAGGTTTAGCTTCACCAAAAGGTTAAATTCATATTTCACAACTTGTAAATCCGCTTTAGGCTCCCATGTAATTTGAACTGATTTGGTTAGAAAGGCGAGAGCAGGAACGGGCGCCAGCAGCTGGCCGATAATAATCCCAGTAATTAATCCGACGATTAGAAAAATGATTAATGCAAACGTGTTTTTTTTCATACCTGTCATCCTCTCTATGTATGTACAAGCCTATTATACGAGGAATCACCTCTTTTTTCCATGTAAAATAAGCGGCTGCGCCGCCCAATGAATCGATGGTGATTCTTACCTGCTTACATAATAGAGCAATCCTAGTAAGATAGTTACCGGAGGTAATTTCAACTATGACTCTACTCAAAAGACTTATTCTGTTCACTTTATTACTAACAATTGCGTTCCCCTATCATGCATTCGCTTTCAAGGTGGTACTTGATCCCGGTCACGGCGGAAGTGATCCTGGCGCAACAGGCGTTGGCGGTCTCCGTGAAACCGATGTCAACTTGGACATCACCCTAAAAGTAAGGCAAGCCTTGCTTGATCGAGGTTATGAGGTCATTTTAACACGAACTAATGACACTTTCTTGTCTCTCGCTCAGCGCGTTGAATTCACGAACGAACAGCAAGCTGACTTATTCGTATCCATTCACGCCAATGCACATTCGAGCAGCAAGGCCAATGGGACCATGGTGCTCTACTATGACAACGCATACCCGCAAGAGGATTATCCAGCAAGCAGCACAATGACCCAATTAACGCCTTACAGCAAAGATTTGGCTCAGCTAGTACAGGACGCTTTGCTTGCACAAGCCGGAACCAAGGACTTAGGTCTGACACCAAGCGCTGTCTATGTGGCCCGAATGGGAACAATTCCAAGCATTCTTGTAGAAACAGCCTTTCTCACGAATAAAAGCGATGCAGCATTGCTAGCTAGCGATGCCATGCGTTCCAAAATGGCGATCGGAATCGCCAATGGAATCAGCGCGTATGAACCGCCTCTCTTTACCGATGTGCTTGTACATTGGTCTAGATCAGCCGTTCTTCGCATGAAGAATAAAGGCATTGTCGAAGGTATTGCAAACAATTACGAGCCAGACCGCGCGCTGACGAGAGCAGAGTTTCTTACTCTGATGGATCGTGTATTCTCATTCAGCAAGCTGCCTTCTGTCTGCAGCGCTAATGGAAGTGTGACTTCCAATGTTTATGGATGCGGGACTGGACCTGCTGCTAAAAGCTACTCTGATTTGCCTGCTTCACATTGGGCCAATGCCGTTTTTGCCAAAGCAGGGAAGTTAAACCTACTTCAAGGTTACGCGGACGGAACCATTCGTCCTAATCAGGCCATTACACGCGGGGAAGTTGCTTATTTATTTAATCAGCTTCTGCAAATGACATCGCCAACCAAACAATCAACGGATCAATCAGCATTCGATGATGTACCCAAATCGCTTTGGAGTGCTTCAGCCATTAACACGTTGAAAGAAAAAGGCATCATCAATGGCATATCGGAAACTACCTTCAAGCCAGATCAAACGATGACTAGGGCAGAAATCGCCTCCCTGCTCGATCGTTACATCACCAAATAACAGGAAAGCCGTGTATCTCAACTCCGATAAAGAGTTCAGGTACACGGCTTTTTGTTTAAGCAACACTAATCAATTTGAGAAGATCCTTCTGAGCAATAATGTACTGCATCAAAGAGGATTGTGCTTGCCACATCAATGCCTGTGATGGCGTTTTTTTGTATTCTTCCATAGATTGAACGGCACGATTGATCGCTGTTGTCATCTTCTGCATCGACTGCTTTACATCATCCCCAGCTCCGTCTGCGAGCCCTGTGCCGAGCGTAATGAGTGCCTGATGTGATGTACGAATCGCCTGTAAGGATGCATCCGTGAGAGCGGTTGGCTTCGTCTCTGCCAAATGGATAAGAGTCAATCCACTTATCGTATTCACGAGCTTATCGCCATCAGCAATGTAATTGGCCACGGACTCTGGCTTTGCGCCAGACCAACGAATCCCCATTACAGCTGGGAAATCCACGTTTTTCATAAAGACCTCAATGGTTTTATCCGTTGCCTGCACACCTTGTCTCAGCGCAATGGCATCGTCCTTCGTCTTAGCAAAGCCAACAAACACAGTAAGCTTGTCGGAGTTGTCTATTGCTGATGCAAGCCCCTTCTTACTAAGAGAATCCTGTACGGCCTGAGCTCCCTGTAAGGAGCTAAACACGCCATTTTGCAAGAAGGTATACGATTTCGCAGGGATTTGCACAGGTGTGACGGCTACCGATGTCGCAGGTAGAGCAACATCCCCTACGCCAGTTTGTGTTTTCGAGGTTGCTGCTGCAGCCTGTGTATTCGGGGACGGCACGGTTATTTTAGCAGGATTCGAGGTCGCAACACTCGGATCTCGATCCGAAGAGAACATGGAGAGCACGAAGAAACCGAACGCGATGCCAGTTACTACTGCACCAGCCACCGATGTTGCGATACGAATCCACGGGGTACCTGACGATTTCGCATATCTAGTCCCTGTCCCAGGCTCCCTGTATGGTTCTCTGTAAGGCTCTCTGTAAGGCTCTCTGTAAGGCTCCTTGGATGTCCAATTGGACCACTCATCCCGCGTATCCACAGGCTCCACATCTTTTCGGACTGGAGATGGTTGTGGGGAATTTTGCTGCTCCCGGGTTATCTGCGTTTCACGAATAATACGTTCTACGCGCTCGCCCTCTGATTCGATCTGACTATGCCAGTTTCCAAAATCAGTGGTAAACGTATTCAGCGCATGTGATTCAAATAAGGACTCCACTTGCTCTCTTTCAGCTTGCTCGTAAGGCGTCACTTCTTTCGAATTGCGGTCTAGCTTCGCGTCTATAACTTTATACTCTTCTTGATAGAGTGGGATTACGTTTTCCTCTTGATCATGGACCCGTGCTGCTCTGCGTGTTGATTCTGCCCCTTCCTTGGGGTCGAATCGATAGGTGATTCTAGCTTTTTTCATTCTCTTCCCACACTCCTCATCATATGTATGTTGGAAACGGGCGCAATGCCGTATCATCTTGTCCCAATCTTCTGTTACTAGAGTATGAGAGAGAGAACCTTAATATGATTTTTTTATGAGAAAACCTCTATCGAGGCCATTCACAGATGAGCGACCGCGTTAATTAGTGGAGAGACTTTGGTCTCCGACCAAAGATCCCTATATATGGTAGGTTTTATCGCCAATAAGAAAGCTGTTTTCGGAAGCCGAAAACTCATACTTTCTTATGTGGTAGAAAAAAAGACCGCCTCCAGCCCCATTGGCTCCAGCGATCTTTTCTCTACGTATGTGATTCGTATTTCTTGCGCAGCGATTTAGCTAATCCATCGGCTGCCTTCCAGATGTCACCTGCGCCCATCGTAAGGACGAGGTCACCAGGCTGAACGTGGTCAACCAAATAGGTTAGTACCTCTTCACGGGTGGCAATATGCTGAACATTCGGGTTGCTGTTGCTGCGTATCAGCTCGACTAGCTTTACGGAGTCAACACCTTCAATTCGTTGTTCACCTGCCGGTGAATAAATATCGGTTATGATCACTTCATCCGCTTCAAGGAAGGAACGGCTAAACTGCTCAAACAAGTAATAGGTTCTCGTATACCGTTGCGGTTGAAACACAGCGATTATGCGCTTTCTCGTTGCTTTCGCTGCGGAAATCGTTGCTTGAATTTCCGTAGGATGATGCGCATAATCATCGATAACCAAGATGTTTTCAACTTCGCCAAGCACCTGAAATCTACGCTTTGCCCCTCGAAACTCTTGAATAGCTTCCGCAATTTTCTCGAAAGATAGACCTGCTTCCAAGCAGGTAATCAATGTCGCAAGCGCGTTATAAACATTATGTTTACCTGGTACAGATAGACTAACTTTCCCTAAGGAAGTGCCCTTGAACTCTACCGTAAAGGTAACCTTGCGGTCACCAAGCGAGATGTCACGGGCAATATAATCCGCTTCCGTCTCAATACCATACGTAATCACTTGGCTTTGAATTTCCGGAATCATTTCCCGCAGGAATTCATCATCCTGACAGACAATCGCTTTTCCGCCAGGTCTTACTTGGCTTAAAAATTGTTTGTATGCTTTTTTCAAATTTTCGAAATCGCCATTATAATTTTCCAAATGGTCGGCTTCGATATTGTTGACTAACGCGAGGGTTGGGTGATATTGCAGGAACGTTCCATCGCTCTCATCCGCTTCCGCAACAACGTACTCACCTTTGCCAGCTTTGGCATTGCTGCCTACATTCATGATTTCTCCACCGATAATATACGTTGGATCTATGCCGCAAATCTCCATCACCAAAGCAATCATGGAGGAAGTTGTTGTCTTACCGTGGGCACCTGCAACGGCAATCCCTTTGCGTTCGTTCATCAGCCTTCCCAACATTTGCGAACGATGAATAATGGGAATGTTCAATTGCTCTGCAGCTTGCATTTCCACATTGTCTTTGGATAACGCCGTTGAATATACAACCAAATCGGCTCCTGATACGTTAGTCGCCTCATGGCCAATAAACACTTGAGCACCTTTAGCTTTCAGTTTATCTGTAAGCTCTTGCTGTGCTAGATCTGATCCCGAAATACGGTATCCCATCTCGAGCATGACTTTGGCAATGGCACTCATGCCGTATCCGCCGATTCCTATAAAATGTACGTGTTCTGCTTGACTCACGCTGTTCTCACCATCCTTTTTCAGAATCGGTTTGATAGGTTATCCAAGAACGAACATCAGAGATTAAATACAGCGTGCCGGATACGACCGCCAGATCATCCTGCTCAGTTCTATTTGTTAATAAGGTTAAAGCTTGCTTCCAATCGCTTTCTACAACAATGTCAACCTCACGATTCATCTCTCGAAGAAGACCACTTGCGATTTCAGCGAGCAGGGAAGCATCCCCTTTTTTATGAAAATTAGCTTCCGTAATAATGAGCGTATCCACCAATGGTAGTATATGCCTTAAGTAGCCTGTATGATTCTTCGTTGCTAGCATTCCAATCATCATATGAAGCTTCTTATAGCTATAGACGTTTTGAAGTGCTGCAGCCAGTGTTGCAGCCCCTTCTGGGTTATGAGCCCCATCGATAAGGATCCGCGGCTCTTGTGAAACCATTTCCAGCCTACCTGGCCATTTGGTCCCCTCAAGCCCCTTCTGCAAATCTACGTCCTCCACAATCGTGGCATAATATTGACGAAGCACCTCAAGTGTCATGACCGCTACGGCCGCGTTCTTCAATTGATGCTCACCGTTCAACGTGATGGACAGATCCGGAATAGGTCGAAAAGGTCCATTAAACTGGAAGCTTTGACGATCTAGCGTGCTGTTCACTTCAGTCAGTGAAAATTGATCACCAAGGGAATAAAGCGTCGCTTTCTTCGCCTTCGCAGTTTGTTCAATAACGCTCCAAATCGCCGCAGGCTCAACTGCTGTTATGACAGGAACTCCTGCTTTAATAATCCCTGCTTTTTCAGCTGCTACCAGCTCCAGCGTATCACCCAGAATATCCATGTGATCATGGCCGACATTGGTAATAACGGTAACGATTGGATTCACGATATTCGTGCTATCCAGCCTTCCCCCGAGTCCTGTTTCCCATACCACATAATCGGGATAAGCCACTTTGCCAAAATAAAGAATGGCCAGTGCAGTCGAAATTTCAAACATCGTTGGCGGGCCAACCTCAGTTGCTGCAATCTCATCCACGATCGGCTTCATGTCATTCACTAAACGCAGCAATACGTCATCCGCAATGTCAGCACCATTCACTTGAATACGATTGGTATACCTCACCAAATACGGCGACGTAAACGTGCCTACATCATAGCCGCACGCTTGAAGCACGGAAGCTAGATAAGCGCATGTTGAGCCCTTTCCATTCGTACCCGCCACATGAATGAACTTCAGCCTGCGTTCAGGGTGCCCCAGCTTTTCCATCAATAGCTGCATACGTTGGAGGCCCGGCTTCATACCAAGCTTCTCCATCCGTCCTACGATCCAATCAATGGCTTCCTGTGCGGTTTGGAACTCACCCACAGTATTCTTGATTTCATCCATTGTTCTCATCCTCTTTTACTATATGAATCACCGTGTAGACGAACCTAGGCGATCGTATAATTTGCGTTCCTTATGCCTTTAACTCCGCTAATCGCACGATAACTTTATCTCGCTTATCCGCATAATCGGCAAGCTTGGCTTTCTCTTCTTCGATAACTTTAGCAGGTGCTTTAGCCACAAAGCCTTCATTGCCTAGCTTCTTCTCAATACGCTCAACCTCACCATGTAAGGATTGCAGTTCTTTGTCCAAACGTGCAAGCTCTTGCGTAATATCGATCAGGCCTGCTAACGGTAGGTATAGCTCAGCTCCTGTGATAATTGCCGTCATCGCTTTGTCCGGTGCCGCCATTGTAAGGTCTATTTCAAGCATGGACGTGTTGCAGAAGCGTTTCAAATACTCCTCATTTTTGCGAAGAATGTCCTGTGTCTCTGCACTAGCCGGTTTAATCAGAAGCTCTACTTTCTTACTCATAGGCACATTCACTTCTGCTCTGATATTACGAACGGAACGAATCGCTTCCATCAAAAGCTCCATCTCACGAATCGCATCAGGCGCTTCGAAGGCTGCGTTCTCTGTCGGCCAAGCCGCCAGCGTAATCGTATCCCCAACATGCGGCAAGTGCTGCCAGATCTCCTCCGAAATGAACGGCATGAACGGATGAATCAAACGCTGCGTTTGATCTAATACATAAGCGAGAACCGATTGTGTCTGCTTTTTGGCCGCTGCATCGGTACCATACAAGCTCAATTTACTGAACTCAATATACCAATCGCAAAGATCATCCCAAATGAAATTGTAGAGAAGACGGCCTGTTTCGCCGAACTCATAGCTATCAATTAGACGAGTCACGTCACGAACGGTTTCATTCAAACGATGTAAAATCCAACGATCAGCCGTACCTAATTGACCAGTCAAATCGATGTCCGCTGCGTTTACACCCTCCAAATTCATCAGAGCGAATCGGGATGCGTTCCAAATCTTATTTGCAAAATTCCGTGCTTGCTCAACCCGCTCCCAACGGAAACGCAAATCTTGACCCGGTGTGCTGCTTGTCGAAATCATATAGCGCATGGCATCTGCACCGTATTTCTCGATAACTTCTAACGGATCAACCCCGTTACCAAGCGATTTGGACATTTTGCGGCCTTCGGAATCGCGAACAAGACCATGCATAAGCACATCTTTAAACGGAATTTGCCCCGTAAATTCGAGCCCCTGGAAAATCATCCGAGCTACCCAGAAGTAGATGATATCGTAGCCAGTTACGAGTACACTCGTCGGATAGAAACGCTTCATATCCTCGGAATCATTCGGCCACCCTAATGTGGAGAAAGGCCATAGCGCTGAGCTAAACCAAGTATCAAGTACATCGTTATCTTGCTTTAGATTCGTGCTTTGACAATGTGTGCAAGCCGTTGCATCCTCACGAGTTACCGTGATTTGACCGCAATCTGCACAATGCCAAGCAGGAATGCGGTGTCCCCACCATAGCTGACGGGAAATACACCAGTCACGTACATTTTCAATCCAATTCAAATATGTTTTCTCGAAGCGATCTGGTACAAAATTTACACCAGCGCCTGATTTCTGTGCTTCAATCGCTTGATCAGCAAGCGGCTGCATTTTAACGAACCATTGTGTAGATAAGTAAGGCTCAATTACTGCGCCACTGCGCTCGCTATGTCCAACTTGGTGAACGTGCTCCTCGATTTTGATCAGAACACCCTGTTCTTTCAAATCAGCAACAATTTGCTTACGGCAGTCGAAACGATCTTGCCCCTGGTATGGGCCCGCATTCGCGTTCATCGTTCCAGTTTCGTCCATAACAAGAATTTGCGGCAGGTTGTGACGCTTTCCTACTTCGAAATCGTTCGGATCATGCGCAGGCGTGATTTTGACCGCGCCGCTGCCGAACTCTTTTTCAACATAATCATCTGCAATAATCGGAATCTCACGGTTGACGATCGGCAGCAGCAAGGACTTTCCGATGAGGTGCTTGTAGCGCTCATCCTTCGGATGAACAGCAACAGCAGTATCGCCTAGCATCGTTTCAGGACGCGTCGTAGCAACTACGATCGAACCTGATCCGTCAGTCGTCTCATATTTCAAATGATAAAGCGCGCCTTGCACTTCTTTGTACTCAACTTCAATATCCGAAAGAGCCGTGCGTGCTGCCGGATCCCAGTTAATAATATAGTTACCGCGATAAATCAAGCCTTTTTCAAACAAGCTTACGAAAACTTCACGAACCGCTTGCGATAGTCCTTCATCCAGTGTAAATCGTTCACGCGAATAATCGAGAGAGAAGCCCATTTTGGCCCATTGCTCGCGAATCGTATCCGCATATAATTCTTTCCACTCCCAGACCTTCTCCAAGAACTTCTCGCGCCCAAGATCATAACGCGTTTGCCCTTGTTCGCGAAGCTTCTGCTCAACACGCGTTTGCGTTGCAATCCCTGCATGGTCAGAACCAGGCAGCCACAGGGTGTCAAAGCCCTGCATACGCTTCGTACGAATCAGAATATCTTGCAATGTAAAATCAAGTGCATGCCCGATGTGCAGCATACCTGTTACGTTCGGAGGCGGTATCACGATCGTGTAGGTTTCCGCGTCAGGACGGTTGCCTGCTTTGAAAAATTCATTCTTGATCCAGTAGTCGTACCATTTACGCTCCGCTTCTTTCGGGTCATACGTTGTAGGCATTTCCGTTTGTAATTTGGTTTCGGTCATATAAAGTACCTCCATATCTGGCTAGTTGTTATAAACACAAAAAAACCTTTCGCCCAAAAAAGGACGAAAGGTATAGCTTCCGTGGTACCACCTTCATTTCATGCGACTTACCCCAATGGCAAATAACATGACACTTAAAACAGATAACGGCTGCGACCGGAAAATGCTAATGCATGCGAGATGAAATCTCGACAATTGCACTCACATTTACTGCTCCAGGGCGACTTCGATCGGATGTATCCTGAGGAACCTCTCAGCGCTGCAGTTCCACTCTCTGAAGGGCGTTCCGACTACTACTCCCTATCCTTGCAATTCCATATGTTGGTTTGAAAATGATTTACACTATATGATAACTAACATTTGCCACATAGTCAATATGTAACAAGCCTGCTTCCGCGAATGTCATCGTTATTTCATAGTATTGGGAACAAATAGCATTTGTATACACGTTTAAACATAAAGAGCCCCCAGCCGCGATAGCAGCCAGAGGCTCTTGCCTATGTATCGGTATTTATTTGGGCAAATAAATAACTTGACCCACTACAATATCTTGATCGCCTAGACGATTCATGAGTTGAAGCTCACGAATTGTCAGTTGATAGCGCTTGGCAATGGATTCTAAGGTGTCTTCCTTCTGAACGATACATAATTTGAGCTTCCTAAACTCTTGCGACTCCGACCTGCTCTGGAGAAATAATCGTCTCCACTCTACGGCATCTATCCGCGATTCCGCCTCAAGAGCCGCTTTCGCCTCTGCTTCCGCAATCCGCTTATCGGAAAGATACGAGCCTGCCTTTGATAATAACGATTTGATGCCATACGGGTTTACCTCCACAGCGTCCGCCGCCTTCTTGCCAAAGGCAACTTTAAGCTCCTTTTTCTCCTCCGTAACAACGGTACTATCGGCATGCGGGGTTACCTTCAGCTCGATTTGCTCCACTTCTACACTAAACGAGTCATCACCATGAGTGACTGGTTGAGCCGCGATGACCGCTGGTTCAGGTGCAGCTGCAATCAGGGTTGGAGATGGTGTAGGAATCGGCGTAGGAAGAACTGGACTCGGCGGTGGTTGGATCACTTGTGGAACCTGCGGCTCTTGCGCTATTGGTGCTAGTACGGGAGCTGGTGTGTACGGAATGACAGGCTCGGAGCGTGGATACTCAACTTGATGTACAAAAGTAACCTCTTCTTCCTCCCGCCAGCCTTCTTGCGGCGCAGAAACCATTTCTACACCTTGCAGAGAAAGAACTCCTGTTACATTCAAGCTGCGAGCCGATAAGAGGTCGATATCAAAGTTCTCGATTTCCACCTGAATATCTTCTACACGATGAATGCGATTCAAGGGCAGCGTGATTTCGACAGGAATCAAATGCTCAAGTGTACGAGGGCTACCGCCTTCTTCACTAAAGTAGTTACCCGTAAGTAGTAAATTCCCCTTTAAGATCGCTTGATCATCCAGCGTTAGTACTTGAATATGCGGAAGCAATTCTACCTCATTCAACTCTTGTATAGCCGCCAAATTCTCCTGCAAATGCACACGTTCATAAATATCAAATCGTAATCCTGGTTGTTGTTCAGACACCGAATGAATCCTCCCTTCCGTTAATTCGAAACGTCAATCAGCTCCGAATTGTTGGGTGATATACTTGATTGTCTCTAAAAGTATATGGGTGGGGGAGGCCAGGCATGACTACATTTTTAATTTTTCTCAAACATCTGTTCCAATAATAACTTGAAATCTAGTGGATAGGGTGCATGAACAACAACCTCATCTTGCGTAATCGGATGTCTAAATACTAGTCGTTCACCATGAAGCGCTTGTCGTTGAAACAAACGTGAAGAACCTCCATATAAGGTATCTCCTACTAGCGGATGCCCTAAATGACTGAGATGGACCCGGATCTGATGTGTTCTACCCGTCTCCAATTCTACTTCCACGAGTGCTCCCGCTTTCATTTGTTGAAGAACACGATAGTGTGTAAGCGCCTGATCCCCATTGGGTGCCACTCTTCGCTTACCTGGCTG
>NZ_JBFUHL010000053.1:0-32621 GCF_056402415.1 Paenibacillus sp. P4_A9
CCGTACTCGTGCATACTTGAAAAAACCATCCATCAACGGCTTGATTCTTCCGTCGTTTGGTCAAGAGTGGGAATTGAAATGGGTTACAGTTAAGTAATTCACTAAAGTAGTATTAAGCAGAAGGGGCCGTTCGCACCTCGTGGGAGCGGCCTCTTCTAACTTTCTTGTCTTATATTTTAATAAAGGAGGAGCAATATGGTTAAGTTCATTCTTCGCCGTTTCCTATATGCGCTTATTACGTTATGGCTAATCGCAACATTTACTTTCGTCTTGATGAAAAACTTGCCAGGTAATCCACTAGGAGAAGGCGCTGAGAAGATTCCGAAAGCTACGAGAGATATGTTGATGAAGCAATACGGTCTGGATAAGCCATTGTGGCAACAGTACTTGACATTCATGAACAACATCATCCATGGCGATCTAGGAGCTTCCTTTCAATTCCCTGCTCACAAAGTAACTGATATTATCAAACAAGCTTTCCCTTCATCCTTAGAACTTGGATTGATTGCTATTGCAATTGCAATTGTAGTTGGTTTAACTTTAGGGATTATTGCAGCCTTGAAACATAATAAAGCTGGAGATTATACAGCTATGTTCATCGCGATTCTTGGTGTTTCCATCCCTTCATTCGTACTAGGACCAATGCTTTCTTATTATGTTGGTGTTAAGTGGGGCATACTTCCTGCTGGTTTATGGAAAGGTCCAGAATACAAGGTATTACCGGCTATTGCGTTGTCGTTTGGAACTATTGCCATTTTGGCACGTTTGATGCGTACATCCATGCTTGATGTATTGAATCAAGATTATATCAAAACAGCGAAATCTAAAGGTTTGTCAAATATGACGGTTGTTGTAAAACATACAATTCGTAATGCGATTTTACCAGTTATTACGATCATCGGTCCAATATTTGTAAACGTCATCACAGGTACGTTAGTTGTTGAACAAATTTTCAGTGTACCAGGTTTGGGTAAACATTTTGTATCATCGGTATATTCAAATGACTATACAATGATATCTGGATTAACGATTTTTTACTCAAGTATATTGATCGTAGTTATCTTTTTAACTGACATTGTGTATGGCATAGTAGACCCTAGAATTCGTCTTGGGAAAGGCGGGAAATAATTCATGCAAACTCCTAATGAATCAACTGAGACTAACTATAAGTTTGCTCCCGTTTCAAATAAATCTCTAACTGGTGAAGTCATTGTTAGACCTTCGCTCAATTATTGGCAGGACGCATGGAGACGACTTAAGAAAAATAGACTGGCTATGGCTGGCTTAATTATATTGGTTGCTTTAATCGTACTTTCGATTATAGTACCATTTGTTTCAAGCTACGATTATCAGACGCAAAACTTAAAAATTAAAAATGCGGTTCCAAGCGGATCACACTTTTTCGGAACGGATGACTTTGGTCGGGATTTGTGGACACGCGTTTGGTGGGGCACTCGCATATCCCTATTTATTGGTATTACAGCAGCTCTAATTGATTTGGTCATTGGTGTTATCTATGGAGGGATTTCTGCTTATTACGGTGGTAAAGTGGATGAGGTTATGCAACGTTCCATTGAGATCGTATATGCGATTCCTTTCTTGTTGATCGCCATTCTATTGATTATGGTTATTGGCTCGGGGGTTTCATCCATTATTATTGCCTATAGTATTACGGGATGGGTGCCAATGGCGCGGCTTGTTCGTGGGCAAATGTTAACGCTCAAAGAACAAGAGTTTGTACTGGCTTCACGCACATTGGGAGCATCTCCCATGAGAATAATTATGCGTAGCTTGATTCCTAATGCGCTTGGTATAATTATTGTGCAGATTACATTTGTTGTACCATCTGCGATCTTTACCGAAGCGTTCTTGAGTTTTATTGGTCTTGGTGTAAAGCCGCCGCTGGCCTCGCTGGGTAACTTGCTGTCAGACGGTGCTAACTATATTCGGTTGTTTCCGCATCGCCTCATATTCCCGACGATTATTTTCAGCTTGATTTTGTTGAGCTTCAATCTTCTCGGCGATGGGCTTCGTGATGCGCTAGATCCAAAAATGCGCAAGTAAGAAGGGGTGAATAATGATGAGCACCAATAACAATTTGCTTGAAGTTAAAGATCTTCGAGTTTCATTCCGTACCTATGCGGGTGAAGTTCAAGCTGTTCGCGGCGTATCTTTTTCTTTGAAAAAAGGTGAAGTGTTGGCGATTGTAGGTGAATCCGGTTGCGGTAAGTCCGTAACGGCACAAACGCTCATGCGTTTAATCCCTACTCCGCCTAGCTATATAAAAAGCGGTTCTATCCTGTTTGATGGTAAAGTGGACATTACGAAGCTTTCTAATAGACAGATGGAGAAAATTCGTGGCTCCGAAATGGGTATGATTTTCCAAGATCCAATGACTTCCTTGAATCCTACGATGAAAGTCGGAGATCAAATCACGGAAGGTTTGATCAAACACGAAGGTTTGAGTAAGAAAGCAGCAACCGAGAAAGCAATTGAAATTCTCAAGCTTGTAGGCATCAACTCACCTGAAGGTCGAATTCATCAATATCCACACGAACTCTCCGGTGGTATGCGACAACGTATTATGATCGCCATTGCTCTAGCATGTTCACCAAAGCTCCTCATTGCGGATGAGCCTACAACAGCACTAGACGTAACGATCCAAGCACAAATTATTGATTTGATGAAGACGATCTCTGTGAAAACGGACTCATCCATTATCTTGATTACGCATGATCTTGGTGTTGTTGCTGATATGGCTGACCGAGTTGTCGTGATGTATGCAGGTAAAATTATTGAACAAGGCACCGTAGATGAGATTTTCTATGAGCCGCAACATCCATATACATGGGGCTTGCTTCGTTCAGTGCCGCGGTTGGATACGAATGCGAATGAGGAACTTGTGCCGATTCCAGGTACACCGCCTGATTTGTTCGCTCCGCCGAAAGGGTGTGCCTTCGCAGCGAGATGTCCATATGCGATGAATCACTGTTTGGAAGAAGATCCAGCTCATTCTGTGTTGTCTGAAACACATTCAGCAGCGTGCTGGTTGCTTCACCCTGACGCACCGAAGGTTGAACGTCCTGTAGGAGTGGGAGGTACTCAACATGTCAAATAGCAACTTGAAAAAATCAGAGCAACCCATTTTGCAAATTCGCAATATGAAAAAGCATTTCAATCTTGGAAACGGCAAGATCTTGAAGGCTGTTGACAATTTTTCGATAGAAATTAAACGTGGCGAAACATTTGGTCTCGTTGGGGAATCCGGTTGTGGGAAATCCACAGCAGGTCGAACGATCATTAAGCTTTATGACGCGACAGAAGGCGAAGTTATTTTCGACGGTGAAGATGTTCATAAGCTGACTGGGAAAAAGCTGAAGGAATTTAACCGGAATATGCAAATGGTATTCCAAGATCCTTACGCATCCCTGAACCCGCGTATGACAGTAGGAAATATCATTGGCGAAGGTATTGATATTCACGGTCTATATAAAGGTGCTAAACGTAAAGAACGTATCATGGAGTTGCTTCGCGCTGTCGGCTTGAACGACGAGCATGCTAGCCGTTTCCCGCATGAATTCTCCGGTGGTCAACGTCAACGTATCGGGATTGCCCGTGCGCTTGCGATTGAACCGAAATTCATCATCGCCGATGAGCCGATCTCCGCATTGGACGTTTCCGTCCAAGCTCAAGTCGTTAACCTTTTCAAGAGATTACAAAAAGAAATGGGCTTAACGTACTTGTTTATCGCGCATGATTTGGCGATGGTTAAGCACATCTCCGATCGTATAGGGGTTATGTATTTAGGGAACCTTGTCGAGGTTACAACCTCCGATGCACTTTATGCGAAGCCGCTTCACCCGTATACACAGTCGCTGCTTTCTGCGATTCCGATTCCGGATCCAGAAGTTGAGCGTACGCGCCAACGTATCATTCTTCAAGGCGAAGTACCAAGTCCGCTCAACCCGCCAAGTGGTTGTCCGTTCCGTACGCGTTGTCCGCAAGCGATGGCGAAGTGCGCAGATTCTATGCCGCCTAGCAAAGAAGTGGAACCGAATCACTTTGTTGCTTGTCATTTATATTAATAAGCATAGCCGTCCCAATAGGGGCGGCTTTTCGTCATTAAGCTATACGTACATAATTGTAATTATAAAAAATACAGTTTTGACGATTTCAGGGCTTCCGTGTACAATCAAAGGATAGTTGTTTTATTTGTTATGAAGAGGAGACACTAGTCGCATATGCAAATGGAAACTTTTCATTGGAAGAAAAATCAGAAATTGGCGGAAGATTATATAGCGGGTATAGGTCATGTGAAGGCGTTGTTTCCGTACCATTTTGGAAACGGGGAAGATTGGCAAACTCGGGCCMGATGGTTGGACGAAGCAAGTAACGCCCCGCATGTTGATCGTGAGCGTCTTGTAGGGGTTCTACAAGCCTACAATAAGCGTATAGGGAATACAGGAGCAGCTCTGGAGCATGTGTCAGCTTTAGGTAATAAACAAACACTTGCGGTCGTAGGGGGTCAACAAGCAGGACTGTTCGGCGGACAGTTGATGATTCTTTATAAAGCAATCACGATTATCCAATTGGCGCGTGAATGGAGTGCCAAATTACAGCGTGCCGTCGTTCCGATTTTCTGGATTGCCGGCGAGGATCACGATTTCGATGAAGTCAATCACGTCCATGTTCTATCCAATACGCAGCAGATTGAGAAGCTGAAGGTGGAGCATCCGACAGGACTACGTACATCGGTTAGCCGTCTTCCGCTGTCCCCAGAAGCGTGGGAAGAAGCCTTGAATAAGCTGGACCATTCGTTGATGGATACCGAATTCAAAGCCTCCTTACTAGATAAAATGCGTTCAACTACGGAGAATGGTGCGACGCTTTCAGATGCTTTTGCACGTTGGATGGCGATGCTGTTCGGCGAGTATGGGCTTGTGCTAGTCGATGCCGATGAGCCTGCTCTACGTGCTTTAGAATCATCTATGTTCGAAGGAATCATTGATCAGAATGCTTCTTTTGCGACATCGCTGATGTCAAGTCAGGCCGAAGTTCATCAAGCTGGCTATGGGATTCAAGCCGAGGTTCATGAAGAAGCTGCGAATCTGTTTGTCTTTGCGGATGGTCAGCGATTACTGCTTCATCGTGAGGGCGAACTTTTCATAGATAAGAAAAATACGGTTAGCTTCACAAAGGCAGAGCTTGTTGATAAAGCGATAACGACACCGGACCAGCTGAGTAACAATGTGATGTCGCGTCCGCTCATGCAGGAATATTTGTTTCCAGTCCTAGCGACAGTGCTAGGCCCTGGAGAGATCGCGTATTGGGCGTTAACGAAGCATGCGTTTGAACATTTCCATATGCGAATGCCGATCGTGGTACCACGTATGGAGTTTACACTAATTGAAGGCACCATTAAGAAACAGATGGATAAATATGAACTCACGTTGACAGATGTGTTGGTACGCTTTGATGAGAAAAAGCAAGCTTGGTTGGACGCGCAAGACACGTTACAGTTGAATGAACGATTTGAAGCTGTAAAAGAGTCCTTCCTTAGCAGCTATGCGCCACTTGTCGAGTCACTTAGTTCGATTAATCCTGGTGTCAAAAAGCTTGGAGATATGAATCTAGCTAAAATCGTAGAACAGATCGATTATTTGCATCATAAGGCCAGTGAAGCGTCCCATACGCAATTCGATGCGGCGATCCGACAGTTGGACCGTGTAAGACTAACGATATTTCCGTTAGCTAAGCCGCAGGAAAGAGTGTATAATGGGTGTGCTTATCTGAATCGTTATGGGAATGCCTGGCTACATACATTACTTGAAACGCCAATACCCGTAGATGGCATGCACCGTATCTATTATTTATAGGAGGAACGAAGATGACAACAGTAACAAACAGTATAGTAACCGATATGGCGCTAGCGCCAGAAGGTCATTTGAAAATTGATTGGGTTCAGGCGCATATGCCTGTTTTGAATCGCATTCGTGAGCAATTTGAGAAAGAACAGCCTTTTAAAGGTTTGAAAGTGACTATTTCCTTGCATTTGGAAGCCAAAACAGCTTACTTAGCGAAAGTAGTTAAAGCTGGTGGTGCAGAAGTTACGATCACGGGAAGCAACCCGCTTTCCACACAAGATGATGTATGTGCGGCACTTGTCGAAGATGGTATTACCGTATTCGCAAAGTACAATCCAAGTCCTGAAGAATACAAAGAACTTCTTATCAAATCATTAGAATCCAAACCAGATCTAATCATTGATGACGGTGGCGACTTAGTGTCATTACTTCATTCGGAACGTAAAGATTTGGCTGTTAATGTACGCGGTGGCGCGGAAGAAACAACAACTGGTATTCTTCGCTTGAAAGCGATGGAGAAGGAAGGGAAGCTCGCGTTCCCGATGGTTGCTGTTAATGATGCTTACTGTAAATACTTGTTTGACAACCGTTATGGAACTGGCCAATCCGTATGGGATGGCATTAACCGTACGACTAACTTGGTTGTTGCAGGTAAAACTGTTGTTGTCGTTGGTTATGGCTGGTGTGGTAAAGGTGTGGCCATGCGTGCTAAAGGCTTAGGAGCCAATGTAATCGTTACTGAAATTGATGCGATTAAAGGCGTGGAAGCGTATATGGATGGTTTCGCAGTTATGCCGATGATCGAAGCTGCGAAATTGGGTGATTTCTTCGTAACCGTTACGGGTAATCGTGATGTTATCCGCGGCGAGCACTACAAAGTGATGAAAGATGGCGCGATTCTTTCCAACGCAGGTCACTTTGATGTTGAAGTAAACAAACCTGAGCTAGAGGCGATGTCTTCCTCCAAGCGTACGGTTCGTCGTAATATCGAAGAATACCTACTGAACGACGGTCGTAAAGTATATATCCTTGCTGAAGGTCGATTGGTTAACCTAGCTGCTGGTGATGGTCACCCGGCTGAAATCATGGATATGACGTTCGCACTTCAAGCGATGTCATTGAAACATGTGAATGATTCCTATCAATCCTTAGGTAATACAGTTGTAAATGTTCCTTATGTACTCGATGAGCAAGTTGCTCGCTTCAAGCTTGAGTCACTAGGTACGAGCGTAGATGCGCTGTCAGACGAGCAAAAGGCTTACCTAGATAGCTGGGATGAGCATTAGGATATAAATGAAATAATGCCCTTCGGTTCACTAATGTGGACTGGAGGGCATTTTTTTGAAGATGTAGACTACTTGCGTGCAACTTTCATGAACAACATTCCGTTTGGAGGGTGTATAACCTAAAAATGGAAATTGGGGGCATGAGAAAATGGGGGGTAAGACTAGATTACGTTTATCAATTATGGTTGTGTTGTGTCTTATGATGTTGGGTATGCTTGCGGGATGCGGTTCCTCCTCCGAAAGCAAACAGGACTCGGCTGCATCTTCTTCGAGTGGTGAAATGCTGAGCGTGCAGTCGTCGGGCGCCACAACAGATCAGTTCGCAAGCGCCAAAGATATGAATGTGGGTAATGCTGCTCCTGCGGCCAAAGCTGAAGCAGCTAAAGCTCAGACTACTACGGCCGCAGATAAACAGGCACCAAATGTTGTGATGCCTGCAAGTGGCAATGATCAGGAAGCTGGGTTTAACCGTAAGCTCATTTACCGAGCTAATCTCGTGATGCCAGTGGAAGATTATAGTAAAGCGCAAACTCAGCTGCGGGATCTAGTTGCACTTAGCGGCGCTTACATCTTGCAGTTCTCCGAGAATGCCAATACAGGCGAAAGGGGCGGTACCTACACGATTAAAGTGGCAGCGAATGGCTTTGTCTCCATGTTGGACGGCTTAGAAAAGTTGAGCCCTTCTCTTCAAAGGAATGTACAAGGGCAGGATGTGACGGAAGAATACGTAGATCTCAGCTCTCGTTTAGCTGCCAAACAGCTCGTTGAGGCCAGACTCCTTAGCTTCATGGAGAAAGCATCGAAGACGGATGATCTCCTAGCATTTTCTAACGAGTTAGCCAAGGTGCAAGAGACTATTGAGCAAATCAAAGGCAGAATGCGGTACTTGGATCAAAATGTTTCGTATTCTACGATCGAGTTGCGTATGTACCAACAAACGGGGAAAAAACCATTGCTTTCTGACCCTAATGAATTAACTTTAGCAGAGCGCGTTGAAAAGGCATGGGACTCTAGTCTGAACGTGTTGGTCGCAGTAATGCAAGGAGTTCTCGTATTTCTGGCAGCCGCAGTACCGGTTGTAGTGCTTTTACTCGTCATTTCTGTCCCAATCTGGGTATACAGACGCAAGAGGAACTCGCAATTGAAGGAATTAAGATTAAAGTTAAAAGAGCAAAATGCTTCTGAAAACACACTTGAAGTGTCCGAACAAGGAACAAAAGGCACAGAATAGACCTAAATACGAAATATATTTAATTAATCCTGCTAACTAAGCAGGATTTCTTTTATTTTTAGCGAATATTGATTCAAATGTGGTGAAAAGTGGTACAAAGTGGAGGGAAAGGGGGCAACATGCTATGTTTATGGGAGAATATCAACATAGCATTGACGAGAAAGGCCGAATGATAATCCCGGCTAAATTTCGTGAAGCCCTTGGCGAAGCTTTTGTCATCACCCGTGGTTTAGATCAATGTTTATTTGTATATCCGCAATCAGAATGGTTAATTCTCGAACAGAAGCTGAAAGCATTGCCATTAATGAAGTCAGATGCACGTGCCTTTACCCGTTTTTTCTTCTCAGGTGCTACAGAGTGTGAACTTGATAAGCAAGGTAGAGCCAACATTCCAGGCAATCTAATTGATCATGCGAAGCTTACCAAAGATTGTGTTGTTATTGGTGTTTCTAATCGTGTGGAGATTTGGAGTAAGGAAGTTTGGGAAAGCTATGCCAATGAGTCTGAACAGTCATTCAATGAAATAGCAGAGAAGCTGGTCGATTTTAATTTTGATTTATAGAAAAACTATGCGTACGAAGTCAGTTTTGCCAAGGCAAAGCTCTTAGGAGGACAACGAGTGTTTCATCATGTGACAGTACTTAAAGAAGAATCTGTAGAAGGTTTACATATAAAACCAGATGGCGTTTACGTGGATTGTACGATGGGAGGCGCTGGACATAGCGCGCTAATCGCATCCAAACTAGGTCCAGATGGGTTGCTCATCGCCTTAGATCAAGATGATGTCGCCTTGGCTAATGCACAATCCGTTCTGGCTCCTTATCTAGATCGCGTAGCGATTATCAAAAGCAACTTCAGAGAGATTGAGCTTGTACTACGCGGCGTACCCAAAGCTATGCGAGACGGTAAACCCCAGGTGGACGGCATATTGTTCGATCTTGGTGTATCTTCTCCACAGCTGGATGATGGTGAACGCGGATTTAGCTACAATCATGATGCAGAGCTCGACATGAGAATGGATCGAGATACGTCATTAACCGCCAAAACGATTGTAAATGAGTGGCCCGCTGACCAAATTGCACGAATTTTATTTGAGTATGGCGAAGAGAAATTTTCGAGACGTATTGCAGGTGTTATCGTAGAAGCGCGAGCGAAGAAAACGATTGAAACAACCGGTGAGCTTGTGGAATTGATCAAAGAAGGGATCCCAGCAGCCGCTAGACGGACAGGCGGTCACCCTGCTAAACGCAGCTTTCAAGCGTTACGTATCGCCGTGAATGACGAGTTAGGCGCATTTGAAGAAGCGCTTAAACAATCACTTCGTTGTTTAGCACCTCAAGGACGCATTGCGGTCATCACATTCCACTCCTTAGAGGATCGCATTTGCAAACAATTTTTTGTGAAAAATGTGGAGAAATGCACGTGCCCGCCAGCCTTTCCAATGTGCGTTTGCACGAAAGCGGGAGACTTGAAACTCGTCACGCGCAAACCTATTATACCTAGTGAACATGAATTAGAAGTCAATCAAAGAGCGAGATCCGCTAAACTTAGAATTGCAGAAAAGCTTTGACCAAGGGAGGAATAAGCGATGTCTTCATATATTCAAGGTAATTTGGCACTTGATCCGAAACGTAAACCGAATCCACAGCAGCGTGTTAAGATAAAAGAAACAACCAAGGTTGTTTATCGTAATTCTGCATTGCCTACACAAGAAAAAATGCTATACTTATTCACGGTTGTTCTTTGTGTTATTGTTGCAGGGGTTATCATTTGGCGGTTTGCTGCCATCTATCAGATGAATGCGAATATTTTGAAAATGCAAGGTGAAATTCGTGAAATTCAGGCTCAGAACAGCGCTCTTAAGCAAGAAGTAGAGAAATTGCAAAGTCCTGATCGTTTAAAAGAGGAAGCGGTGCGCCTCGGGTTTAATTTACAAGATGAGAAGCAAGGAAATGTCGTTGCACAAACAACGACGACTACGAAATCGAAATCTAGTACAACGACGGCCACGTCAAGTGGGAAAAGTACGAAATCAGCTTCTAAACCGTAATAGGCAGGTACTCATATGACAAAAAAAATTAAGCTACGTTCTTTACTAATCGGAGGGTTTTTCACCCTTCTTTTTGTTGTCCTTATGGTTAAAGTCTATTGGATTCAAGTCGTAGAAGCTTCTTGGTTGCTAGAGAAGGCGGAGAAAAGATGGGAAACCGACAAAGTGTTAGTCCCTGTACGCGGCTCGATCTTGGATCGTAATGATAAGGTGCTTGCCATAGAGGCAACGGCTTATACGATTGCGCTGAATCCGAAAGTGATCGATGCCTTGCACATTGCTGAGGATGTGACACAAGGGTTAGCGGATATTTTGAAAGAGTCCGAGGCGTCACGTGCGGAGCTAGTGATTAAGATTCGCAAGTTTGCAACCAAACAGAATTTAGATGGTACAGATTTCGCGGCGAACGTAGAAGTGAGAAACGAAGGTTGGAAGATTGAGAAGGAGAAGGCGGATCAAGTACGTACGCTCATCATCAATCTGCAAACGAAGCTTAATAAGAGCACCAAAACAAATGTAGGTATCTCGATTTTAGAAGATAAAAAGCGTTATTACCCAGGTGAAACCTTGGCATCCCATATTCTAGGGTATACGAATAAGGAAGGCGAAGCAGCACTTGGGCTAGAGCTGAAATTAAACGATACGCTGAAGGGTGTTCCCGGGATGCTTAGCTATGAGAAGGATGGCAAAGGTGTGGAGCTTCCTGATGCCAAGGTCGACTTTAAACCTGCAGAAGACGGTAACAATGTCAGGCTTACCATCGACAAAAATATTCAGTTTTATTTAGAGAACGCTTTAGCTAAAGTAAATGATAAGTGGCACCCAAAAAGCTTGACTGCAATTGCGGTTGATCCGAAAACGATGGAAATTTTAGGCATGGCGAATACGCCTGATTTTAACCCGAATACGTATTGGAATTTTGATCCACAAAAAGATTTTAGGAATGGCGCCATTTCCTCGCGTTATGAGCCAGGCTCTACCTTTAAGTTGGTTACCCTAGCAGGAGCGGTAGAAGAAGGTTTATTTAATCCGACGGAAACCTATCAATCGGGTTCGATTAAAGTTTCAGACCGCGTCTTGCATGACCATAATGGTGTTGGTTGGGGGAAAATAACCTTCTTAGAAGGACTTAAACGGTCCAGTAACGTCGCCTTCGTGAAGCTAGGAATTGAAAAACTAACACAGACTAAACTTAGTGAGTATATTGAGAAGTTTGGCTTTGAACAAAAAACCAACATTGATATGCCAGGCGAAGTATCGGGTCTAATTGATATGAAATATCCATCTGAGTATGCAACGGCGACCTATGGACAAGGAAAAGTCGTAGTTACGGCAATTCAACAAACGGCCGCTTACGCAGCGATTGCCAATGGCGGTAAATTGATGTGGCCGCATATTGTGAAGGACATTGTCGATTCCAAAACGGGTAAAGTCGTTTCATCTTTTGAACCTCAAGTGGTTAGACAAGTTGTCAGCCCGCAAACGGCTGCGCAAGTGAGCAGCTATTTAGAGCAAGTTGTGTCCGACCAAGAAGTAGGGACAGGGAAGCTTGCCTTTATGGAGGATTACCGTGTTGCAGGGAAAACGGGAACAGCCAATATCGTACTTCCTGGGGAAAAAACATATTCATCCGATACGTGGGTAATCTCGTTTATTGGCTATGCACCAGTAGAAGATCCGCGAATCCTAATTACGCTGATTGCAGATCAGCCAGATTTGGGCGGTGACTATCACCAAGGTGGAAAAGTCCTTGCGCCAGCATTTAAAGAAATCGTAAGTGAGTCCTTGCAGTATATGGGTGTAGCATCAAGCAAAAAGCCGAAAACGGTCACGAAAGAAGCGAATAGGCTTACTGTGCCGAATTTTTCGGATGTTTCTTCAAGTATTGCGAAAGGTACTGCGAAAGATATCGGTCTGTCACTCGAAGTGTTCGGCAAAGGTGATAAGGTGGTTGATCAATTCCCGAAAAAAGGCACTCAAATATTATCAACGCAGCGTATCTACGTTGCCATGCAGCCCGTTGAGGAAATGCCCCTTCCGAATCTAGTTGGCAGATCGCTTCGAGATGCCGTAGAGACGTGTTCCTTCTTCAAGGTCGATTGTCAAACCTCTGGAGAGGGCTATGTAGCAGAGCAATCTGCTGCAGATGAAGGTCGGGGAGTAACCCTTCAACTTAAGCCGCTAGGGGATAAGACGTCATCAGTGTCAGCCGGATCAACTCCTGCTACGACACCAACTGGTTCAACAACACCAACACCAAAGTCAACGCCAAAACCAACGCCAGCACCAAATTCCAAAACGGAAACGCAACGAACAGCTTCGAATAAACAGTGATCGTTAACAGCTTGTTCTAACCCCTGTTTGTCCCGAATAGTCATGTTAGGAATGAACATGTCCATAGTGGGAAGGGAGACTGAACGTTCATGCGGGCTTCTAACGTTACCGTTCGTCGCAGATTGTTTACTGCGTTAATCATTGGAACTGTCATCTTTGCTGCACTTATCATTCGTTTAGCCTATGTCCAGCTGTGGATCGGACAAGACCTCGCGAAGATGGCAGAGGAAAGCTGGCGAAGAGAAATTGCCTTTGCGCCCAAGCGAGGCGAAATTCAGGATCGCAACGGGTTGACATTGACTTATAGTATGAGTACGCCCACGATTATTGCCATTCCTGTGCAAATTCAAGATGCCCATGCAACTGCTGCTAAGCTTGCAGAAGTGCTAGAAGGCAATGAAGACGATATTTACAAGCAAATTACCAAAAAAACATCGCAAAATAATATAAGACCCTCTGGCCGTAAAATTTCGATTGAAAAGGCGCAAGAAGTTCGAGCGCTGCAATTGCCAGGTATTGTCGTAGCGGAAGATAACAAACGTTATTATCCGTATGGTTCTCTAGCTGCACATATTCTTGGCTTTGCGGGGATCGATAAAGGTCTCACAGGCATAGAGTCGAAGTATAATTCGCAATTAACAGGTCTTGCAGGCAGTATTTCCTATATGACAGATGCTGCAGGCCGAAAATTAATAGGAACTACTGATAAGTATACACCCCCCAAAGATGGGCTGAATGTGAAATTGACCATTGACAGCCATTTGCAATCGGTGATGGAACGTGCATTAGATCAGGCAATGGTGCAATATCAAGCGCAGAATGTCATTGCCATTATGATGGACCCGAATACTGGTGAGATATTGTCAATGGGTAGTCGACCTACATATGATCCTGGCAAATATATGGAGTCACCGGCCGAAACGTATAACCGGAATTTACCGATTTGGAAAACATATGAGCCTGGGTCTACCTTCAAGATCATCACGTTAGCCGCAGCATTAGAAGAGAAGAAAGTCGATTTAAAAAATGAGCAATTCTATGATCCGGGTTCTATTGAAGTCGGTGGCGCTAGACTCCGCTGTTGGAAACGCGGTGGTCATGGCAGTGAAACGATGCTGCAGGTTGTTCAAAACTCCTGTAACCCAGGTTTCGTTGTAATGGGACAACGATTAGGCAAAGAGAAATTATTTGACTATATCTCCCGATTTGGATTTGGTAAGAAGACAGGTATTGATCTTGGCGGGGAAGAGAATGGGATTATGTTCAAACCATCCCAAGTAGGTCCTGTGGAGCTGGCAACGACTGCTTTCGGTCAAGGGGTGTCCGTTACACCTATCCAGCAAATTACGGCGGTTTCCGCTGCGATCAATGGCGGCAAGCTGTTTAAACCTTATGTGGCCAAATCATTTACGAATCCAGATACAGGCGAAGTCGTTGATGTTGTCGAGCCAGAACTGGTGCGCAATGTGATTTCAGAAGATACGTCCAGACAAGTTCGTGAGGCGCTAGAGAGTGTTGTAGCAAAAGGAACAGGTCGCAATGCTTTCATCGATGGTTATCGCGTAGGCGGGAAAACAGGAACGGCACAGAAGGTCATCAACGGGCGTTATTCACCGGATGAACATATCGTTTCATTTATTGGTTTTGCTCCTGCGGATAATCCCAAAATTGTTGTCTACGCCGCAGTGGATGACCCGAAAGGAATTCAATTCGGGGGTCTGATTGCAGCTCCGTTAGTGAGAGATATCATGGCTGATGCCCTGCGCTACATGAAGGTAGAACCTGACAAAAATCAACTCGACAAAGAGTATCGGTACGGTGAAATTCCAGTTGTTGAAGTTCCGGACTTGGTTGGCGCGTCAGTTGATGATATATTAGAAGACCTGAACATGAATTTCAGACTAGCAAAGTCAGGGAATGGGAAATATGTCATTTCTCAAGCGCCTAAAGCAGGTTCGCGTGTGGATCAAGGCTCAACCATTCGTATTTTCTTATCGGATGTTGATCCTGAGAAGTAGCGGTAAGCTAAGAAAATTAAAAAAGATTTACAATTAAGACATGTTTAGCTTTTCTACTTGCATAAAATTGTCCATAATAGATAGGAATTCAAGGAAGAGAGGGTTGCTTATGAAACTGCAGGAGCTTGCTTCCGCACTGCTCATTACCCACATACATGGCGATAAAGACACGGAGATCACGGGAATTGAGGCAGACTCTCGTAAAATAAAGCCTGGGGATTTGTTTCTTTGTATACCTGGATTAACAGCTGATGGTCACGACTATGCCCCAAAAGCGATTGCGCTTGGGGCTTCTGCGCTTGTCACTGAACGTGTGCTTGACCTACCTGTCCCGCAGCTCGTTGTGAAAGATGCCCGTTATGCCATGGCGGCGCTTGCCGCCCATTTCTTTGGATATCCAAGCAAAGAGATGAAGATCATTGGGATTACGGGGACGAATGGTAAAACAACCTCAACGTATCTGTTGGAAAAAATCATCGCGGATCAAGGCCATGTAACGGGATTAATGGGCAATATCCATATCAAAATTCGGGATGAATACATAGAAAATAAAGCAACGAATACGCAGGAAGCGTTGGAGCTTCAACGTATTTTAAGAAAAATGGCTGATGCAGGAACCGATTACTGTATTATGGAGGTATCTTCTCATGGTCTAGACATGGGAAGAGTGAAGGGCATTCAATTCCGCTCGGGCATTTTTACGAATTTGACGCAGGATCATTTGGATTATCACAAAACGATGGATGCGTACGCAGCAGCAAAAGGATTGTTATTTTCTCGCCTTGGAAATGGCTTCTCTGCGGATTCGACTGCTCGTCAGTATGCCATTCTTAACGCCGATGATGAGGCTTCTCAGACTTTTCAACGAATGACTGCTGCGCAAGTCATTACGTATGGAATTGAACATGCGTGTGATGTGCGCGCTTCAGACATCCGGATGACTTCAAATGGAACGGAGTTTCAGCTGAAGTCCTTTAAGGGTGAAGCTTTCTTTCGCACGCAATTGGTAGGTAAATTCAATGTATACAATGCGTTGGGAGCGATTGCTGCTGCCTTAGCGGAAGGGTTTTCCTTGGAGTCGATTCGCACCAGCCTTGAGCGTATCGCTGTGGTTGACGGCAGGATGGAAGTTGTGAACGAGGGGCAAGATTATTTGGTTTTGGTTGACTATGCGCATACGCCTGACGGTTTAGAGAATGCACTCTCTACGGTAAGTGAATTTGCCGAAGGGAAGATCATTACCGTATTTGGTTGTGGCGGTGATCGTGACAAAACGAAGCGTCCCATCATGGGGAAAGTTGCTGCGCACTATAGCGATTTTGTGTTTGTGACCTCTGATAATCCGCGCACGGAAAATCCCGAAGCGATTCTGTCAGATATTGAGCCAGGATTAAAAGATGTTAATTACCCAGAAAATCAGTATGTTTTATTGGCTGATCGTAAAAAAGCGATACAAATGGCTATTGAAGGGGCAGGCCCTAAAGATGTAATATTGATAGCGGGAAAAGGCCACGAAACGTATCAGGATATCATGGGGGTTAAGCATGATTTCGACGATCGTTTGGTGGCTAAGGCTGCGATAAGGGGGAGAGCACAGTGATTCAGCGTACATTAGGTCAAATAGCAACGATGCTCCGCAGTGAAGTGTCAAGTAGCCATGGCGATATTTGGATTAAAGGGGTTTCCACAGATACGAGATCGATTCAGGCTGGAAGTCTGTTTATCCCGCTTATCGGTGAAAATTTTGATGGTCACCAATATGCGGAAGAAGCTTTTCAGAAAGGGGCTGCGGCGATTCTCTGGCAAGTGGATCACGGAGTGGCGCCAAGCGGCATTCCTCACATCCTCGTCGAGGATGCGCTTTCGGCACTTCAGTGCTTGGCTAAGGCCTACCGCAAAGAGCTTCCTGTGCGAATCATCGGCATTACGGGAAGTAACGGAAAGACGACGACCAAAGATTTGGTTGCAGCTGTACTCGGAAGCACTTATGAGGTTCATAAAACAAAGGGAAACCTGAATAATCATATCGGATTACCGCTTACGCTGCTGCTTCTTGAAGAAACGACGCAATTTGCTGTCGTGGAAATGGGCATGAGTGGACGCGGCGAAATTGCCTTATTGTCCGAATTAGCAGAGCCTGAAGCTGCCATCATCACCATGATCGGTGAGTCGCATATGCTTCAGTTGGGTTCTAGGGATGAGATCGCGCGGGCGAAAGCGGAGATTGTTGCCGGCATGCCAAGTAATAGCTTGATCATTTATAACGGGGATGAGCCGTTAATTGAACAAGCACTAGGTGAGTTGGACCTACCGTCAGGGTTACGTCGCATTCGATTCGGTCAGAACCAAGGGAATGATTGTTACCCAACGGATATCCGCATGGATGCGGAAGGGGCAACCTTCACCATCAATTCACCGGGCTACCCGGAATTGTTCATTCCCTTGCTCGGCACGCATAACGTCGTGAATGCGCTCGCGGCCATTGCCCTCGGCGAGGCCTTCGGCGCCTCGCCAAGTGCTGTTGCAGCGGGACTTCGCGCGCTGCAGATGACAAGCATGCGCATCGAGAAGCTCACGGCAGCCTCTGGGCTGACCGTGCTTAACGATGCGTATAACGCCAGCCCCGCCTCGATGCGGGCTGCTATTGCCCTGACCGAGCAGCTGAGCGGCTTCGGTCGGAAGTTCCTCGTGCTCGGCGACATGTTGGAGCTTGGCGAGCACGAAGAGCAGTTCCATCGCGGCATTGGCGCGATGCTGTCTCCGGAACGTGTAGACTACGTCTTCACGTTCGGTCGTCTCGGTCGCTTCATCGCGGATGAAGCGACAGCGAAATTCCCGCAGGCGCGGGTGCGCGCCTACGACGACAAGGCGCAGCTCGCGGAGGAGCTCGCCGCGCTCGCACGCGCCGAGGATCTCGTGCTCGTGAAGGGCTCGCGTGGCATGCGACTCGAGCAGGTTGTACAAAGCTTATTAGCCTAATAAGCGTAACAGCGTTAAATATATGAAATAGAGTGACGGAAATGAGCAGGGGGAACCAACGTGGAAAACGCAGTATTATTAACAATGGGTGTGGCATTTGTGCTTGCGCTAATCATGGGGCCGTTATGTATACCTATTTTACGACGTATGAAATTCGGGCAGCAAATCCGCGAGGATGGCCCCCAGGGACATCTCAAAAAACAAGGAACACCAACGATGGGCGGCGTAATTATTTTACTCGCGCTCTCCTTGGCAACGCTTCGTTTTGCGGATAAAAATACAGATTTACTCATTCTTTTATTGGCCTCATTAGGTTATGGGCTTGTTGGCTTTCTCGATGACTATATTAAAATTATTTTTAAGCGTTCCCTAGGACTTACAGCGAAGCAAAAGCTTTTTGGTCAATTATTAATTGCAGCCATTGTCTGTTATTTACTCGTTATGCAAGGACACAGCACCGATATTTATGTGCCATTCGTTTCCTACCACATCAATGCTGGATGGCTGTACTTCCCACTCATGGCGATCCTGATGCTAGGCGCATCCAATGCCGTTAACTTTACAGATGGTTTGGACGGCTTATTAGCAGGGACAAGTGCAATTGCATTCGGTGCCTACACGATCATTGCCATGAATAATACACAGCCGGAAGCGGCAATTTTCTCAGCGGCTATGGTTGGCGCGGTACTCGGATTTCTCGTCTTCAATGCTCATCCGGCTAAGGTCTTTATGGGAGACACAGGCTCCCTAGGGATTGGCGGTGGACTTGTCGCCGTGGCAATCTTAACCAAAGCAGAACTTCTTCTCGCCATTATTGGCGGAGTTTTCTTAATCGAAATTTTATCCGTTGTTATTCAAGTCGTTTCCTTCAAAACTAGAAAGAAACGCGTGTTCAAAATGAGTCCGATTCACCATCACTTTGAATTGGTTGGATGGTCCGAATGGCGAGTTGTTATTACATTCTGGGTTGTAGGTCTCGTACTTGCCGTGCTCGGATTATATATGAATGAGGTGTTGTAGAACATGAAGCATCCGCGGGATTATCGTGGACTTGAAGTGATTGTACTTGGCTTGGCTCGCAGCGGTGTCGCTGCAGCTAAGCTTTTTCATCAAAAAGGAGCTATCGTCACTGTCAACGACAAAAAGGAACGAAGTGCGTGCCCTGAAGCCGACGAATTGGAGGCTCTGGGTATTTCTGTTGTTTGTGGGTTTCATCCCGAGTCCCTCGTCCATGAAGGGGTTGCGCTAGTTGTCAAAAACCCAGGGATTCCCTATGCGGTAGAGCCTATTCGCAAAGCAGAAGAGCTGGGCATTGAGGTTGTAACAGAAGTTGAGGTTGCGTATCAATTCTGTGAAGCGCCAATCATCGGGATCACAGGCTCCAATGGGAAAACAACGACAACTACGTTAATCGGCTTGATGCTGGATGCGGCGGGCTTGAAGCCTGTTGTAGCAGGTAACATTGGTCGTGCGCTTACGGAAGCGACACCTGAGGTAACAGCTGACAATTGGATGGTTGTGGAATTAAGCTCTTTTCAATTAAAAGGTACAACATCATTCCGTCCAACGATTGGACTCCTGTTGAATTTATACGAAACGCATTTGGATTATCATGGCTCCATGGAAGACTATATCGCCTCAAAGGCGAAACTATTCGACAATCAAACAGCAGCCGACACAGCGATTTTAAATTGGGATGACGAAGTATGCCGACGTCTTATGCCAAGCCTGAAGGCGAAGCAGTTCCATTTTTCGATGAAAGAAAAGCTTTCGTTTGGCGTCTATTTTGATGCGGAAACGAACTGTCTTGTCTATGCGAACGGTCAGGCATCGATTCAATCCATCATGCCATCTTCCGAAATGGGCATTCCAGGCAGCTTTAACGTGGAGAACGCGCTAGCAGCCGCTGCAGCGGCGATTACAGCAGGAGTTGAACTATCGACGATTGCTGGTGTGCTCAGAAGCTTCAAGGGCGTAGAACACCGTCTAGAGCTTGTGAGAGAATTAGATGGCGTAACCTTTTATAATAATTCAAAAGCAACGAATTCAGCTGCTTCTGTGGTGTCGATTGAAGCTTTTAATCAACCCGTAATTTTGATAGCTGGCGGCTTGGATCGTGGTTCGGATTACATGGAACTGTTGCCAACCTTCCGCGAACGCATCAAAGGAATTGTCACTTTAGGGCAAACAAGAGAGAAAATTAGCCATATTGCTGAATTGGCAGGGATTAGCAAGGTTCAAACCGTCGATACTGCTAAGGATGCAGCGGACGCGGTTTCACAAGCCGTGCAGCTTGCCTGGCAAATGAGTGAGCAAGGGGACATCGTTCTTCTATCACCTGCTTGTGCAAGTTGGGATATGTTTCCATCCTATGAGGACAGGGGACGCATGTTTAAGGAGTCCGTGCATAACCTTTAAGTAGGGCTTATCCACTTTTATGGACGGCCCACAACTGACAAAGAGGTGTCTGTAATGGGTAAAGCACGCTCCGCTCCTGACATTTGGATTATTATTCCGACCTTGCTGCTTTTGACAATCGGCGTTATTATGGTCTACAGCGCTAGTAGTGTACTTGCGTTTCGTGAATTTGGCGATTCTTTTTATTATTTAAAAAGACAACTAATTTTCGCTGTTCTGGGCATTGTGGCGATGTTCTTCACGATGAATGTTGATTATCTGGTATGGAAACGATTTGCAAAATTAGCGCTGTTTATTTGCTTTGGTATGCTGATCATCGTATTGATTCCTGGTATTGGGGTAATCCGTGGGGGTGCCAGAAGCTGGCTTGGTATCGGGGCTTTCGGGATTCAACCTTCTGAATTTATGAAAATAGGGATGATACTCTTTCTTTCCAAAATGCTATCTGAGAATCAATCCAAGATAACGCTCCTGACCAAAGGGTTGATGCCGCCACTAGGAATTATGGGGTTGGCGTTCGGGTTCATTATGCTTCAACCTGACTTGGGAACGGGTGTTGTTCTCGTAGGGGCTTCCCTATTGATCATTTATACGGCAGGTGCGAGATTGCTTCATCTCTCCTATCTAGGTATGATAGGAGTTGCTGGTTTTATAGGACTTGTTATCGCCGCGCCTTATCGCCTTAAACGGATAACAGCCTTTCTAGACCCATGGCAGGATCCGCTTGGCGCAGGCTATCAATCTATTCAATCCCTATACGCAATTGGACCTGGTGGACTTGTAGGCCTTGGATTAGGGATGAGTCGGCAGAAGTATAGTTACTTGCCAGAGCCGCAAACTGATTTTATTTTTTCCATCATTGCTGAAGAACTTGGTTTTATTGGCGGCACATTGGTCCTGCTGCTCTTCACCATCCTAGTATGGCGGGGGATGCGGGCAGCCATCACGTCACCAGATACGTTTGCCAGCTTAATTGCTGTTGGAATTATCGGCATGATCGCCGTTCAAGTTATTATTAATATTGGCGTTGTTATTGGGATGTTTCCAGTAACCGGTATTACGCTGCCATTCATAAGTGCAGGAGGGTCTTCATTGACACTCATGCTGACATCTGTTGGCATCCTGCTTAATATATCCCGCTATTCGAGGTGACAGGGGAATGAAGACGATCGTTTTTACTGGAGGTGGCTCCGCAGGCCATGTTACCCCAAATCTAGCGCTGATGCATAAGTTGAAGCAACTAGGTTGGGAAATCAAGTACATAGGCTCGGCTACTGGTATTGAAAAAGATATAATTGATCGAGAAGGGGTTCCTTTTTACCCGATCTCATCAGGGAAATTACGACGCTATTTTGATCTCAAAAATATAAAAGACCCCTTCAAAGTCATGAAAGGTGTTTATGAATCGTATCGGTTGCTTAAACGCTTGAAGCCCGCCATTGTCTTTTCGAAAGGCGGGTTCGTTTCCGTTCCAGTCGTTCTTGGAAGTCGCATGAACAACATTCCAGTTATCATCCATGAATCCGATATGACACCAGGGCTTGCAAATAAAATTTCCATCCCATTTGCAACGAAGGTCTGTGTGACGTTTCCAGAATCACTTTCGCATATAAAAGGTGGAAAGTCCGTACTTACTGGCTTGCCCATCCGTGAACATATGGGTAGTGGGAAAGCAGCGCGTGCCCTTCAGCTATGTGATTTTCATTCTCAGAAGCCTGTGATACTAGTCATGGGGGGAAGTTTAGGATCGCAAGTGCTTAATCAAGCTGTACGCACGAACCTGGGGCGTTTACTCCAGCAATTTCAAATTGTGCACCTATGCGGCAAAGGCAATGTGTCTACGGAACATTTTCAAACCCGTGGCTATAAGCAATTCGAGTACTTGAACGAGGAGCTACCTGACGTATTGGCAATGACGGATCTTGTCATTTCTCGAGCAGGGGCAACCTCTATTTTCGAATTTCTAGGCTTGGAAAAGCCAATGCTGTTAATCCCGCTTTCCAGACAAGCAAGTCGAGGAGACCAGATTCTGAATGCAGCATCCTTCCAGAAGGCTGGTTATGCCGATGTGATCCAAGAAGAGGATCTAACCGCTGATGAACTAGCTGAACATGTCGAAGCGCTGTATAAGAACCGTGAGGCTTATAAAGCAGCGATGCAATCGCGCAATGAGAGCGACGCCGTTGCTGCCATCGTGAAGCTGATTGAAGCGCATAGCAAATCGTTGTGATTTTGTTAAAGCCTATAGGCGATTGTCACACTCTATCCGATTTTACATAAACTACACTATAACCGTGACAGACACCTAAGGCTTCATAAGTGATCAAGGAACGAAGACCGGCCAACTTCGCCCAACTCCTTATGAATGAAATGTTGGAACTTCTAACTGTTAGAACTTACATTTCGCCCTACGTTCTGTGAAGGAGGTTTTCCCATGCAGAAGTTAATAGCCGACTTAAAGGCATCAAATATTGGCGAGATAAGAACGAATGAACGACTGGCTCCCTACACCACTTGGAAAATCGGCGGTCCGGCTGATTGCTTGATTATTCCACACTCCAAAGAGCAGGTTGCTGCTGCGATCAAGTTTCTCCATGAGCGTGGCGTACCTTGGACCATTATTGGTCGAGGCTCCAACTTGTTAATCCGAGATAAAGGAATTCGAGGCGTTGTTATTAAGCTCGGTCAGACGTTAGATACACTTCGCTTTGAGGGCGCGATGGTCTTCGCTGGTGGTTCCTATTCGTTCATTAAATTGTCCGTACTCGCAGCCAAAGAAGGTTTGACCGGACTGGAGTTTGCTTCAGGGATCCCCGGTACTGTGGGAGGCGCCGTCTACATGAATGCAGGGGCTCATGGGTCCGATGTGTCACGCATACTCAAGCAGGCTGAAGTCATCCTGGATACAGGGGAATTGGTCGTCATGCAAGCAGAAGATTTAAAATATGCTTATCGACATTCTATTTTGCACACATTGCCTGGCATTGTAACAGAGGCTGTCTTTGAATTACAGCCTGGAGACCGCAACGAAATCGCAGGGGCCATGGCGGCTTACCGAGATCGGCGACTCCGCACGCAACCGCTCCAATTAGCTTGCGCAGGAAGCGTATTCCGCAACCCCGAAGGGGGATTCGCAGCGAAGCTCATCGAAGAAGCAGGCCTGAAAGGCAAACGTGTCGGTGGAGCAGAAATCTCTATGCTTCACGCCAATTTCATTGTTAACACGGGAGAAGCTACAGCCGAGGACGTTCTCACTCTTATCAACGAAGTACAGCAGATCGTAGAGCAAGCGTACGATATCAAGCTAGTACCTGAAGTTCTGGTAATGGGTGAGAGGTAAATCGGAGGTGGAATTTTGGAGAAGCTCGTTATCGAAGGTGGAAGACCTCTCACGGGAGCCATCCAGATACACGGCGCGAAAAACGCCGCATTACCAATTTTAGCTGCCTGCTTACTTGCTAGCGGCACGCATACTTTACACAATGTTCCTAATCTGCTCGATATCGACACCATGCTGCGCATTCTTCGTGCGCTAGGTTGTCGAGCCGAGCAGCAAGGAGATACGGTAACCATCACAACATCCACAGTTCATTCCTCCCACATCCCCGAAGAATTGATGGGTCAAATGCGATCTTCCATCTTTCTCATGGGTCCGCTACTTGCTAGATTCGGCAGTGTCACCGTGTATCAACCCGGCGGCTGTGCGATCGGCGAACGTAAGATCGATTTGCACCTCAAAGGCTTGCAGGCTCTTGGAGCTGACATTGAAGAATTCGCCAATAAAATTGTTTGTACCGCAGAAGCACTGCAAGGTAATGAAATCTTCCTGGACTTTCCAAGTGTAGGGGCGACCGAGAATATTATGATGGCCGCCGTGAAAGCGGAAGGCACCACTACGATTTATAATGCTGCACGTGAACCAGAGATTCAGGATTTGCAAAATTTCTTGAACGCGATGGGCGCTGACATTATTGGCGCAGGGACGGATACCATTACCATTCGCGGGGTTACAACGCTCTCTCCTTGCACGTATCGGATTATTCCAGATCGCATTGTGGCAGGTACGTTTCTAGTGGCTGCTGCGGCAACCAAAGGGAATATTACTTTGGAAAGAGTAAACCCTGCTCATTTAACCTCGGTCATCCACGTGCTTAAGCGTGCAGGTGTTCAAATCATCGCAGACGGTGATATAATACATGTAAGCTGCCCGACAAGACCTAAGGCAGTTGAACGTATCGTGACTTCGCCTCATCCATCGTTCCCGACGGATTTACAATCACAAGTCATGGTGCTTTTATCTCTAGCAGATGGACTAAGCGTGATGAAAGAAACGATATTTGAAGGTAGATTTAAGCACGTGGATGAACTGTCCCGAATGGGTGCAGATATTCGCGTAGATATGAATGCGGCCTTTATCCGCGGTGTGCCAAGGTTGTATGGGGCTACGGTTGAAGCAACTGATTTACGGGCTGGTGCTGCTCTTGTAATCGCCGGTCTAGCAGCGCATGGCACAACGATCGTTGAACAAATTCATCACATTGATAGAGGCTATGATAGGATAGAACATATGCTAGTCAGACTTGGGGCCTCTGTGCTTCGTCAAGCTCCGGTTCGCAGTGAGTAATATTTTGCGTGACAATCGCGTATCCCTTCCTGCGAGCAGGAGGGGATTCACGGTTTTCCATTTCAACAGTCATAAATACTAATAGGTGGTGCCCCTCTTGTCCGAAGATAACAAAGTACCTACGCTGCCTGTACCTAAGCCGCGAACGCGTACGAATCGGAAGCTGCTCTCATTTTTGATCATTTTTTTCATAACGGTGCTTATTATTTTGTTTTTCCAATCTTCTCTAAGTCGCATTAGTCGTGTTGAGGTTGAGGGAAATGTATTATTAGCCTCTGAAATTATTGGACAAGCTAGTCAAGTTGCCGTAGGAGACCGCTTTTTTGCAGTGAGCTCAAAGACAATTGGAGAGCGGATATCTAAGGTTCCAATGATCAAAAATGCCACCGTGAAGAAGACCTTTCCAGGTGTGATTCACATTCAGGTAGAAGAATTCCCGAAAGTTGCATTTCAAATTGATCCTGACGGTAAAAAGCAAGCAGTGCTTGCAGATGGCAGTGTCATTCTACTGCCTGTTGGAAGCGGTATCCCGCTTGATATGCCAATTTTAACGGGGTGGAGCGATAATGACCCTAACAAAGTTGCACTTTGTAAAGTACTAGACGAAATCCCGCAGAGTGCGTTATCCGATGTTTCTGAGATTAAGCCTGATCCTTCGGAATCATACCCTGACAAAATTAAGATTTATACGCGATCACAATTCGAGATCCACACAACGATCGCCTATCTGCCGGATAAGATTGATAATTTGCCAGGTTATATTGCTGGTTTAGTAGAGGATCACATTACGAATGGGGTCATCACCATGCTCGAAGTCGAATATCATACGCCATTTGCAACAAGCGGAGAGCCCAAAGCAGATCCCAAGATTACGCCGAAACCAACACCAAAACCGTAACAACTGCCATAGTGTGGGGTTACTAACAAAAAAACGCAGCTAAGACTACTCAATCTCTGAAAAAAATGTTAAAATTAGTTTTATGGTTAAATAGGCTCTATCTGCTTACTGTATTTTTTCATATATTTACTAGACGAGAATGTTTGCACTTCACAACAATAAGATGAGAATTTCAAGCTGGTTTTTAAATGCAAAAAAAATGTAGAAAAAAGAGGGAATATGGCGGTTGTGTGGAATACGTATAAAAGTATTTATGAAGATTTTGCAATTTTACCTAAGTTACAGGAGGTGCCAGGGGCTTGAGCAACAATGATATCATTGTTAGTTTAGACATCGGTACATCCAAARTTCGAGCTATTATTGGGGAAGTTGTTAACGGAACCATTAATATAATAGGAGTGGGATCTGCCGAGTCAGAGGGTATTCGTAAAGGCGCAATCGTTGATATTGATCAAACTGTACATTCCATTCGCAGTGCCATAGATCATGCAGAACGAATGGTCGGTATACAAATTTCCGAGGTTTACGTTGGAATTTCAGGGAATCATATTTCTCTTCAATCTAGTCACGGTGTCGTTGCTGTTTCAAATGAAGACCGTGAAATCGGAGAAGAAGATATTGATCGCGTCATTCAAGCGGCAAGAGTCATCGCCTTACCTCCCGAACGTGAAATAGTTGGAGTTGTACCTAAGCAATATTTGGTTGATGGACAAGAAGGTATTAATGATCCACGCGGTATGATCGGTGTTCGTTTAGAAGTAGAAGCGACGATTATTACTGGATCCAAAACGAGCATACATAATTTAACTCGTGTTGTGGAAAAATCCGAACTGAAGGTTACGGGACTTATTTTAATGTCGCACGCTTCTGGAAACTTGGCTCTTTCCAAAGATGAGAAGGCTGTAGGAACCGTGCTGGTTGATATTGGTGCCGGTGCAACGACAATTGCTGTGTTTGATGAGAGTAATTTAGTCGCTACGTCAACGATTCAAATCGGCGGAGAATTTATCAGCAATGATATCTCCATTGGTCTTCATACGCAATTAGATATTGCGGAGAAAATCAAGTTGAAATATGGTTGTGCTTCCGTAGAAGATTCAGCGCCTGATCAAGTGTTTAAAGTAACGAGAATGGGCAGCAATGTTGAAAAAGAGTTCTCGCAAGTGGATCTAGCAAATATCATTGAACCGCGCGTGGAAGAGATTTTCCAGTTGATTCGTGCGGAAGTTCATCGTTTAGGCTATGGTAATCTAGCAGGTGGCTATGTCCTTACGGGTGGAACTGTCTGTATGCCTGGTATGCTGGCGATTGCACAAAACGAACTTGCCACGTCTGTTCGTATTGCAGTGCCTGATTTCATCGGGGTACGTGATCCATCCTACACAAGTGGTGTCGGTATTATTCAATCTGTCGCCAAATCTTTGAGGAATCGTAATACTGGTTTTTCTAAGAAACTGGCAACGAAGACTACCAAAAAATCCTCCGATAGTCAAAAGCCAGGTTGGGTTGAACGGGTCAAAAATTTCTTCAGTGAATTCATTTAGTGAACGTTAAGTTAGGGGGATATGGCACATATGTTTGAATTTGATATGGATTTAGACCAATTGGCTCAAATTAAAGTCATTGGCGTTGGTGGCGGCGGTAGCAATGCAGTGAATCGCATGATTGAAAACGGGGTAAAGGGCGTTGAATTTATTACCGTCAATACGGATGCACAGGCGCTTCATTTGGCCAAGTCTGTACATAAATTGCAAATCGGCGATAAATTGACCCGCGGTTTAGGAGCAGGTGCGAACCCTGAAGTCGGGAARAAAGCAGCAGAAGAGTCAAGGGAGACGATTCTGAATACGCTTCGCGGCGCTGATATGGTTTTCGTAACGGCAGGTATGGGCGGCGGTACAGGTACAGGAGCAGCCCCAGTCATAGCGGAAATTGCCAAAGAAGTAGGTGCACTTACTGTAGGTGTTGTGACACGACCGTTTACATTCGAAGGACGCAAACGCTCTCTACAAGCAGAAGCAGGGATTGCTGCATTGAAAGAAAAAGTTGATACGCTTATCATTATCCCGAACGACCGACTACTTGAGATCGTCGATAAAAAGACACCAATGCTTGAAGCGTTCCGCGAAGCGGATAATGTTCTTCGTCAAGGTGTTCAAGGGATTTCTGATTTGATCGCAGTACCAGGACTTATCAATTTGGACTTTGCCGATGTAAAAACGATTATGACAGAGCGCGGTTCGGCCCTTATGKGGATCGGCGTAGCGACTGGTGAGAATCGTGCAGCTGAAGCAGCGAAAAAAGCGATCTCCAGTCCTTTGCTAGAAACTTCGATCGAAGGCGCACGTGGTGTTTTGATGAACATCACAGGCGGTATGAACCTTAGCTTGTACGAAGTAAATGAGGCCGCTGATATCGTGGCATCTGCATCGGATATCGAAGTTAATATGATTTTCGGTGCTGTTATTGACGAGAAGCTGAAGGATGAGATTCTAGTTACCGTTATCGCAACTGGTTTCGAGCATAAAGCAGCTCCAATTCATCAGTCTATCAAACGTCCGGTATCACCAGGACAGCCAGAGACGGCAGCTCCTGACAACCGATTGAATAATCTCAAACCATTTGGCGCACAGCCATCGAATGATCAATTGGATATTCCGACTTTCTTGCGTAACCGTGGACGGAATACTGACAAATAATTACACAATATGTGTCTAGAGACCGAAGCCCTACTTGATGTAGAAGCTTCGGTTTTTTGTTGTTCTATAAGCTTTTCTCATCAGGACGAGGCCGCGTCAACTGACAAAAAAAGTAGGTTCCTACTAGCAAGTTTAGACAGACTTTGAACTTGGAATCCAATATACTGATTTAGAACCTTAAAGTTTCGTCACGAATTTGCTAGATAGTGTCCGTCTTGGAGGTGAGGCATGGTATGGTCGTCTATGCGGATCTCATTTTCCTGCTGAACTTTCTAGTGGATGCGGCCTTACTCATCGTCACGGCGAAAACGCGGAAAATAGCGTTCAAATGGTGGAGGATCGCGCTTTCAGCAGCTTTAGGAGCTTTGTATGTCGTGATGATTTTTTTACCAGTTCCAACATTGCTTTTTACATTTTCTGTGAAATGTATGTTATGTACATGCATGATTATGACCGCTTTTGGCTACGGCTCGTTACAAAATTTATTAAGGAACATGGGGACGTTTCTGCTCATCAATTTCGCTGTTGCCGGAGGGTTGTTCGGAATCCATTATGTGCTTGCATCTTCCTCTGATGTGATGAAGGGAATTGTATTCACCCAATCTGGCGTTGCCGTCTTTCAATTTCAAATCGGTAGTATCCTGTTTGTGGTCATTTTGTTGCTTCCTCTTGTTTGGTGGTTTCGAACCGTGTTCCAAAGTACAAAGCAACGCGAGGTTATGACAACTTATTTGGCAGAGGTCACGATTTATGTGGGGGATTTCATTGCCACCTGCAAAGGCTTGATCGATACGGGTAATCAACTTTATGACCCATTAACGCGTACCCCTGTTATGGTTATGGAGGTATCGGAATGGGGAGATGTCCTGCCTGCCCAGTGGCTTCAAAGGATAAGATCAGCAGATGTGGATCAAATCATTAGCGGCTTGGGTGTAGAAGAGTTTATTTGGCAGGATCGTTTGCGTCTCGTACCTTACCGTGGTGTCAACCGGAATACGCAATTCATGCTGGCTATAAAGCCCGATAAGGTGGTGATCACTCATAATGATTCGCAATTGGAGGCAACGAAGGTACTTATCGGACTAGACGGAGGAAAGCTCTGCAGCGATGGTTCCTATCAAGCGATTATCCATCCTGCATTGATTTCAACTGGATAGCGCTTTCACTGTAATTATTGCAAGATTTCCAATGAAAAAAGCAGCTTTTGCTTACGATGACAGTTTTGCTATGGCAAAACTTAAGGTACGCTTACGAAGAAAGTTTTGCCACAGCAAAACGCTTAGGAGGAAACTAACATGTTCTTGAAGTGGAAACTGCTTTTTCAACTAGCGTATTATCGCATTTTGATGTTACTGGGTCTCAAAGGTGAGGAAATCTATTACATAGGTGGTAGTGAAGCATTGCCACCACCGCTTACACGTGAAGAAGAAGAATACTTATTGGAAAAGTTACCATCCGGGGACGCGGCTATTCGAGCTATGCTGATTGAGCGAAACCTGAGATTGGTTGTCTATATAGCGAGGAAATTCGAAAATACGGGGATTAACATTGAGGATTTGGTTTCGATCGGGGCCATCGGCCTCATCAAAGCAGTCAACACCTTCGATCCCGAGAAGAAGATTAAGCTGGCAACCTATGCTTCCCGCTGTATTGAGAATGAAATTCTGATGTATTTGYGCAGAAATAGTAAAATTCGAACGGAAGTCTCGTTTGATGAACCGTTGAATATTGACTGGGACGGCAATGAACTTCTGTTATCCGATGTATTAGGAACAGAGAATGATACGATTTATCGCAACATCGAAGAGCAAGTCGATCGGAAGCTTTTACATAAAGCGCTTGATAAGCTTAGTGAACGCGAGCGTATTATCATGGAGCTTCGTTTCGGGCTGCAGGATGGGGAAGAAAAGACGCAAAAAGACGTTGCAGATCTGCTGGGTATTTCGCAATCCTATATCTCCAGATTGGAAAAACGGATCATAAAGAGGCTTCGTAAAGAATTTAACAAGATGGTCTAAAATTTTTTTTGGCAGGAAATGTCGAAATTGTTCAGCAGTCACGGGTGAGAGCGAGTTGGTACACTTTTGTCAAGTGGCTGAATAGGGGATAGGGCAGGAATAAATCGACCGCTCACGGGGATAATTAACAGTAATGTTTCTCCTTGGGAGGTAATCACGGTGACCCGAAATAAAGTTGAGATATGTGGAGTTGACACCGCCAAACTGCCTGTGCTGACCAATGCAGAGATGCGTGAGTTGTTCACTGACCTGCAAACTAAACAGGAACGAACTGCAAGAGAGAAATTGGTCAATGGCAACTTAAGGTTGGTACTGAGTGTGATTCAACGGTTCAACAATCGTGGAGAGTATGTGGACGATCTCTTCCAAGTTGGCTGTATTGGTTTGATGAAAGCCATTGATAACTTTGATTTAAGTCAAAATGTCAAATTCTCGACCTATGCTGTACCTATGATTATAGGTGAGATACGCCGCTACTTACGAGATAATAACCCGATTCGCGTTTCTCGTTCCTTGAGAGATATTGCTTACAAAGCATTACAAGTTAGAGACAGTCTGACGAATCAGAACTCACGCGAGCCATCTATTTATGAAATCTCTGAAGCTTTGAATGTACCCAAAGAAGATGTCGTGTTCGCGCTCGATGCTATTCAAGATCCGGTATCCTTATTTGAGCCCATTTATCATGATGGGGGCGATCCCATCTATGTCATGGATCAAATAAGCGATGAGCGTAATAAGGACATGTCATGGATTGAGGGTATCGCATTGCGAGAAGCGATGCAAAAGCTGAATGCCAGAGAGAAGATGATTCTATCTATGCGCTTCTTTGATGGCAAGACCCAGATGGAAGTAGCAGATGAGATTGGCATTTCTCAAGCGCAGGTCTCAAGGCTAGAGAAATCAGCGATTTGTCAGATGCAGAAGCATGTGAAATCCTAAGTGCAATTTACAAAGACTGGATCGGCCTTGGTAGACAAGCCGTGAAGGTCTTTTTTCGCGGATAAGGACATTTTGCCCATTAGGCACATATACTAATAGAAAAATCAGTACAAATTCTAATGAGATATGTGGTGATAGGCCTCATGAAAATATCTGATTTCCAGACGAAGGATGTAATTAATATTGTGGACGGTAAAAAGCTTGGACAAATCAGTGATTTGGAGCTTGACCTGCGCCAAGGACGAATCGAGTCTATTGTTGTGCCGAATCAGAGCCGATTTTTTGGATTATTCGGAACAGGGACTGATGTCATTATTCCTTGGAAGCATATCGTGAAAATTGGTGCTGATGTTGTGCTCGTGAAGCTAGAAGACGTTCGGCCGTACCGTCAAACGGATGACACCGAAGGGGTATATGAATTTAATCGTCAATTTCGGAATTGAGGTTAGGCACACGGGATGAGGCTGCTTAGTAACTAAGGCAGCCTATCAGCCATCGTGTGTCTTTTCATTTTGTGTGCTAAAGTAGAGGTACACAAGACAGGATGGAGGAGATTGGCTTTGGAACCATTTGTCGTACAATCTAACGTATCTAACGAGGATCAGCCGGTCCTTTTACACATAGCACCATGGCTAGCTTCATTTCCTGAATTAACTGCGGGCTTTACCTCTCGCTTAGGAGGAGTAAGCCAGGCACCCTTCGCTTCTCTAAATTGCGGACTCCATGTTAACGATATCCGAGATGATGTTGTACATAATCGTGAGCGCATTGCTGATGCCTTAGGACAGTCCTTTACGTCTTTTACTTATGCAGAACAAGTACATGGGAAAGACATCGCAATCGTCAGTCTAAACGAGCAAGGCATGGGGCGTGATCGCAGAGAAACTGCGCTTCAAGCGAAGGATGGTTTTATTACGAAGGAGAAAGGGATCGTTCTCTGCGCACAATTCGCGGATTGTGTACCTTTGTATTTCTATGATCCTGTTCAGCAAGTAGTTGGTTTAGCGCATGCAGGTTGGAAAGGATCTGTGTTAAACATTTCCATGGCTACAATATCCTTAATGACACATACTTTTGGTAGTCAGCCCTCTGATATCCGTGCCGCTATCGGCCCCTCGATCGGAGCMTGCTGCTATGAGGTTGATGATACGGTAGCTTCACGTGTAAGACAAATTCTGGAGGAAACACAAACGTCACTAGAGGAACAAGAAGCTGTCATCATCGATAAGGGCAATTATAAGTATATGTTGAATTTGCAAC
>NZ_JBFUHL010000054.1:0-30598 GCF_056402415.1 Paenibacillus sp. P4_A9
GATGATGTTGAGCGATTCCTGTGGCCGTTAACTATCGATAAAATGTACGGAGTTGGCTCTCGAATGACGCGGCACTTTGTCGCACTTGGTATGACTACGATAGGGCATGTGGCTAAAACCCCATTAGCGACACTTAAACAGAAATTCCGAGCACGGTTCGGAAAACAATCGGATATTCAAGCGGAAGTTATGTGGAGAACGGCAAACGGATTAGACGATAGTCCAGTTACGCCTGGAACTTTTGATATCGCACCAAAATCTATCGGCCACGCTATGACGCTCCCTCGCGATTATGTGACGGTTGAAGAGGTTGACGTAATACTGTTGGAGTTAACGGAAGAGGTGTGCCGCGATGCTAGGTCGAAGGGGTTTACAAGCGGGACAGTCCATGTTTTCTGTATGTGTTCGCCTTATGACTCTCCAACAGGTTTCAGTCAACAGCGTAAGATGCCAATGAGTACGAATCATACCTTGAAAGTTTACGACTCGGTGCGCGAAATATTTCGTCGTAATTGGAACGGATTGCCCGTGCGAAAGGTAGGCGTTACTTTGGGAACTCTTGCAGAGGAAGAAGTTACTCAACTTGATCTGTTTGAAGATGTGACGAAACTGCGCGAACTTGATCGTGTGTTGGATGGCATTAAAGACCGTTTTGGAAATACAGCAATCATACGTGCTTCGAGTCTTATGAAAGCAGGATTAGCTACGGACAGGGCCGGTAAAATTGGGGGGCATTATAGATGAGCAAAAAACTAGAAATGAATGGTCTATGGGAATCAAGTCGAATGATGCTTCCTCAACATAAAGAATCCGCAATCAGAGGTCAGAAAGCAAAGCAATGTATTCAGCGACAAGCGCTCGATGAGCAAGAAATCCATTTCATTTCTGCTACAATTAGCCAATCCCAAATTTACAAAAGGACTGTTCAACTCACTATTTACGACAAGTACCAGTCACGAACAGTTTCAGGTATAGTCTCACGTAGCAAGCAAAGTGAATTTCGTTTGGACATTGTTGATCCGTTTAGTGGGGTAGAGGATTGGGATTGGATTAGATATCAAGATGTATTGAGGGCAGAGCTATGCCTAAAGTGGAGCGAGTATGAAATAGATTAATCTTTAGAAAGTTTATTTAATAATCCCACCTCATTAAACTTCGAAAGCTCTCGTGTTACGAAAAAAGAATTGTTTACTTTTAATGGTTAATTTTTAAGCATTGGTGAACATGTCCAAGGGAAAGCATCCCAAGGGCTTTTTTCTTTTGGCAGAGGTAATAGAAATATTACTAAGGGTGCTCTAGTGAACAAAAGAAGATCTGCCATAGAGCAAGATCCTCAATTATCGTTTCCCGTTAGTTTAGCGATGCGTATCCGAAGGTATCCGAAGGGATTACAAATGGTTGGAATCGTCTTTATTTGGAATCCTTTGCTTAACGGGGAATAAAATATCAATAAAGCTTAACAAAACCGCTGCAACAAATAGAGTAAATAGATTTTCATGGTCAACGCCTATAGCCCAGCTTCCTCCAATAACCGTTACCAAAACAACCGCAATTAATACAAGCGAAACCCATAATGAGCAGGTTCTAATTGGCTTGATAAACCGACCTCCAATGAATGTTATTAACCTATACAATAAAAAGAAGGCTATAAACATTAGTCCATCTTTAAGAATGATAACTATCAACTCCAGCAACATACTTTGTCTCCAATGTTTACATTGTACTTATGCCCAAAAATTCTGAAACTATGCTAATCTGCCCGTAGTTCAATGAATGGATTGCTCAGCTTCATAATGAAACATGTTCTTACCATCTTTATCAAAACCATTCAAGATAAATCCAGGTTGAACTTTACTGTATTTATTTTGCAATGCAAACCATAGTTTAGTCCCATCACTTAGTTCGACTATTTCAGCATCTTTATCAATATTTTTGCTTGAGCCTATATGTTCGATATGAAGTCTGGTAATCGACTGTCCCTTTACTATGCCAATATAAAACTGATATTGCTTATCTTCATCCTTTGCATTGGAATCAAGGTTAACCCAATTCCAAGCAACATCCATTTCGGTAGAAGGGGACGATACGCCTCCTCCAAAGCCCCATTTATATTTGTTCCCAACCTTATAAACAATTCCAGCATCTACGCCTCCATTAGGATTTTCATAGATTAAAATGATGCTATCTTTCACTTCTTCTTTATGATAAATCTGTTTATTTTGTATTCCTTCACTTTGCATGGCTTCCTCAATTGATTTGTATCCGTTATCTGTACAACCAGAAAATAAAAGGAATAAACTCGAAACCAACAAAAGAATCACTTTTTTCATAAACATTTCTCCTTCATTGGTACGACGTTATTTTCTTCTTATATTAGGACGCTAAAAACAAACTAATGTTGCGCTAAACTGCCCGTTAGCGTAACAAACAAAAACGGCTGCCGAAGCAACCGCTGCTGTTCCACTATCGTGTCCCATTAGTTGAACAATAACTTCACCCATTGAACCTTTATTCAATAAAACGATAAACTCGAATATCTCAATTAATTAAATAAAGTTAGGTGAATGGCATGATTTAATCATTGGTCTTTATTTTTGCTATTTCTAAACAACCCGATTACTAATCCGACTAAAATTCCGAAAACAATTCCAAGACCTACATTATCAAATGCTGCTCCAAACGCGACACCTAATGCAGTTCCAACGCTTATGAAAACACCGATTCCGACACCTTTCATTTCAATAAATCACTCCATTTCTTTACTTCATTCCAAAAACGTCACTGTTTCATATTTGTTGCATAAGATGGCTTGCTCACTCTTGCTATAATCTAAAGAAGCCAGTTCAAAAATGCGCTTTTGTGCTTCAAGATTACGCTGCAGTTTAATGATTGCATTCTCAGATTGCGAAGGTGTTTCTTTCTCTAGACTGGTTAGTTTAATCGCATTGTCTGCTGCAAGTTTTTTTGTATACTCAAACATTAGATTCACAAGCACATCCAACTCGTCCGTTGAAAGTACAATGCTGATTTTTTCAGAATCAGAATGCATTTTCAGGTCACCCAAACGTGCCATCACATCTGTAATTATCTCCATTGTAAGAGCACCCTTGCGCACAGCGTTTAGGTAGACCTTTAGATCCTCTCTAAATTTTACAACCTCATAAGGCTCTCGATTTTTCATTGAAGGCTCTTGATTTTTCTTTGCCCTACTTTTAATTCCAGTGCCAATAGCTTTTGCTATTTCAAACCCTGCTATAATAAGAGCTGTATTATTCATGGAAAATTTAAAACCCGTGCTCCCATACTCCATATTTTATCTTCATTCAAGTTGACTTCTTCAAGAAAGTCTACAAATTGCCCTTTGTGTCTACCTGTATTATGACGTAGAACGCCTCCAGTTCTTATATACTCTCCAGTTAAAATCTTCATATAAATTTCATCAGGTACGTCAAAATTAACTTGAATAATTGTCATTCTTTCATCTCCTTTCATCTATCTCACCGGCTCAACTACCAACTTCACACCTTTATTTTAAAGGTTACTAATTAAAATATCTAACTCCATTTCATTCCTCTTTTATATTAGATTTYGGTTCCATAACCTTCTTTTGGAAAGTTCCTTCTTGAACTAAACTGCCCGTTAGCCTTTCATGCAGCGCAAGATCAGCGCTGCACCACAGAAGATGAAAATGGATAAAATCCGTCAATACTTCTACTACGGCTGGGTGAGGAAGGTCGATCAACTATGGTGCGTTAGAGCCCATCCGTTAGTCTGACTCCACCGACCACGGTGCATCACAGAATGTCGCTCCTTCGGGAAGCACTCATGGTAGATTAATCCTATTTTGGTTGTTGCACCAGCCCCCAATTCAAAGCCGGAGAAAGGACAATTTCAATGGATATACTCATTGAGCGCGCATGTGGCATGGATGTTCATAAAGATTCCATTACTGCATGTACAATGACACCCGAAGGAAAGGAGATTCAAACGTTCTCTACTAAAACCGTATTTCTACTCCAGTTAATTGACTGGATTAAAAAACATGGCTGTACTCACGTAGCGATGGAGAGTACAGGTGTCTTCTGGAAGCCAATAGTGAACCTATTAGAGGCTGAAGACATTAAATTTTTAGTTGTAAATGCTCAACATATGAAATCTCTCCCAGGACGTAAAACGGATGTGAAAGATGCGGAATGGATTGCCCAACTCCTTCGTCATGGGCTGCTAACGGCGAGCTTCATTCCGAACCGTAACCAAAGGGAACTGCGGGAACTAGTTCGGTATCGCCGAAGCATTATTGAAGAACGAGCTAGACAACATAATCGGATTCAAAAAGTGTTAGAAGGAGCAAACATCAAGCTTGGTTCTGTGGTTTCAGATATTATGGGAGTCTCATCTAAGGACATGCTTAACGCTATTGCAAACGGCGAAGAAGATCCTGAAAAACTAGCAGGCCTCGCTCGACGATCTATGAAAAAGAAAAAAGATGAACTCGAACTCGCTCTTCGAGGTTACGTTAATTCTCATCAACGCTCGATGCTTAAAACCATTTTAGGTCACATTGATTTCCTTTCAGAACAAATTGAGATGTTAGATCAAGAAGTTGCCCAGAGAGTTATTTCAGATCAAGAAGACATAGATCGATTAGATTCTATCCCTGGAATTGCCACTCGAATGGCTGAACAAATCTTAGCTGAAATTGGAACAAACATTAAAGAGCAATTTCCAAGTGCGGCTCACTTGTGTTCTTGGGCAGCAGTTGTACCCGGACATAATGAGAGCGCAGGCAAAAGGAAGTCTTCTAAAGGTAAGAAAGGAAACAAATATTTGAAATCTGCCCTAACAGAGGCGGCACATTCCGTAGGTTCCTCTAAAAACTATCTTGGTGCTATGTATAGGAGAACTTTAGCACGAAAAGGTAGGAAAAGAGCTGCTATTGTAGTGGCCCATGCCATGCTAAGAATCGCTTATTATCTACTTACACGAAAAGAAATGTATGTTGATCTAGGTGAGGATTATTTTGATAAGCAAAAACTTGGAGCAATTGTACGGAATTCGGTTCGAAGGCTTGAAACTTTAGGCTACAATGTTACGATTTCGGAAGTCTCCTGATCTACGCCCCTTATATCCTTGGCGCTACACTTTTTAAAAATGAATGGGCAGCGTCTTCTTTAGTGCTGTTCATTTTCTTCGACTGCCAGACTTTTAATTTTCATGGTAGTTGAATGAAATCCATGTTTTATCTAGTCAGTATCCGTTAGACAAATCAGCCATAATCTACTCTTATGCTCATCAAAAATAATCCATGTAGATTTCCAAGCAATATTAAAGAACCAGTCACTCCATGCACTGTTACTTGTAAAAACAAATGATTCTTTGTATCTATCTTCAAAAATAATGTTACCCAACTCAGACGCAATTTTCTTAGCTTCTCTTGGACTTCCTTCAAAGCTTCTATATGCACCACCAAAACAAAGTCTAGAAGCAATTTCACCGTCAAATGTAAAAGGATTGCCCCTATTGAATACTACATCTTTATGAAAAGGGGCGACTATCCTCAATTGTGGTAGTGCAGAAACAATATCGTAAGAAGACAAAAGATTCTCAAAATAGCCTGTAAATTCATTATCAATCATCGGTAATGAGTCGAATACATCGTTGTTGTTTACCTGAAAGCATGAGAGTATTACCCCACCGTTAACATGAGTGTAGCTAAGTAATTGAATAATTTCATCAACGATAGCTGAATCGAGTTTTATCTTTTTGAATGTATGTTGCTTCCACAAAATGAACATTCCCCTTTAATATAAAATTGCTCTTTCATTGAACTAACGTTTTTCGTTAGCGGAATGATTTCTTTCATATACAGACAAAACTGCGGCTCATCAATATTCTCTATCTCATTTCTTAGATTTCCTCGATAAATTATACCGAATAAAGCAAAAAGGAGTAAAGCCAATAAAGAATATTGGCTTTTTTGAAGAAGGAATTTTCTTTGATATTACGATTTAATAATTCAATTATAATTAAGTTCTTTTATTAACCAAAAGATTAATTGTGAACTAACCAAAAAAAATCCAAATAGCAATAATCATTTTTTGAGATTCAGTTAAAACATATACCTATTTGTTTATTTTATGCTCTGTTTTAAAAAAGACACGTGTTATAAAATATAACAAGTCGTAATAAATATTACCAACACTGAGGAGGATAACTTACATTAATGAGAAACTTAACATTAGATAAACTGAAATTCATCGAAAGCCAATGCGTTAACCCACAAGATGCAATCATCATAAGTTTATTAATAGAAGGCGTTGACATTAGCGAACTTGTAGGTTTAAAACAAGATTCCCTTAATCTAAAAAATCATATACTTACAATTAAAGACTGTTATGGAAAACAGAGGGAAATGGTAATTTCAGAGAGATGTGTTGAACTTTTTCAAAGTGCCGTAAAGCAGTCTAAATACATTTTGAATACTGGATATAACCAAACTTGTCAACGTACAGTCACTTTAAGAAACAGCGATTATCTCATTAAGGTGAGTTTGCAAGATTACGTAGCTAATAAAAGTATGATCATCGAGATAGATTCCGTTATTAAGAGAGCCGTTTATATGAGACTTAACAGATTAGCAGAATTGTATGCMTTCGATGAATTACCTCAATTATCAACAGTAAAACTTAAACTTRAAGAACCGGCTTACGCTTAAGGTTCAAWAAACTAAAAAAAGGTGATGTGCTATGCAAATAAGAAAGAARATGGACATTGACTTGATTTTGGACAACTTTTCCTCCATTGCTCATTGGGACCAATTAGATAAAAAACACTACTTCGTATTCGCTGACCGAAAACGCGGGGGGCAATGGACCTTGATGTACTATCCCAACGATTGTTTCAGCGTACATGGAATGGGTGAAGACTATCTAGACGAAAACGAATCGTTTTATTACGAACGCAATAGCATCGTTTCGTTTMTATGGGATAATCGTTCCGCTTTCAATTCCGCTGTAAAAAGTTGAATAATTCTCAAGTAATATAACCCCATATTCATTCAACATTAAAAATTATCACACCAGTAAAAGCCTTTTCATACAGCCCGCAAGCTGAATAATAGGCTTCTTCAGTAAGGGTCCTTTATTCAACTAAAGTTCTTCGTTAGTCAACGAACTGTTAATTAACGCCTATTAATTGATTTTGTATTAAAATAGGACATTCAAATGATTTAGTCAGAATTGTCATTCTTTTAGGGAGTGGCAAGCTCTGCCCCCCCATTCCTCTGGATTAACATCTCGGATGTGCTTCGCGAAGATCCATTGATGACCTTCGAGATCGACCGCTACATACTGTTGTTCACCGTATTCCGTTATATTTAACTCTTCTAGGATGCATGCATTAGCCTTCTTGGCAATCTGATAATGCGATTCGATGTCCTCGACGAAAATCATGAGAATCTGCGTAAGCCCGCCGAGTTTAGAAGGACTGGTTGCCGATCCACTAGGACTTTTGAGCATGATCCAAACATCTCTTAGATGAAGCAATGACCCATGGAGCCTCCCATCGGGTAGCTTGAAGTTGTAGTGTTCTACAAAACCAAATGTTTTCCCAAGCCATGCTGATGCTGCGGCGACATCCTCGTAAAACACGTGGGGAAGTAAAGTGTCCATAGGAACTGAGCGATTATACACGTGAATAACTCCTCCGCGAATGATAGGTTTTTCTTCTCAGTGTATCCATAGTTGAATGAATTTGTAAAGTTGCTGCTATTCTCTTCTAAAGCCAGTTGTTGCGCTATCCTGCCAGGTAGCTTAATATCCCAATAAACCGCGCTGTAAACAACGTGGCAATAAGGTGCAAGTGATCAAGCAGTACGTCATTGAACAAATGGATGAACAAGCCGATGTACTCTCAGGTATCCTATGATAAGGACACAGTGAAGAGAAACAACATTGTCAAGAAGCTGATCGACAGGGGTGACAATGATCGAACAGATGACGAGCCAATCCTTGAGATACGATATAGACAGTTGGGCTAGAAGCATATAATAGAAGAAAAGCAGTCGTCAAAAGGCAGTCTCTAAAACGGAGATTGTCTTTTTTTCATACCCATTTGTGATTTCTGGTCCTTATACAAGTGTAAGAGAGTTGCATCAATCATTGAGATTCTATTAACACGAAGTTATTGAAAAAGTTTCGCCCCTTGTTGTGAAATATTCAGTTTCGCTACGATTAACTCCATATAAGAAACAAAGGCAACAAGTTTTTGTAAAAGATTCGCTCTTTGTTGTGAAAAGTCTATTCTCACCACGACATATCTCACGTAAGGTACAAACGCAACAAGTTATTGAAAAAGTTTTCACCCATTGTTGTGAAAAATCTAGTCTCACTGTGATTAGTCCCATGTAAGACAAGTGAGCAACAAGGTGGTGAAACAAATGAAGTTGCAAATGACTTTGTGAAAATCGAACCGTTTCTTTCGACATATTTTCCGGGAAATTGTGAAAATGTGTGAAAATTCTAGTTTCGCTGTGATTACATCTGTGTAAGTCAAATGTAAACGAAACGATAACGAAGGAGGGAAAATGAAATGGTACGCATGAACGAAGAAACGAGAGTGAAGTTGAAAGTACTGGCTCAAGCCGATGACCGCTCGATGACAAACTAATTGGAAGTATTGGTCAACAAGTTGTACACGGAATTGAAATGCAAGTAATCACAATGTAAGTAACCAACCAACTAAAAAGGAGCGATTTATCATGACACGTACACATGAGCAAGCATTCACCTACTTTGAAGGACACGGTATCCAAGCATTTGGTGATCTGTGGCAAGAAATTGAACTAAAGCGTGAATATGCTGACTGGCTATGGGACATCGTTCACAACCATTTTGATGAACAAATCCTGTCCATAAAGTACAGTATCTCCGATTCTGAAGCACTGGACTTCATAGAAATGGTTGGTGAAGACTTGACAGAGTTTATAAACGAACTGGAAGCAGACGAACTGGAAAACGAAAAAAATGTTCTGAAAGAGGATGGTAAGTAATGCACTGGTATGAGCTAATCAACAATGTATCGCCAAACGCCATTCTATTCCATTTGAAAGGACACTCGAAACAGAATGAAGGGCACAAGGCTGACGAAATCTATAAGAAAGCAAAAGAGCCGATTCCAAGCCAAGCAGGATGGAATAAAACAAATTACACAGGTCGCTCTCAAAAGATAACCGAGGTTTGGGTTAATGAAGTCAATAACGGTTGGCTCGGTTTCAAGATTCCGGAGGGACTAATGATCTTGGACGTAGATCGCACACACCGTCAGAACGCACCAGAATTGATTGACACGATCTTGCAAGAAATGAACGTCAAGTGTCACCGTATCGTTACTCCAAATGGTCGCCAGTTCGTGTTCAATGTCCCTGAGTTCGATGTGAAACAGGTGGCAGGACAGTATAACCTACTGGGTATATCGGTTGACACACGGACGCACGGTAAGGGCTACATTGTGTTACCAACTCCGAACACTGACGGACGATACTTTGAATCCATCGAGGACGAAATTGACACATTCCCTGATTGGTTGACACCACTGTGGACAACCCCGTCAGACGGCTCAGATAAGGCGCTACCAAACTATCCAATTGAGAGTGGACGTAATGACTTCCTGTTCCGTTGGTGTTCAAAGATGGCAAGTCAGGGGCAATCCAAGGAACAAGTGTCCATCGCTGCTCACATCATCGGCAAGTACCTCATGGTGATCAAAGAAGGTGATGACTGGGGAGAGGAAGAGATCAATGCCGTACTGGATAGTGTTTTCAAGGACGAGTATGTCGAAGCAAGACAGGTTCACTTGGACGAGTGGACACAGAAACAACTGGAACGGACAGGTGATGTTCAGGAGGGTCAATGGTGGCAAATGTCACAGAAGGGTTTCCCAGTGTTCAAGCATCATATTATGGCAAGGTTCATCAGGCAGAACTTTCATGTGATACGCTATGGTGACGAATCGGGCATCATGTACTACTACGATGCTGACGAGGGTTATTACAAGATGGACGCAAACCACAGGCTTTTGAATGAGACTATTCGCAATCTGGACGAGACATTGACCATTCATCAGGTGCGCGAGGTTGCCCAGTCGATCTACGAGACTTCAAAGAAGGTCGCCGAGTGGCATCAGACTCATATCCCAGTCAAGAACGGTTTGTGGGACGTAAATGAAAAGGGGCTTAGAGACTTCACACCAGATGTATACCTCGATTATAAAATTGACGTTAACTACGATGAGAACGCATATTCAGAATTCATTAACGAGACTTTGGACAAGATCTCAAACTACCATGAACCAACGAGGACAAATCTGGAAGAAATCCTGGGATCAGTTGTATCCCCCGAATTGTTACCAAGATATGCATGGTTCTTGTTCGGACGTACGGCCCATAATGGGAAATCGTTTTTCCTGCATATGATCATGCAGTTGGTCAGCCAGAAGTTCATAGGTGGATTATCACCGCATGATGTTGCCAAGAGTCAGTTCAAGGTTGCTGAATTGTATGGCAAGCGAGTTAACCTCATTGACGAAATCGGGACGGCTGCTATTCCTGAGTTTGACAAGATTAAGAGTCTCATCACAGGTGGAGTACAGTCGATTGAGTTCAAGGGCAAGGGTGCGTTCACAGCTAAGATAGAATGTGTCCAGGTGTGGGCAAGTAACTTCTTCCCGAATATTCGTGAGGAAGGTAATCAGGTTAACAGAAGACTTGAGATCATCCCATTCGATTTCAACTTCACTCTCGACCCTAATAAGTTGGCTGACACGGTTGCCGAGAATCTGGCAAAAGAGGACAGTGCGAAGGAATATCTTCTCAGGTTAGCAATCGATGGAATGTATCGCCTGATGTTAAACAAGGGAGAGCCATCACCGAATGAGAAACGGGTGGAACAGAAGGAAGAGTTCGTAATGAACAATGATAAACTGGGCGATTGGTTGGCTGAAAGTGGATATGACAAGACGCTGGCTGCTAAAGAGGACGGTTGCTACGATGTCATCGATTATGAGTCCTGCAACGATATATATAAGCGTTATGTTAACTGGAACACTGATCGAGGAGAGGATCGCCGTTACATGTACTCAAGGCAGAGACTTGAAAATGAGCTGATGAAGCGTTTCAACCTCAAGAAGGAGCGGAAGCGGCTGCATGATTTCAAGACCGGCAAAGAGGCTGACAACGCTGTGAAACGGTTCATTCGCAATACTGGGTAATCACTGGGGAAAATCTTGTGTCAGAATTTGACACAGAAATTCAATTTTGACACAAGCCTGACACAAGAAAAACCCAGTCGTACCAAGGCTTTCAGCGTTTTTGTGTCAATGTGTCAGAAATATTTAAAGAAATTACTATACATGTTATAAATTACTGTCTCTATATATACACGCTATATATAGTAGTGGCTAACTGAGCGATTTTGCTGACACATTGACACAAGCCTACTCCCACGCGGTTTTCAGCGTTTTTCGACTGACACAAGCCTGACACAAGATTTCAATTCTGACACAAGAAATAAGTAACTACCTACGGGTGTGCAAATCAAAACAAATACAAAGGAGACTGTACAATGAAACTGACATCTAACAAGATCGACGCTCGTAACAAGAAGATTATGAAACGTATTCTCCCTGAACTATCCAAGAAATATGAGATCAAAAGTGCCACTGCTTCATGCATTCAGTTGAAGCTGACGGACAAAGATGACATTGAAATCTGCATGAGTGGGTCACACGTTCCCAAGTTTAGTGTCTACGTTTGGAAGAATGAGAAAGACACCACCGACTACTTGCAGGGGATCACCGAGGAACGTCTAATTCCCGTGATTGACGAAATGATCCTCATGTATAACATGAATTTCAAGAGACCCATCTGGTTCCCTGACTACTACGCTTGGTACTGCAATTAACAACCTGGTCCATAACTGAACACGTTGAACACCCCCGATCCGTCACTGGAAAAGGGGGGGAGTTCATGCCATTTTACACGCGTTACCACAGTGGTGCGTCAGTGCGTAAATGCAATTTAGGGAGTTTCTTTTGAACTAAGTACAGTGTGCGGTCGCGGGGGGAAGAGGCAAAAATCGATTCCAAACCCCGGGGGGGACTAGATGGGAAACAACGCATTTACACTGTAAATATTTTCTAGACAAGCTTGAAACAGGGTTGATTGAATATAAACCCGATGATTGGAAGGTGTTAGAAGAAATAAATGAGGATACAAAACCAAAAAAATGGGAGGAGTAAATAATGCAACACTATCGAGGTATCAATCTGGTTAATGCCGTTTACATGAATAATCAAAAGTACAAACTAGCGGTTGACAAACTATGCGATCGTCTTGAAAAGACAGGTTACACATTGATCGGTGCTTATCACTCTACTTCCAAAAGGATCAATAGACGGTGTAACAACGGTCATGACATTCTGATCAAGCCCAAAGAATTTGAAGCAAAGAAAGCAGGATGCAAATGTTGCTGTTACTTTAACCGTCAATCCGATCTGAACACCGAATTCAAGAAGATTGTAAAGTGTCACAGACTGACTCAGCAAGAGCCATTCGACTTTAGGGCAGGCGTGTTAGCAGGATTGAAAGAGCGGTATCACTTTACTTACCCTTTTGATCAAGAGCATTGGATAAGCCAATACAAAGCGGTTAAGCATGTTCTCTTTAGTTGTCATTGTGATAAGTGTCGGAAAGGGGGTAAATCATTATGAATCCCACACGTAACTGGTTCGGACTCCCCCAGGGTTACACCCTTGACTGTAGCCTCAACATAACTGTTAAGATCGTGAATCAACCGAGTCAAACGGCATTGAAACGGGCGGGCTACGTATTGAACGATATTGCTAAAAAAGGTGTCCACAACCGTACCGCGTAATGGTTCAGTTTTTTCTTTATCACGTAAATTCAAACTTTGATTCCCTGCCCAATTATTGACTGGAAACGTTCTCTTTGCTATAGTAATTCCATAACTTGTCATGTAGAGGTGTCGCGATATGGAACTAATAATCAAAAATGTTGCACTTTATTTACGAAAATCACGCGACGAGTCAGACGGATTGGAGGACGTACTTTCCAAACACGAGTCACTGTTGTTATCCATTTCAAGCCAGCGTGGATACAACATACTGCACGTTTACAAGGAGATCGGCTCTTCCCAGTCAATCGACGTTCGTGACGAGATGTTGCAAATGCTCGATGATGTAAAGCTTGGACGCTATGACGCTGTGATGGTTGTTGACCTAGATCGTCTAAGCCGTGGAAACTGGTTGGAATTTGGTCGTATACAGGTAGCCTTTGCCGAATCCAAAACATTGGTAATCACGCCAAACAGAATCTACGACTTCAATGACGATTTTCAGGAACTTTTGACCTCTGTGGAACATCTCATTGGACGACAGGAATATAAACAAGCAGTCAAGCGTATGCAGCGCGGTAAAATCGGTGGTGTACAGCAGGGGAAATGGACGAACGGGAAGCCACCATATCCGTATAGATACGATAGGAATACTAAAACTATTATTGTTGAAGACGATAATCGTGTTGTTTACAATCGGATGCTATCGTGGTTCCTAGAAGACGAAATGCCCTGTTACAAAATAGCATGGGAATTGAACAAATTAGGCATACCAAGTGCAACAGGTAGTCAATGGAGCGAGAACGGCATTTACCGTATATTGACCAGTGAAGTCCATTGTGGTTATGTCATCTATGGTAAGACGAGCGGTAGTGGTCATATTAAGAAGAAAGCCCTGACTGGTGGTGTCACCCTCAAAGATCCTAGTCAGTGGATGAAGGTTCAGGGTATTCATGAAGTTTTGAAGACCGAACAACAACACGCACTCTTAATGGCGAAGCTAGAACGTAAAAGGGTAGTCCCGCGGGAAGCCCGTAAGCAAAAGAAGCGTCCTCTTAGTGGAATCTTGTTCTGTAGCAAGTGTGGGTATTCCCTGCAATTCACTGAGAAGTCAAAAGGAAGACTCATGGTCAAAACTTGCCAACACGCTAACCCTGTTGGTGTCCGTTGTGGCAATCGTGGGATATATGCCGATCACATATACTTCTTTTTGAACCAAGAATTAGACCGCTACGAGCAAGAACTGTTATCACAGACTCCCAAGCAAGATCAAGCTGACACTTCCACCCTTAAAATAGCATTGAAAAACAAGCGACAAGAGATTGCAGAACTACGCCAAGCCCTCGAGAGAGCAGAAGACAGGCTCATGCGTGGGAAGATCGATGAAGACAGGTACGAGCGGTTTGAACAGCAATTCACTAAAGAGATCGACCAAGCTATCCAAGATGTGAACAGTATTGAGTCCAGTATCCGTGTTCTTCAAACGTCGAAGAACGATACAGACCGATTGTCATCGTTGAACACGTTTAAACTAGCGTGGAATGGCGGGGAAGCATCGGCAGAAGACTTGAACACATTGGCAAAGGCGTTGTTCGACAGAGTGGAGTACAGCCGAGAAGGCAGCGACATAGACATTAAGGTCAAATTCCTGTAACCATGGACTTATTAGTCATGGTTTTTCTCTTGCCATTAGGTTATGCTAAATTGTGTGAATGGAAAAATTGAACAATAAGAAGGAGGTGGTCTTATGCCAACTCAAAATAAACCCAATAGATTAGCCAAGGAAAAGTCTCCTTATTTGCTTCAGCATCAATACAATCCAGTTGAATGGTTTCCTTGGTCAGATGAGGCTTTCGACAAAGCAAGAAGTGAAAACAAGCCCATTTTTTTATCTATTGGGTATAGCTAATTGGTTATTCTGAATACTTGTCATTGGTGCCATGTTATGGCACACGAATCCTTCGAAGATCAAGCCATTGCCGATATGCTATACAAAGATTTCATCTCTATCAAAGTTGACCGAGAAGAGCGCCCAGATATCGACCACATCTACATGGCAGTATGCCAGGCGATGACCGGTCAGGGCGGCTGGCCGCTGACGGTGTTCCTTACACCAGAAAAGAAGCCGTTCTTTGCTGGCACCTATTTTCCGCGCAGCCGTAAGTATAACCGAGCAGGATTTGTAGAGATCATTGCACAGCTTGCAGGTAAGTGGCGGGAAGATCCTGATCGAGTTTGCGAGCTGGGTGATCAAGTGATCACGGAAACAAGCAGTCGATTGCTCGAGAATCAGACAGGTGGATTTTTGTCAGAGGAAACGCTGCATGAGGCTTTTCGCTTATATGAATCTAGTTTTGATGGCAAAAATGGCGGGTTTGGCACTTTTCCGAAGTTTCCTACCTCACACAACTTGTCATTTCTATTGAGATACTACAAGAGAACTGGAAATGTGCGAGCGCTTGAAATGGTTGAAAAAACGCTTGATGCCATGCACCGTGGGGGTTTGTATGACCACATTGGATTCGGATTTTCCAGATATTCGGTTGATGCTGAGTGGTTAGTGCCGCATTTTGAGAAGATGCTGTATGATAACGCTCTTATGGTGATGACGTACATAGAGGCGTATCAGGTGACTGGTAAAGCGCAATATGCCGAGGTTGCTGAGCAAATTATTACCTATGTTCTTCGTGATATGACGGATGAGGGCGGCGGTTTCTATTCCGCGGAGGATGCCGATTCGGAAGGCGAGGAAGGCAAGTTCTACGTTTGGACGATGGACGAAGTTGAGGAAGTTCTTGGGATTGAAGAGGGTGATCTCTATAACGAGATCTACGGTTTGACGGAGTCGGGGAATTTTGAGGGAAAAAATATCCCGAATCTACGCAACACGACGCTGGCGTCTGTTGCGAGGCGGAAGCAGATCCCACTGGATGCGCTGAAGCAGCGTTTGGAAGCTGCCCGTGTTAAGCTGTTCGCGCATCGCGAGAAGCGGATCCATCCGGGCAAGGATGATAAAATTCTGACCTCATGGAACGGTCTGATGATCGCTGCGCTGTCCAAGGCGGCACGTGCCTTGGACAAGCCTTCGTACGCGGCCGCCGCTACGAAGGCGGCGGACTTCCTGCTTCGCGAGCTGCGCCGCGAAGACGGGCGCTTGCTCGCGCGCTACCGCGATGGCGAAGCGGCGTTCCTGGGCTACGTGGACGACTACGCGTTCCTCGTCTGGGGCCTGATCGAGCTGTACGAGACTACGTTCGAGCTGCGCTATCTCCGTGAAGCGGTACATCTGAACGCAGAGATGCTTCTTCTCTTCGGAGACGAAGAGAAGGGCGGGCTCTACTTCTACGGCAGCGATGCCGAGCAGCTGCTCACCCGCCCCAAAGAGATCTACGACGGCGCGATGCCGTCGGGTAATGGAGCAGCCGCGCTCAATATGCTGCGGCTGTCCAGGCTGACCTACGACGCGAAGCTGTCGCAGGCAGCCGACGAGCAGCTCCAGGCTTTCGCCGGAGCTGTGAGCAAGTACCCGCCGGGCCACGCGCTGACGCTGGCCGCGCTTGATTTCGCTTATGGCGAAGCCAGCGAAATCGTGATCGCCGGAGACCCGGCGAAGCACGAGACACAGCACATGCTGCGCGCAGTGCAGCGGCAGTACCTGCCGAATGCGCTGCTGATTCTTCACCCGCCGGGGGCGGCAGGTGAAGAGGTACGGCAGCTGATTCCGCTGGTTCAAGACAAGCTGCCGCTTGGCGGTCGTCCTACGGCGTATGTCTGCCAGAACTTTGCGTGCCAAGCGCCAACACAAGACATCGAGGATCTTGAAGAACTTTAATATCTTCTTGAAAATCCCGAAATCCCGAAAATCTCGAAAATCTCTAAAATCCCGAAAATCCCGAAAATCTCGAAAATCTCTGCCGAAACCACTGATAATAATTATCATTATTGGTTACAATAGACGTAGAAACAAAAAAAGAGGCCCCGAAGGCCTCTTTTCACACAGTCTTTGCAAAAAAGATGAATTAAACTTTGGACTCGAATGTTTGACAATCTGTTTCTTCTGAATTACGAGCTTGATTTTTGCCGTGGTGACTCACGATTGAAATCGAGCTTGCGTTGCATTTGTTCTCATTTGCCCAGTATTTGCAGGAATTTACTTCACACATTACATCTTTTGCCATGTCCCTCTCACCTCCCTTACCTCATAGGGTGGGCGAAAGGGACCTCTTTTTATACATAGAGTTAAAAATACTTATTGAAGTGGTTGGACTCTCCATCATCTAACGGACATGTGTGACGTTATTTCAGCCGTTATGTCACTCCTCAGAATCTAACGGACACTAGAGCCGTTATTTAGTCATGAAGACTCGGAAAATACCTGAATTTTGATGAATAGCGGCGCCTGTGTCCGTTAGATTTTAAAAACTCGTGAATTCGAGTTAATAAGGTCCATAGTGTCCGTTAGCGTGCGTCGAGGGGGGCTATGCTTAGAGGTTCCCTTAGCAAGATTTCCATATGCCATTCACCACCTAAGGAACTATCAACATATACTTGAAGTAACGTATCAACGAACTTCAAGGGGATGAACGTATGGCAACAGCCAAGAATGAGCTTCAAACCTGCGTCAGATGCAGGTACGTTGCCGAAAAGGAAGCCAGGTACTGCATACGTTGCGGAGCGCCGCTCAAAAACAAATGCACAAAAGAGAAAACCCTTTTGCATAAGGGCTGCTATAAGGTCAATAAAGCGGATGCCAAGTACTGCGCGGATTGCGGGACGGAGACGACTTTCAACCAGTGGGGGCTCATCTAAACCAAGTGTATCAAAAAAACACCTGAGAAAAGGATCCCTCCTAACCCAGGTGTTTATTGTACATACCACAGAAATCGTGTTTATTGCACATACCACAGAAATCGTGTTTATTGCTTATATCACAGAATTCCTGTTAATTGCACATATCACAGAATTCCTCTTTACTGCACATATCACAGAAATCGCATCTGTCTGTTGTACTTGCCACAGGCCAACTAACACTTGAACTACCTCTAACCCTACTTCTTCTGCAACACAGCCTGCCACAAATCAGCCGAATCATACCCTAGTCGCCATGCCGCGACACCCGCGATATCATACTTTTTCGCCAAGTCCATACGAGCCGTAACGGTAGCTTGATTCTCCACCCAAAGCACGTAAGTGAAGCCATTCTCTTTGTACTCAAGTTTATACTGACCAAACTCATTATCCCACGTTTGCGTAGTCGATTTGGCAGCCATTAAAGCAGGAATGTCCTTCATGAGTACCGTACGGTTACCGACTAATGCGCCTTTAGCATCCAACTGCCATTCACGTACATAATACGGGATGCCTAGAATGATTTTGTCTCGTGGAATACCGTAAGAAAGGAATTCTTGAATGCCCCCTTCGGCCCAAGGAATACCTGCAACTGAGCCAGGAGATGTGCTTCCGCGCCAGTACTGATCGTAGGCCATGATGCACATATAATCGACGATGGCACCTAGCTTTTCGTGATCAAAAGCGGATAGATGATTCCATTTCACGCTGCCGCGCGGCAGATCAATGGAAATAATTAACCCTTTCGCATGTGCAGCAGCAGTTAATTTAGATATAAACCCTGTAAATGCATTGCGATCAGAACCCGCTAAGCTTTCAAAATCCACATTGATCCCAGGAACCCCCAATTGTACGGAGCGGCCCACCAAAGCCGTAATAAACTTGTCCTGAGCAGCACTGTCTGCCAAAAACTGTGTTGTTAAGGAGGAGCTAAATTGATTGCTAACTAATGGATATACGGCATAGCCGCTTTTTTGCAGCCATTTGACGGTGTCGGCATTCGACGTATCTTTGAGATTGCCAGCAGCATCCGCCAACTCAAAATAAGAGGGTGAATCTACGTCTAGACCAATCGTATTTGCTACATGTGTTTTTATCGTCTCCGCGCCAGAGCTGCCGTTCCAGCCCCATACTTGCAGCTTTTTGAAATTATCCCACAGCATGCGGTGCTCCAAGGTTTGAATGGATGCATTGCTGTATTGTTTCCCATAGGACAAAGCTTCCGGTAAGGTTTTGAACTCACCGATGAGGTTGGTGCTTTGAAATACTTGGTATGACGCATAGTTGTTCCAAATCTTACGACCTTCCCGGTAAATGGCGCTGTGCCCCCATAGCTTGGCATAACTGATAGCATCATCTAAGGAAGTGAATTCCTGAAGTAAGGAATCATTTTGAAATACTTTATAAACTTTAAGATTGCTGTAAATGGTTTTTTTGGTGTTAATATTGACGACTGTGGAGTTTCCCCACTTCAAAGCTTCTTGAATGGCATCCTCTAAGGAAGCAAATCCCCAATTTGGAGCTGAAAATGTTCCTTGATACACGTTGTATACCACGCTGCCAGCGTTGTTTGCATTTTTAACAGCCGGGGAAATGTTATCCCAAACCCAACCATTCGAATTCAAATCGATAATATGTGCATTTCCCCATTTTTTGGCTTCCGTTATGGCATCTGTAAGACTACTAAACTTCCATGCATCTTGCGTAATTTCATTTTGATAGAGCTGGAAACGGGCATAATTGTTCCAAACCCAACCTGTGGATTGCAAATCCCGCACACTCGCGTTCGTCCACTTCTTTGCTTCGGCGATTGCCTCATTAAGCGTTGTGAATTGCCATTCTGGCAAGGTAACATCTTGCTGATACACCTGATAACGAGGGAGATTACTCCATACCCAAGTTCGGGTACCGATTTCTTCGACGTGGCTGTTCGAAAACCATTTCGCATAGGCTTCTGCTTGACCATAAGTTGCGAATTCCATGAGTACCTGATTGTACTGGTAGACGCGGTACTTCGTCGTTTTGTCAGCGCCATTGACACCAGCACTTGCTGCAAGAACTGTTGATGGCACAGTCATCGAGAGAAGTAAAGTACCGCTAAGTAACCATTTTCCAATTTTCATTCATTCCGCCTCTTTCTAGTAAACTACTCTATTGGACGTATGAAATGGTAGATTGGTTGCGCTTTCGACTTGTTGGAAGTTCATGGATGATTGTGTGAAGTTGGACGGTGACCAGACTTTTTAGTAACATGAGAGAGAATGGTTTAACCGTGATGAGTTTAAGGTGAGGGGAATTCTAATGACGCAATATCCAGAGGCATACACCGATTATTTATGTTATTTTCACGGAGAGCGGGATTATTTTGAATGTCATGAAGTGATGGAAGAGTATTGGAAAGAGCATCCCAAGGATCCTGCAAGATTAACGTATGTTGGGCTTATTCAAATTGCCGTGGGTATGTATCATAGTCGAAGAGGGAATTACGTCGGGGCTGTGAAAATGCTGCAAAGTGCAGCGAAAAACCTACTAGCTGAGGATGTTCGCACGTTAGGCTTGGATGATGAAGAGCTGCAAGTACGAATTAAGCAAGCTTGGCAGGCGATTGAGAGCGAAAACTATCAATTTGAAGATATGAATTTACCGATTTCTGATCCGGAGCTTCTGAACTTGTGTTTGGAATTATGTGAGCAAAAAGGGTGGAGCTGGCAAGCGCCAAGTCGGATGTCAGATGAGATGATTATTCATAAACACACGCGAAGAGATCGGTCAGAAGTGATTGAAGAGAGAGCCAGACAACAAGTCATTCGAAAGGAATTAGGTGATAGCCGATGAGTTCGGAAGGCAAAATTCTAGTCGTTGAAGATGAACCGAATATTTCTGAGGTTGTCAGGCTATATCTGGAGCACTCGAATTTTGAGGCGATTCAATTGTTTCGCGGCGGAGACGTTCTCAAAACCATCATGAATGAGCGGCCTAGTCTGGTGCTGTTAGACATCATGCTGCCTGATATTTCCGGTTACGAGCTGTGTGAGCAAATTCGAGTCATGGATGCACCCTTTAATCACACGCCGATTATTTTCCTAACAGCGAAAGGCGAGTCACTGGACAAGCTGAGAGGCTTTAATTTAGGGGTCGACGATTATTTAGTGAAGCCTTTTGATCCGAATGAGCTCATTGCCCGTATTAAGGCTGTGCTCCGTAGAACCTTGCAACTGCCGACTGATATGTCACAACCGCAAAGCTCATCTCGCAAATGGTTGGAAATAGGCAATATCATGATCGACTTGGAGCAATATCGGGTAACCGTTGGAGGCAATCGAATCGAATTGACCCCGAAGGAAATCGAACTGTTGTTTTTCTTAATGAGTAATCCAGGGCGTGTATTTACGCGCGAGGATCTGCTCGGGTATGTTTGGAATTTTGATTTTACGGGTGGTACACGTACGGTGGATGCCCATGTGAAAAACCTTCGAAAGAAGTTAGGTCAGCATGAGACCTGGAATATTCAAACCCTGTGGGGCATTGGTTATTCGTTCGAGGTCGTTCAGCATGCTTAAGCGTTGGGTCAAGGGAAAATACCATAGCCTATATATTAAAATTTTCCTTTCCTTTCTTGCGACCTGTGTGCTCTTCTTCATTGGCCTTTTCGTTTTTTGGAATTATTATTTTACGGATCTCTTTTACAAAGATAAAATCGAGCTTCTGGAGAAACGGAATGTAGAGATTGTCCGATTATTGAATTCGGTTCAGGATGGCACGATTTCAACGCGTGAGCTTAAATTTACGGTGCGTATTCTTGCTAGAAGTATTAATGGGCAAGTCTGGCTTGTAGATGAGAAAGGGACCATAACCACCGGCTCATCCGACAGTGAGGGTAGAGCAATTCCGAAGCAGATGGATCCCTTATTTATAGATGGTCTGCATGGGCATACCGGGCATAGCATGATAAGTTTGGAGACGCCGGAGGGCACAAGAAACCTATTCGCTTACTACGCTCCTTATCAATTAAACACACAGCCGATGGTTATTATACTTCATTTCCCTGCTGGTGATATTCGTGAAGTCATTTCTGCAGTCAGGTTGAACATCATTTTCCCGCTCCTGTTCTCTCTCTTAGCGGTAGGCTTTATTTTGTTCATCGTATCCCGTAAGCTTGCTGGGCCGCTGCAACAGATGAATAGGGCTGCATTGGAACTAGCCCATGGGGATTTCAAGACGCGTGTTCCCGTCACTTCACAGGATGAAGTTGGACAGCTAGCTAGAAGTTTTAACTTTATGGTGGAGAAATTGGAGGAGTGGGAAGAGACGAGGCAAGAATTTCTGGCCAATGTCTCTCATGAACTCAGATCGCCGCTTACGACGTTGCGCGGATTCATCGTTGCGATGAATGATCATATTATCCCGCAGGAGAAGTACCCGCATTATTTACGTATTTGTGATCAAGAGGTGCAACGTTTGCAACGTCTGGTAACGGATCTTTTGGACCTAGCTCAGATTCAAAATGGGGTTGATGTATTTCGATTACGTCCTGTTGATATCATCGAATTAGTGGAGGACTCGCTTGAGCTCTTGAAGCCTGCTATTGCGGAGAAGTACATTTCTCTGCATCTCATTGTGCCAGAGGAGAATGGGGACGGCTGTTTCGTGCAATTAGATCCGGATCGCTTCGCTCAAATCATCCATAATTTAATGTATAATTCGTTGAAATTCACCCCTGAAGGGGGGACGTTGACTCTAGCTTTGGAAGAGCATGAGAAGGAAATCCATTTGTATATTCGAGATACAGGGACTGGGATGAGCGATACAGAACTATCTCGGATCTGGGATCGCTTCTACAAGGCCGATGAGGCTAGAACGTCACAATCGGACGGTATTTCTGGGACCGGACTCGGTCTAACGATCGTGAAACATCTTGTTACGGGGATGAATGGCACAATTGGGGCCCGCTCCCGGATTGGGGAAGGCACGGAGTTTCGGATCGTGTTCCCAAGAAATAAGTAAGAGTTCACAATTTTGTCACAATTATTTCATACTTCATACATATCTTTCGCCTATCCTGTTTCTGATGGATAGGTTTTTTCTTTTTTGGAGGTGTTGTCAGTTGAGCTATACACGCAAGTGCATACTGTGTGTAACCCTCACGACCTTCTTGTTAGCCGGTTGTAACGGGCAGGGAACTGGACAAGCTGGGCCCTCTGTTACTCTGAAGACGGCTACGCCTACTTCGGAAATAGTCGCTCAAGAACTCCCTACTGCTGAAGATGTTCAGAATCAAAGAGAACGACAGTTGGTCATGCTTTTTCAAGGATTGATCGTGATGGATCGCCAACCTTTACTAGCACTGACTTCAGAACAATCTCACGCTATTCTGCCCATTGTTCGCAAGAGTGAGGAAGAAGGAAGCATTGACGAATCTGAACGAAAAGCAGTCATCCAAGTATTAACGAACGAGCAGAAAGCTTATCTGGAAGAACAATCGAAGCAAGTGAAGCTGCGTATGGCCGAACGAATGTACCAACATAGGGAAGAGTTGTCGGCAGCGGAGAGGGAGCGTTATGTAAACGCTTTCGAAAAAAGGAGGAAGTTCGATCGGCAGGTTGAAGCTGGTGTCTCAGCTTATGCCAACAGCGATCCGTCATCTCCGGATTTACGTGGATTGGGGATCAGCGTTGAGCAGCAATTAATCGAATTACTGGTCTCAAAGTCGTAAGGTAGCGTACAAGTGTACTAATGCTAAGGGGGAAGTATCAGAATGAAATTTTTTCGCAGTAAATGGTTCATCTTGATTTTGGCAATTTGCGTTTGTGCTGGTGGTTCCTATGTGTATTTGGCCAAAGGCAAGAAGACAAAGACAGCCGAGACGAAAGAAGTGACGGTTGATGTTAAAAAAGGAACCATTCGCTCTTCGGTTTCGGGTACAGCTCAATTTGAGCCGAAAGATACGCAAACGATCTCTGCCACGGAAAATGCGAACATCAAATCGATTAACTTGACTCGTAATCAAGCGGTTAAGGCAGGCGATGTTCTGATTGAGCTTACAAGCTCAAACCTGGAGAACGATCTAGAGGATGCAAAGCAAACGTATGAGCAGATGGAGAAAGACTTGAGCACGAAACAACAAATGAAAGGGCTAATGGGAGTCAAAGCACCTATTAGCGGGAAAATTACATATGCGAATATTGATCTGGGTTCAACAATTAATAAATCAACGAAAATCGCTACAATTGGCGATGCAAGTACGCTAACAGTTACGCTGCCATTTTTCGTGGAGGATGCTTCCCAATTACATAAAGGTGATATCATCGACATTACGGTGGATGGCTTCATGATTACCAAAACAGGAACAATTTCGGCGATTTCCAAAGACCCTAAGTCCGATGGTAAAGGCGGCAAATTGTTCGATATCGAAATTAAAATAACAAATGACAATTCCATGGATGCTGGCATGAATGTCATGGGCTCCGCTACGATTGGCGGCCGCACAGCGGATTCACAAGGCAAGGCAACACTCCAGTATATACAAGTAGCTACTGTGCTTGCTGGAACAACGGGTAATGTATCCACATTGCCGTTCAAAACAGGCGCAATCGTTCATCAAGGAGATCTCATTGCGAGTTTCTTAAATGATACGCTGGACGACGATATTGTTACGGCGCAATCGGCTCTTGAGCGTCAGAAGCTGAAGGTTGATGCAGCACAAGAAAAAGTAAATTCCTTGAAAATCCTGGCGCCTTTCGATGGCGTATTCTCGACTGATTTCGTAAATAAAAAAGCGGATATTCTTAGCAACTTCCGTCCAGGGACAAAGGTAAGCAGCGGTACCCAGTTCGGTACGGTTGCAAGCTTTGCCAAAATGCAATTGCCCGTTCAAGTCGATGAGCTGGATCTTCCTAATGTGAAAGTTGGGATGAAGGCGGAAATTAAGGTCGATTCATTCCCAGGACGCGTATTCCCGGCGGAAGTGATGCAAGTTTCCACAGTTGGTACAACAACGAATGGCGTCACATTCTATGACGTTATTCTTGCAACAGAAAACAGAGATAATCAATTGAAATACGGGATGACGGCTACAGGTGAAATTTTGATTCAGGATAAAAAGGATGCTCTTTATATCCCGCCAGAGGCGCTTCAACTGCAACGTGGTAAACGTGTTGTAACCGTGAAAAAAGCGGATGGAACCACAGAGGCAGAACATGAAGTGAAAATTGGTATTCGTTCTACAACGCAAATAGAGATCACGGATGGACTTAAAGAAGGCGATAAAGTCGTATTGCCAGTTGCTGTTAAGAGACAACAAAATTTAACTCAAGACGATATTAATAAATTAAGACAGCAATTCCAGCAAGGTGCAGGTGGAGCTGGCGGTGCTGGTGGTTTTGGTGGCGGTAACTTCCAAGGCGGCGGTGCAGGCGGTGCTGGTGCTGCTGGTGGAGCTGGTGGTAACGGCGGCGGTAATGTTCAACGGAATAACGGTGGCGGCGGCGGCGGTGCCGGTAACAGATAATGCTGCCCTGAAAGGAGCTATTGCGGTATGAATATCATTGAACTGAAAGATATAACGAAAACGTATCGACGCGGTGAGGAAGATCTTCCCATTCTACGTAACATATCGCTTACCGTTGCCGATGGTGATTTCGTCGCTATTATCGGACCAAGTGGCTCCGGTAAATCAACGCTCATGAACACGATCGGGTTGCTGGACATCCCGACCTCTGGCAGCTATACGCTGGATGGGGTCGTTACGGAGCATATGAGTGATAATGCCCTTGCTGAGCTTCGCAACCAGAAGATTGGATTCATTTTCCAACAATTTAATCTCCTTCCACGATTAACTGCAACGGAGAATGTAGAATTACCGATGATCTACGCAGGCATTCCAAAGAAAGAACGTAAGGAACGTGTGAATGCGATGTTGAAAATGCTTGGCATGGGAGATCGCGGTCATCATCGACCAAGCGAACTGTCGGGAGGTCAGCAACAACGGGTAGCGATTGCCCGTGCACTGGCCATTTCGCCTTCGTTGATTCTAGCGGATGAGCCGACGGGGGCTTTGGACTCACGGACAGGTGAGGAAGTACTGGAGCTCATTCTACAGCTGAATGCACAAGGCAATACGATTGTCCTCATTACGCATGATCATCATATCGCGAATAATGCGAAGCGAGTCGTCGCACTTCGAGATGGCGTCGTCGTGGATGATTATCGGAACGATACGAAGCAAGCTCCATTGAAGCAAGAGGTGAGCATATGAAGCTAAGTGAACTGATCCGGATGTCGCTTCGGACGATCATTTCGAGTCCACTGCGTACATTTCTGACCATGCTTGGCGTCATTATTGGCGTAAGCTCTGTAGTAACGCTCGTTTCCATCGGGCAAGGAACATCGGAGCAAATCGCGAAGCAATACGAGAACATGGGAACGAATTTGCTCGTCGTTACTGCGACAGGGAACGGGCGCGCGACACAGTTGAGCTATGATGATCTCATGAATTTCGAGAATTTCCCGGAATTCAAATCGATTGCTCCGACGATGTCTAAGAACGGGTCAAACATTAAATATGATCGTACTCAGGAAAAATACAATGTGCTCGGAACGAATGACCGCTATTTCGACATCATCAAAGCGAATATTGATAAAGGTCGTAATTTGTCGCCGACGGATCTTGAGTTTCGTTCTAATGTAGCTATTCTGGGCAGTGAAGTGACGAAAAAATTCTTCGGGACATTAGATCCAGTTGGCGAGAACATCAACATTGATGGTGTTGTCTTCAACGTCATCGGAACGCTCAAAGAAAAGGGTTCTAACATTGGGGGCGCTTCTGTAGATAGCTCCGTTATCGTGCCGTTAGAATCGGCTAGACGTCAATTCAAGCTGGGACAAATACGTACAACGTATGTTGAAGCACCTACCAAAGACGATATTTATACAGCTCAAGAGACAATGAAGCAGTACCTGACGTATAAGTTTAAAAGCGATACAGGCTTTGTATTAACGAATCAGGACGAGTTGTTGAAAGCACGGACTGAAGCAACCAACACACTTACGAATCAATTAGTGGCGGTCGCCTTAATTTCACTCCTAGTAGGTGGAATTGGGATCATGAATATCATGCTCGTTACCGTAAGTGAGCGTACGCGTGAGATCGGGATTCGCAAATCGATTGGCGCTAAGCGTCGCAATATTTTGCTTCAATTCCTGGTGGAAGCGGTTGTGATCAGTGGTATGGGCGGTTTAATTGGACTTCTCATCGGCATCGGATTTTCGTATGCATTACCATATTTTAGTCCGAAGCAATCAACGAGTCTTTCATTTGACGTAGGCCTTTATTCCTTCTTATTCTCGGTATTAGTTGGTGTAGTTTTCGGATTATATCCGGCTAACAAAGCATCCAAGCTGCGTCCGATTGACGCATTACGTTCTGACTAAATTCAACTACAAGGAGGACTCCCTGTGAACCAACAACGTAAGATGAAACGTCTTCTCAGCCGTTCGGCTCTACTGCTAACCGCTGCAAGCTTCCTAACACTTCCTCTGGCAACTTCAGCTTTTGCTGGTAAGGAAGGTGTATTTCTCAGTGATTCCGTCTATTTCACATTAGATAAAGTGACGTTATCGGCAGGTGCTGATGATGGTTCATTACGCTTCTCACTAGGCTTGAATAATCACAGTAACTCCACGGTTGATTTCAATAACTATGGTGTAAAGGTCATTGATTCCAGTGGCATTACGTACACGGCGAAACTGAATGAGAAAGTGGTTGCGCGAGTAAAGGCAGGTGAGACCGGGACGTTTAAGTTTACTTCTGAAATTCCGAGTAATCTCTCAGCCGCGGACTTGAAGGTCGACATTTTTCAATGGAATTATAATTCCACTTCGGATATCGGTGCGCTCTCGGTTGAATCAGCTATGATCGAAGCGGGTCAAACCCCTGAGCACCAAGCTGTTATTAATTTGAAAGAAATTGACACCACATTGGCTGAAGATGCTTTAGTAACCGCTAAAATCGGACAAAGTTATAAAGTGTATAAAGATGGCGTTTGGATGGTATACGCGGATCTAACCTTGGCTAATGAAAGCAGCTCCAGCCTGAAGCTGCCAGATGGTCTTGAACTTAATTTCCAAGACAGCAAAGGGCTGACATACGGTGCGCAGTTTGTTACTAGTGTAGGCACATTGCTTCCTGAACAACCTGTAACCGTAACCTTGCAAGCAGCGGTTCCCGCTTCCTTAGATACGAATAAGCTATCCTTGTTATTCTCACCAAAAGGAAAGGTGAAAACGACGGTGCTTGGCTCGTTGAACGCAGCGAAATCGTTCTCAGTATTCGGAATTGGCGACAAAGTGGCGTACCCGAATACAGATGATCGAGCGGATTTGAACGGTCTCGTCATTTCGACCTCATGGGCATCAGCTATTAAACAATCGGACGGACTGCATGTTCAAGCGAATGTGACGTTGACGAACGAGAGTGAAGGGATTGTTACGATTCCTGGCTTGTCCGCCGAATTCCAAGCGGTTGGCACGAATGTAGGCGTGACATCAAGTGATAATGCGTCGCGTTCATCCTACTTATCGCCGAATGAGTCGACAACATTCCATTTCCAAGGAGTAGTTCCTGCTTCGCTAAGTGCAGAAAGCTTGCAGTTGGTTGTGCTGGAGAAACAAAGCGCTGCTGCCTCCACAACGACACCAAATGGTGCTGCTGGCAACGCGGATAGCACGAAACAAGTGGCATCCCTGCCCGTATCCATTACTTCACTCGCTGGAGCAGGCGTTGCTGGGGAAGCAACATCTTATGCCGCTGCGCAAGCGTATAAGATCGGCGATTCCTTCAAACTTTCTTCGACGAATAGCATCGACTCTAACATCGATATGTCGCTCGTTGAGTTCGGAATGAGTGTGAACTCAGACTTCGGTTATAAGACGATCGTTGCGAAATATAAGCTAACGAATAAAGGGACGTCGACACTCGCTTTGCCGGATTTCCAGACGGATTTGACGAACGAAGAGGGGTACACATACGCTGGCGTTCGACAAACGAATGTGGCGAAAAGCATTGCGCCTAACACGAGTTATGTGTTTAGTCATTCTTACATGGTGCCAGATGTTGAGGATGCAGATAAGCTTGCGCTTAATCTGTACGATACGAATCGCTTGGCAGTTGGTTCGTTTAAAGCGGAAGTGCAATCCATACCGACAACAGGACCAATCTCCGTGTATCCATTTAAAATCAATTTCGATGAGTACCAATTAAACACAACGTATAGCAGAGATTCATCGTTTACGTATAACTTGCGGTTAGATTTGGATGTTGAGCGACAAGCTCAAGTGATCACGGATGCGAATTTCTCCTCACTCTTATTCGAGGTCGTCGATACGGAAGGAAGATTGTTAACTTCTAAGGCCCTGTTATTCACGGGACAACAAAAAATTATGTCAGGTGTTCAATATATCGATTTCGGCAATGTGAAATCAAATCAAGTTAATTCAGGTGCGTACATTAACATTTATGAAGTTGTGGCTACACCGAATGGAGACGCGAAACGCTTGATTAAAACGATTAAGCCATAATCGGCTGCTAAAGCAAAAAAAAGAGTAGATCCAGATAAAATCTGGATCTACTCTTTTTGCATTGCTCATAACAACTCAGGTGCGGGTGTATAAGCTGCGTCTACGAGATCTAAGCGACCCGTTTCCGGATCTATGATCAGACCGTGAACGGGTAAATTTTTGGGAAGAAGGGGATGATTCCGAATAATATTAACACTTTTCTCAATGCCCTCACGAACATGATTGAAGCCAGTCAGCCAACGTTTAAGGTCGATGCCGGCATGTCCAAGCGTTTCGATGACATCATCAGAGATGCCTCTGTCCTTCGCTTTGGAAATGACAACTTCGGAATTGAGCCCTGTCATGCCGCAATCGTAATGACCTATAACGAAAACCTCATCGGCATCCAGCTGATAGACTGCGACGATAATGCTTCGCATAAGACTACCGAAGGGGTGAGAGATAATGGCGCCAGCATTTTTAAGAATTTTGGCATCCCCATTATGAAGATTCATTGCTTTTGGCAGCAATTCGACTAGCCGTGTATCCATACACGTAACAACAACCATTCGTTTGTCTGGAAATTTTGTGGTCAGAAACTCTTGATATTGCTTGGTTTTTACGAAATCCTTGTTGTAGCTCAAAATTTCATTAATCAAAGTCATGATATTCCCTCCAGGTAGTTGATGCTGCATGTCTATGTTTTTTGCAGCTCTATCTTTTATCGACTAAGCTCATACCCGCATTGTAAATTTGATTATTACTCTTCAGTATATAGGATCCCTTGCCTTCGTGGAAGTCGATTTTCATTGTATCCTCGAAAAAAATCTCGTYCTTCGCTTTATAAATCAGTGGGAAGGCAGCTGTGACAGCGGAAACATCGTCGATATTTGCCGTAGAAACTAACCACAGTGTAGGTACGCCATTGACGGAACATCCGCAGCCCTCGGTGTCAAAAACCAGCTTCAGTAACGTGTTATTTTGTTCCATATAGGGTGTTAATCGTTGTGTTGCTGTATCGGTAAACGTAATGTTCATGGATGTCATCTCCTTCAAAATTCTGCCCAAAAACAGCGGACTTCATGGCACTTCTCCTTATTCTACCACAAATTGATCAAGATTTGATTCTAGCCCCCGTTGGAAGTATGATAAATATTGAAACATTTGGGAGGAGATGAGCACATGAGTGTTGGTGTTGTGAATGCCAAGTTGGAATCGTTCAAAGCTTATGTTCGTAAAATGAAGCAGTACGAAGAGGCAATCTCTTTGATCTATTGGGACATGCGTAC
>NZ_JBFUHL010000055.1:0-29437 GCF_056402415.1 Paenibacillus sp. P4_A9
GTTCCAGCCTACGAACGTATAGCCTTTATTCACCAAGCCGCCCGTGTTTGCTGATACCGTTACTGGTGAATTATATTCATAAGGTTTACTGATACCAGGCACAGTTCCTCCTGTGCTTCCGGTGCCATTATAAGTCACCGTATAAGTTGGACGCGTGTATCTAATTCCTCCGTCCGCTGACACAACAAATGTGTTGTTACCAAAAGCGATTTTAGTACCAAAAGTAAAAGGAAATATACTGCTGTGTTCAACCCAGTTCGTTCCATTCGTGGAGGAGTAAACAGTGGATGTCCCCGGCACTACAAATGTGCCGTTGCCGTAAGCTGAAGAATAAAAATATTGTATTTGGTTTACTGAATATGGCGTCCATTTCGCTCCGTCACGAGAGGTGAAAATTAATCCTTCACTTAATAACGTAAATAAACCATTTCCAAAGCCGACACCATAAATTTTCTTATATCTCACTTCAAGCTGACTGCCAGCCCATTTCACACCATCACTGGATGTTAATATAAAATTATTTGTTTGAACCCCATCGAAATTCGTACCTATAGCAACAAATTTGCCGTTACCAAAGGTGACACTTTTAAGATTATACCAGCTTCCGACTAATAACTTCGTCCAGCTTCGTTCTGCTCCGTCACTGGAGATCAGAATCGTGCCACCGGCTGCTACGGCCACAAATTTGCCGTTTCCATAAGCGACACCCTCAAGGTATGGTGCGGAGTCGTTGGTTGTTTTCGATGGATAACCTCCCTTCCAATTCACGCCATCATTGGAGGTCATGATATAAGCAGATCCAGGTTGATCACTTCCCACCGCTACAAACTTACCGCTGCCATAAGTAACGCCATACAAAGTCCCTAGCCCATTGGAGTTACTTTTCACCCAATTATCCCCATCACTGGAGGAAACAATTGCTCCCCCATTCCCTACAGCTACAAACTTGTTATTGCCGAATGTGATACCTTTAACACCAGATACTGGGGTTTCTGCTTTTGTCCAATTGTCAAGATAATCAGCAAAAGCAACGGCAGGAATCAATCCTGCTAATATAAAGAGTACCGTAAATAGCGAAATACAACGTCTAATCATACATGTTCAACGCACCTTTTCTTTTATTCTATAATGTAAAATCTCGATTTAATTTTACATGATATGAAAACAAAAAGATCTCCCCCGTTTGGGGGAGAAAGGAGAGTTTTTTCATATATTTTTATAGTTATTTCTCCAAAACTAGATCCGCCAGAATCAGATTAAGCAGTCCCTCAGTTCGAATTAGCAGTTTGTAGGATTATTAGCTCTTATTTCAGCAGCAGTGAGGATGATGGGGCCAGTAACAGTTGCAGTGGTTCCTGGATCAATATTTAATGCTTTCAATCGGTACTCAACTAATTGTGGTCCTTGTGTGAGAATCGGCGTATTATCTACAAAAGTAAAAGTAGTAGTAGCATCATTGTCAGCAGCGCCATCTGCTTCGTCAGCTGTTGTAAATATCGTTTCTTCCATCCCGCCTGGTCTTGTACGAGTAAAAGTAAAAAGCACTGTAGGAGAACCTGTAATTGCTTTCCATCCTACAGTACCATTTAACCAAACTCTATCGGTTATAAAATCGATAACCAATCGAACCAGTGCCAAGGTGATCGGAGAAGCAGGAGTAAGAGGAATCGATATTCCTTGAGCAGGTAATACTGGAGCTGTCATCGGCTGATCAGCAACAAACTCTGTCAACAACCCTTGTTTGCCATGTGTCGAACAGCTGGAGCATTCTTTCTCTTTATCTTTATTCTTATCGCTCATTTGAAATTGCCTCCTTTCTATTAAGCTATTACACCATATGATTTACTCTATCAAATTGTTTGTACATTTGTTAACGGGCAATCGTTTGTTTTTTCATAGGTTTCATATACGCTAGAAAATCCTTGAATATTTTGGTGCAAGCAGCGTAAAGAGGCCACTTCGCAAGCGGCCTCAACAAAAATCACAACCTCTCGGTTGTGATTTTTATACTTCAGCGGGTATGATTCAATATCGTTGCCAGTAGTTTACCGTCTCCCCGATTGGTGATCGTTCCTGAGGCTGTATCAGAAAAAGTACTAGCTATCGATAACCTTAAACCATACTGAAGATTGATCCTTAGGGTCTCCATTGTAATTTATCAAGATTTCTTCACCCGCTTTAATATCTTTATAGGCAAAGAAGTCAATGGATAAATTATTTTTATTCGATAAATATCTCGCATTGGGAGAGTAAGAGTGATTGTATAATGCACCGTATCCTAGTACTAAAGCTTTATCCTCTCCCCAACGGAAAACATAGTTTTTGAGGATGCTCTCCCTCACTTCTTCCCATTCGTCTTTGGAAATAATGATAATCGGGGATGACTCAATGAAGTCACCTTTTTTGAAATTTTCGGTTGCAAAAATGCCTCTGCCATATTTCCCTGTATGTTTCACTTCAATTGTTTTCAGCGTACTTCCTCCTATTCAAGATCCTTTAGATGCTTTCGAAGATAGGCGTTGCGTTTTTCAACAAAGCGAAAGATGAATTCAGGCTCACTATTAAATAGCGCAATGGATTTCTTTTTAAATGGATCCAAAGCAATATAAGGGTTTAATTGCTTATGGAGATTTGTCACCATTGGTTCTATTGCTTTAACCGTAAATTTTGTTTCTAAAATTTCTTCCATAAAACTACGGTATTGCTGCCGTATTTCCTTGACATCCAAAAGGCGTGCAGTGAGTGTATTATAGCCTCTAATCGGAACAGCATAATATTCCATGATTTCGCCATTCCAATTTCGCCCCCAAGTTGCGTCATAATCCCAAGGGATCATCTGATATAATTTCGTCTCTTCATTTCGAATCAAGGAATAGTTGTGAATAAATCCATCATAGTTTTGTGTACAAACTGCCCCGCATAACCACAATAAATAATTGTCGATATCCATATCCTTTTTTATCGCATCGCCAAATTGGTCTCGGTTAATTGTATTTATTTGGACAATAAACCTTTCTAAATCTTGTTTATCCTTATCACTACCCATTTTTTGAAAATATCCAGACAGAAGGGAAGGTTTTGGTTTTTCCTTCGGTGTTAATAAAGAAAAATTCGCATGGTAGATCGTGGCATAAAATATAGGACCCGAAGGCAGCTCTCTCTTTTGTAAAAAAAACTCATCCACCGATTCAAGTTCTAGATAAATTCCCTTTGGCTCCCCATTCAATTCAAGAAAAACATGCTTACTATTCGGAGCAAGACACCCAATGCTCTGGAAAAAATCAAAAGAGAGCTTGTTGCGTATTAAAGATGGATCCCGATATTCAGCATTTAAGTGTATCTCACGCCCAGCAAATTCATCTTTATATGACCTAAAGTCGATGCAATAGGATTTTTTTCGGAAATTACGGGTATGATCGCCCCGATAGGAGATCCCAATCTCATATGGAATGTTGTCTACAATTAATTTGGAAGGAACAGGGTCATCTTTCCATACATCATTATTTAGTACCTTAAGATCCTTCGGCTCAATCGTTACATGATAAGTAGGAATATCAGTATGTTCCATTTAATCATTCCCTTGCTTTTTTTATATCTTATGAGGAAATAAGTGGTGTTGATAATAAATCTAGACTTTACACTAGAACAAATAAAATTCGATTTACATAATATACAGCACCTTGATTTATAAGGAATTTTTACGATGGGTGGTCAAGTCAATATGGGTGAAACTCAAATATTAGATTTAATTAAACAAGCTCAAGATATCGGTCTAGATGAGTTCTTAGTTCAAAATCCAGTGTCAAATAAAGGTACTGGCGGTACTGGAACTGGTGGTACAGGTAAAGGCACTGGTGGCACTGGTAAAGGCACTGGCGGTACAGGTAAAGGCACTGGCGGTACGGGCAAAGGCACTGGCGGTACGGGTAAAGGCACTGGTAAAGGTAAGGGAAAAGGAACTGGTAAAGGTACTGGTAAAGGTACTGGTAAAGGTACTGGTAAAGGTACGGGTAAAGGAACCGGTAAAGGTACGGGTAAAGGTACTGGTAAAGGTACTGGCGGTACAGGCAAAGGTACGGGTGGCACTGGCAAAGGTACGGGTGGCACTGGCAAAGGTACGGGTGGTACGGGCAAAGGTACGGGTGGTACGGGTAAAGGTACGGGTGGCACTGGCAAAGGCACGGGTGGTACGGGCAAAGGTACGGGTGGTACGGGTAAAGGTTCAGGTAAAAAGGCAGATTAAGAATAAAATAAAAGCAGGCAATAAAAATATTGCCTGCTTCATAACCCTCCCAAACTACATTACTAAAAACCCGCGAATTGTCTGATCTAATATCCTTGAAAAGTGTAGTTACATGGTCGGCGAATGGACGCTTTTAATATGTTGTATGTTTGTGTAAAAGGTCTTGCCTTCCGCTGTAATCATGTGGACGATATTGTTTTCAATTTCTTTTAGTAATCCGATCTTACTAGGGGTTCTACCCAAGTCAAATACAACAATTTTACCTTCCAACTTTCTAAGTTGTTCCTCGAAGGAGCGCGATAGAGGCAAATCGGAAGGATTTACAGGAAAACATTTTTTATCCAAAAGGTAAGGTGTATGGTAGTCATTATATGGAATAAGCCATTTCAAATGGATTAACGGGATAAACATCGTTTTATAAACAGGGGAATAAAATTCGAAGTAATTCGTCATGATATGGGTAATGTATCCATGTACAGGCTGATACCCAGAAACAAAAATCTCTGTAAATACCCCCTTGGAATTCATTAACATTTTTCTATACGAAATTTTGTCACTACTAATTGGCTTTTCAGTAAGAGCGGAGAAGTCCGTTGTATTTTTTTTGGTATTCATACTGACATTGAGAATATGAAAAGAAGGAATATAAATATAGCGTTCTCCGTTAAATATAACTAGGATATCTTGCCCCACATCTACCAAAATGCCGGTATGCCATTTATCACCGAGCAATTCAACATCAATAACCGCTCCTAGCTTCTTCTGAAAAAGGTCCATCAATGTTACCTCCTCTCACTTAAATAGCCAGCCCGTCCATACATATAAACAAAAGAGACTTATAATAAGACCGATAGGAACGATCATAATCGTCACTTTCATATATTGACTCCATGTAAGTGTTATATGATGTTTTCGAAGAATATGCATCCATATCAATGAAGCTAACGTCCCCATTGGTAAAAGTAAGGATCCAATATCTGCACCAATGACTGTGGCCAAATAGGCAGTATGCATAGTAAAAGTGTCTAATCCCATATTTTGCAAAGATAAGGTGCCAATCATAATAGAAGGTAAATTATTAAACAGATTGGACATTGCAGTAAGCAGAAAACCCATCACAAAGATGGCATTAAAGTGACTTTGGGCAACCGCACCGCCTAACCATTGTACGAGAAAATCCGTCAGACCTGAATTATGGAGCCCGTAAATGATGACATAAATACTAAAAGCGAATATTAGTATATGCCAAGGCGTTTTTACAAATATATCCCTCGGTCCAATTCCTTTACGTATCCACCTAACTGCAATTAGCACAATTGCACCTATGATTGCCGGCCACTCCGTTGCAACCCCAAGCGGGGTCAGCAAGAAAAAGCTGCATCGAATCAGAATGACAACTAGGATGCAAATACGAAACAAACCCCAATCAATATATCCTTTTTCCTGCGGATCTACCTTTAGAGGATGAAAAGTCGAAGAATTATTGTGTACAATAGTGCTTATCGAATTTGGCTGCAAGGCCGTAATTTTCACGGGAATCTCGCGCTTAAAATAGACAAAAAGCAGAAATGTAATTGTAATAATCCCTGTCATGGCGGGTACGAACATCATCGTAGTATAGGTGTTAAGATCTAAACCGACTGTTTTTAACGCAATCAAATTCGCTAGGTTGCTGACTCCGATCGGTGCGCTTGCTCCAGTAGCAACTAACGCGCCTGATAGAAGATACGGAATTTTTTGCCGTGTTTTTAAGTTCAGTATAGATAAGGTTTGGATGATAATGGGGGTTGTTATAAGGATGCTTCCGTCATTATTAAAAAACATCGTCATTAAGAAACATAATATATTAATGTACCAGAATAAGGCTCGACCGGATCCTTTTGCTCGAACAGCCAAATTAATTGCCGCCCACCGAAAAACACCAATACTTTCCAAAACGATAGACATTACAATTGTTGATATAATGGTTATGCTTGCCCCACTGACAATCGTGGCAATATGATATACACCTGAAAGAGGTACAATTCCTAATGCCAAGAAAATCAAAGCACCAAGAGATGTTGGAATGGATTCGTTAATGCCGAACGGCCTCCAAATTATCAACAACGTAACGGTAACAAAAACAATGGAGATTACCGCAGTTGTTATATCAAACATGTGCCTGCACCTCACAAGGGTTGGCTGCTGATGGTTTACGATTCAGAACAATGACATGGAGGGTGAGAATTTGATAACATTTAGATCCAGTAAGGAATAAAATGTTCCGCATCTCCCCCCACCTCCCACCAAAGAATTAAAATTCAGAAATGCATTATTTTTTTTCGGTGTTATCTTGCTTTTGTTCCTTTTTTTCGTTATTATCTTGCTTTTTTTCGTTATTATCTTGCTTTTTTTCCTCTTCTTTTTTGACACCATAAGACATGCTTTTAATATGAAAGTTAAAAACAGTGACCAATTCATGGTTTACAACCATGGTAACAAAATCATCATTCGTATCAGCCAAAACGCCCTGAATACTTTCATGTCCTCCACGGTTAACTTGGCACCATAGACTTTTCATGCCTTTTAATAGGCTAACAAAATTGTCTGCTTCCATAACTTTCAATGTTGCAGGATAAGCAGGTGCAGTCTGCAAGTACTCCACAGAGTCCTTCGTATTTACTGTGAGACTTTTCAGATGATTCGTGTTGTAGTAGATAAGTCCATCCTTTTCATTATAGATACCCACATAATCAAAACCTACTGCAACAATCTCACCTTGCCGAGACTCAGGACCTCCACGATCAAGTCTTACTTGTTTCCCCATCAACACAGAATAATCAAATGCCATGATAATCATTTCCCCCTTCAGTTAGTGGTTAGTTTTTCTTGCATGATGTATATATACGCACCCGGCAATGGTTTGTACTAAACGAATGACCCGTCTCTTAAAAACTCCACATTTATCACTAGAGGGTATTTGTACGTGGATATAAACACAGCTCCCCTCCAATCATCAGAGCCACGTATACCTTCTTGGATACACGTTTCTCTTGAATGAGTGAAGAGGAGCATAATCGTTCCTTTTATTTAAGTCTTTTTAACATTGGATACATCGGAAATACTGCTTAGGGCAACAACATATACGGTATCTCGTGTGGATAATACAACGAGCCCTTCGTTAAGTCCGATAACAGCTGCATTGGATATATCATTTAACTGTTCGGCTAACGTGTTGAAGTCGACCGTCGCCTTACCGACCAATGGATTAAATAAGTTCATCATTGCCGGGCTTTCGCAGTTATCCATTTCGTTTTTATCGGCGTTTTCTTTATCTTTAATCATTGTAATGTCGAAATCTCCCGTCCATATCTCTAAGCCTGCAATTAGATGAATTGGCACGAAGTATTCGATTCCGTTACTTGTAAAGTTCACTATTAAATTTTCGGCGGAAATGATTTTCGCATTGGAATATTTGCCGTTTGTATAGTCTAATGTGTGCAACTCTTTTAACTTTTTGTCTTTTAGTTGAACAAGAAGATTTTGCATGGCATCCGCACTATGGCAGCATTTGCAGCTCTCGTTGCTGGACCTATCTTCCTTTTTATGCGGTCCTGGCGGTTTAGGCTTAGGTGGTCCCGGAGGCCCTGGCGGCTTCGGCGGCCCTGGAGGTCCTTCTGGTCCTTTCGGTCCTTCTGGTCCTTTGGGCCCTTCTGGTCCTTTCGGTCCTTCTGGTCCTTTCGGTCCTTTCGGTCCTTCTGGTCCCTTCGGTCCTGCTGGTCCTGCTGGTCCTGCTGGCCCCGCTGGCCCTGCTGGCCCTTCCGGTCCCGCTGGTCCTGCTGGCCCCGGTGGTCCCGGTGGCCCGGCTGGTCCCCTTTCTCCCCTAGGGCATAGCTTACAATGATGTTTTTTGCATGTATGCTTTCTTTTACGTTTGTGGCATGCATTTTTTTTCTTTTTCTTATGCTTCGTACATTTGCATGGCTCTTTTCGATTGCATACTAAACAAAGCTCCTCCAAGCCACCTTCTTGCGTATGGGAGATGTTTGTTTTTTCCTTTACTTTGTACGGACTAAGTTTAGCAACAACTTTTTCAATACGAAACGTCTTCGTACCAAAAGCTCTAGGATTAAAAAACACATGCGATCGATTCATCATGACGAACCCCTCCTTTCAGAATAGTAGGCATTTGCTAATAGAGAACATTTATCTATGTGGGTATTTGCAATAACAGTGTATGAACCTATAAAATAGCCTGTTCTAGTGAAATAGCACATTTTGGGACGAATATAGAATTATTATTGCTTTTTAGAAGAAATACGGGCTATACCCTAGTTCGCTCACATTAACGTGACATATACATGCAGTATAAATATCGCTTCAAGTCATCTGTCAGGTAATATATGTGCAGTGTCATTAGTTATACGCCAACGAACAGGAGGTATCCCTATGTTAATCGTCAGTATACTTATTCTTTCGGGAATGGGTTTGTATGCTATATTAAAGCCTCCGACAGAGCTATACACGAGGTCATTAAATACTGATATATTTCCAGAACTTAATAGGAACAGTGCACAGAATACTACCTTTTTGAAAGCTCAACCTATCAGGGAGATGGGTAATAATGACTTTGACTAGATTATAGTAGACATAGGTTGCCGCAAGCTCACAACGCAAAAAAGCACATGTAACCAGGAACATTTTTCTCCTGATTGATTGCGCTTTTTGGGGGTGCTTGAAAGACATCTTCACGCCAGAGTATAAGGAATAAATACGGTAATTTTCGTATCTTTCCCGAGTTGAGATTCGACCTTATAAATCTAGTTGAATAATCTGAACAAGTAGAAACGAATCATCTTATTTTGACTTTCACTATCGGTTATTTTCTCATCGTATATACTAATCATTTAATCCCTTTCCATTAAGTATTTGCTGCATATATTTTTCAATCCTTGACTCACGTGTTTTGGATTGCTTGGGTTCAGAGAAATGAAGGAGATATGCTCTTTGCCGTCCCGGTGTTAATGCTTCGAAAGCAGTTTTCAAGGCAGGGATTTCATCGAATTTATTTTGCAATTCATCGGGTATGGTGTATTCTGTGTTCTTTTTATATTCCACTTCCACACCGGACTTTTCAACTTCTATGGCTTCATAAATATAGTCTTTCAAGATGTTTTCCATGGCAATGATTTCTCGAACATCGGTGAATCGAATCTGGCGGGCCGCCTGTACATTCTCCGTTTGTTGGATTAGAATCCCCTCGGGATCCTTTAACAAGACACCTTTGTGAAACAGAATCGCACAGTATTCTTTAAATCCGTGTATTAAAAGGATGTTTTTATTTTGAAACGTGTAACAAGGATGCATCCATTTGAAGTCTTCGGTTAACTCACAGTCAAGAATGATATTTCTCAACTTCTCAAATTCTGCTTGCCACGTTTTAGCCTTACGTAGAAATCCATCAACTTTTGGATTCTTCATACTTTGTGTCATCAAGGAACACCCCTCTTTAATGGTAAAAAAGAGCTGCCGCGAGGCGAGCTCCTTCACTATCTGTATACCGAATGCGGTTATTGTTCCAACAACTTTTTAAGCTCACCGTGCCAATTACTCCAACCATACTTAGCACCCTCGAGTCCTTGAGGCGTTGCGATTCCAGTTTGTTCGAGATGAAGGTTAACCTTGCCGTCCCCTAGATCCTGCAGCGTCCAGACGACCGTGTGCTCCTCACCCGTTACTCCCCACGTATACGACAACCGGTTTGGTGGGTCAACGATAAGTACTTCGCCGTCAATCAGTCCATTCCACCATTCGTTCGGCTGAGAGCGAAACTGAAAACGGTGTCCTACGATGGGCTTAAAATCATTTTCCAAGACCCACTTGGCAAGTTTGTTTGAATCGGTTAAAGCGGACCACAGCTTCTCCATCGTAGTCGTGTATTGAAAATCCAAGGTTAATGTTAAACTCATTCTTATTCCTCCTCTAATAAATGGTTCAAGCGAAACATATTTGTACGCCAGAATTTGCTGTAGTAAGCCACCCAATCTTTAACTTCTATGAGTGGAGCGGCGTTTAGCCTAAATCGCGTTTCTCTACCAACTTTTCGTTCAAGTACCAGTCCAGCCTCTCTTAGAATTGTCAAATGCTTGGATACTGCTGTACGGCCCATTTGAAACTGTGCTGTTAATTCATGAAGAGGTATCTCTTCTGCCTCTGCTAATAGTCGAATTAGTTGACGCCTAGTTGGATCTGCAATCGCGTCAAACACATCCCGTAACTGGTTGTTCTCGTCCACAACACCCTCTCCCTTACTAGTATTACCAAGGGACGGCCGTTAATTTCACCAATTTCCCTTTAGTATGTGACTATTCGGATGCAGTCCAAGAGGCAAAAATTATTTATTAGACACCATTTAGTGTCTCATTTATAATATGACACCATATGGTGTCATGTCAACAACATTTTTATGGCGATAAAATAATAAAAGCCGCAAATACGCGGCTTCGTAAGGGGGGCATTTCAGCAGCATGCCACAAGGCTTTTAGTTATTAGTGACTTTCATAATATCCTGATTCTGGGTAATTTTCTTCCTTTTCAAAAAAAGAGATATCCTTCTGAATAATCGGATCTATGATCGATACAGCATCCTTTGTTGTTACATGCCAATCCTCATTTGAACTAAGGACTTCAGTTAAAAAAGCATCAATATCCATGGTCTGCGATTCCTTCCTTTATCTTCCTCTAGCTTATAACAGTATTGGTGATGCAGATCATGTTTATTCAAAAGAGTATCGCTGTTCTTATTTGAAATAGATCAATCGTTCTCCGGCCACCATCATATGAAATTTTTGCGCGGGATACTTGTGAAACAAATAATCGACGAAGTAGGACGGGTTATCGCTATTATTGGAAAACATATCGAAATGGATAGGCACGAGAAGATCCGTACCGATCTCAACGCCGAAATCCGCCGCTTCACGGAAGTTCATGTTGCCTGCAATTCCCCTGGAGGTTCGGGCGTAATCCCCTCCGTTAATCGGCAGCAGCGTTACGTGAGGGTGAAATTTCTTGGCCTGCTCGATCAATTCAGGGGTGACTAACGTATCTCCTGTATGGAAAATTCGCACCCCGTTGATTTCAATAAAATAGCCCAAATAATACTGATTGCCTTCCTGATCAGCCTCATACGCCGTGTGCGCTCCCGCTACAGGGGTAATGGTTACGCCTTTAACGGAAATTGCTCGCTGCTGCGTTGCAGGTATAATACGGCTCGAATCCAGTTCAATGTCTTGCAGCATATATACATGTGATGCCGGAGCCGCAAATTGTGTCTCTGGATGCGCCTGTGAAACACCTTTGATCGTAGTCAAATCCATGTGATCATTATGAAAATGCGTGATTAATACCATGTCTACATCCAGCTCCTGTGGAGAGAGCGGAGGCGGAATTTCCCGCTTAAATTCGGTGTCAGGATTTTCCAATTCAATCGAATAACTTAAGTAAGGGTCTACACAAATAATGGCGTCGGTGCTCCCTCCTTTTATCAGCACTCCCGCTTGCCCCAAACTCCATATCGCTACCCCGCCTTTAGGAATATTCGTTCTTTGAATATCCTTGAGCAGCGATTCACCATCGTTGTAAATAGGTCTTAAATGCTCTTTTGCCATTCGGTTACACTCCTTTTTGTGATTGTCTAGATTGCACCCACTACCCGATGAGGAACATACATCTCTTCCAGCGAAGCAATTTATCCAGGCGTTAGGATAATGGGGTGCTCGTCCAACGATTTCCTCGCTTGTTCCGTGTGAATAGATATTTGTCGAATCAAAAAAATTGATACCCAGCTCCAGCGCTTTTTTTATAATAGGACGACTGTTCTCTTGATTGCTCCTCATTTCCAATAGGTATTATTTCCCTCCTATGTAGTTTACTCCTTGGAGTTAACTCCAAGTCAAGTGATTTCCTATCGAAAAAACAGCGCACACCCTCTGTAAGGAAGATGTGCGCTGCTTTTCTGTTGCGGAAATTAAAACGTGTTATACACATTTTCACATTCTTTCGCGGTCGGCTCATAAAAACAATGCTTCTTGTAGCGTCCTGCTTTCGGCTGATTATACCAGGTATCTGGACATGGTCCAGGATTGTCGAATGTTCCCGGCCGAAAATACCAGAGGGAGAATTTACCTGGCCAAATCCGCTCCCCATCCACAGCTCTTTGTGCTAGGCGACGCTCTCTTTCTCTTGCATTTTGATAGTACAAGCCGTGCTGCAACGCTTCAAACGCATGCGGTTGGTTGATCATTTGGGGAATTGTCCGGAGATTTTTAAAATCGGAGCAATTCGCTCTTATTCGATTAATGCCAACATTTCCAACAAGTAGCATACCTGTTTCGCCTTCGGTCTCAGCTTCAGCTCGAAGCAACCTTGCCAACATGTCGATATCCTGCTTTCTAGCTTTTACGACAGCCATTCGCTCACCTCTTTTGATTGTGTCTAGACCCATCATATTGTAGGTGAAGCGGATGTGTTACTCTGGTATTTTGGGATGCTCAATTCGACATTTATAAATACTTACAAAATCTGATATAGTTATAAGTAGATCGTATAATCCTTAAAGGAAAACCTCCAATTAGAAGGAAGTGTTTAAACATGAATCTAGAAATGGTTATGCAAGAGCTTGAATCTCTCGGCAAGGAACGAATGAAGAAAATGTACATGTCTAATGGTGCGCACGAACCGCTTTTTGGGGTAACCACAGGAGAAATGAAGCCTATCGCTAAGAAAATTAAAATAAATCAGCCTCTGGCTGAGCAACTTTACAGTACAGGGAACTACGATGCCATGTACTTTGCTGGTGTAATTGCAGACCCGAACGCCATGACTGTAGCGGATTATGATCGTTGGATTGATACAGCGTATTTCTATATGATTTCCGATTTTGTGGTTGCAGTAACGTTGGCAGAAGCCGAGATTGCGCAAGAAGTCGCAGATAAATGGATCGCAAGCGGTGAAGAACTGAAAATGTCAGCGGGCTGGAGTTGTTACTGTTGGCTATTAGGAAATCGCAAAGATAGTGAATTTTCGGAAAGTAAACTTGCAAATATGCTCGATATGGTGAGAAATACGATACATGAGGCTCCAGAAAGAACGAAGTACTCGATGAATAATTTCATTTACACAGTGGGGGTATCTTATATACCGCTTCACGAAAAGGCAATTGAAACCGCAATGTTAGTTGGTCCAGTAGAAATTAACAGTAAAAAGAAAATTCATGCTTATCCAAATATTCAAAAAGAACTCGAAAAAGGGAGAATTGGTTTCAAACGTAAACATGTAAGGTGTTAAACGTGGATACGCCGAACCATTTAATGGTATAATGAACGATAGAAAATCTAAAATACATATAGTTAGGCGGTATTGATAATGGAAACAGGTAATCAAACAATTACGGTAGAAACGACGATCAACGCTCCAGTTGAAAAAGTGTGGGCAAATTGGACAGAACCACAGCATATTACGCAATGGTCTTTTGCTTCTGATGACTGGCATGCACCCACTGCCGAAAATGATCTAACGGTTGGCGGAAAATTTCTGACCAGAATGGAAGCTAAGGATGGCAGCTTTGGATTTGATTTTGGTGGCGTTTATGATGAAGTGAGAACAAATGAATTTATTGCTTACACATTGGGCGATGGAAGAAAAGTTGCGATCACTTTTATTAGTCAAGATAACAATACGAAGGTCATTGAAACTTTTGATCCAGAAACCACCAATCCAATTGAGATGCAACAAGCAGGCTGGCAGGCGTTTTTGGATAATTTCAAAAAATATAGTGAAGCTTCTAAATAAACATGCACTTCTCATTTTAAAATGATAAAACCCCATTAAAATCCCGGCGGAGAATTTCCCGCCGGGATTTTAATGGCTTCGGAGTTTTTACTGAATCTYCAAATAATCAAGGTAAGCATCCCATGTCCCGTCATCACTTGTTCCTTCCTTCCAACATTTCCCTTGAAAGCGATTACATGCATTATCATATCAGAGCAAATCTCACTATTTCACCTGAATAACTCAATGACTCACATTAAAAAGAGGCTGTCTCAAAATTAACTATTTTTGAAATGCGAGTCAGTTTTCAAAATGTAGAAAAGCTGCAGGCCGCTTTCATACTCGAGTTAGTCGGTTTAGTCCGAAATTGTCGACTTAATCTCACTGATCGCGTCATTAATTTTCAATTAGTCCTAAAAAGCCCAACTAAATCGCCCCAAACAACCCTCACGCAAGGAAATTGGGTGATTAATTCGGCAGAACCTGACTATTGGTATTTTTTTAATGGAACCCTCGTTTTAATTCGGAGATATCGGACTAACGCATCTAACGCCGTGGAGGTCAAACACTAAGGAGCTAAGCGCATTTAAGCCGCTTAGCTCCTAAAAAATTTACATATCAGTTAAATTTAACGGTACCCCGATGCATCCGCTGGTTTGCCTGCCTCCTGCACCTCTACTAGATACCGCCAGCAGTCTGGCTGTGAGCCATCCAGATCTTGAAACCCATAGATTTGCGAGAGCGCTCCGCTGGATACCGATTGTCCATTCCATCGACAAACCTCTGGATCTGCGGCAAGAGCTGCCACAGCTCGGCCCATGAAACGCGGCGTTTCCGAGATGATGAAATGCGGTTCAGCTATTGTCGCGTCGCGCCAATTATCTTCCTTGACACCAAAGTGCTCAAGCATGATTTCAGAACGCATCCACCCCGGCGTCACGGCGATAGCCGTGCATAGATAGGGCGCAAGCTCATGGGAAAGTGACTTTGCCATACGTACGACAGATGTCTTAGCTAGATCGTAAAACATGGATAAACGGTAGTTGTTATTGTTGTATTCTGCCGTACCGTCTGTTACCTCGATAACGAGTCCACCCTTGTTTCGAATTAACAAGGGTAGTGCAAAGTGGCTTGTAATGATATGTGTATCAATCGCAAGCCTTAGCATACGAAATCCTTTTTCAAGCGATTGCTCCCAAACGGGCACATTCCACTCTGTCAAATATTCACCACCCCACACATCGTTCACCAGAATGTCCAGTCGCCCTTGTTCACTCTCGATGCGAGCAATAAGTGCTTGTACTTGAGCCTCATCCAAATGATCAACTTGAACAGCTATACCTTGTCCACCTGCCTGACAGACTAGTTCAGCGGTTTCTTCTATCGTTTCTGGGCGATTATATTCTGAGCGTTGTGTTCGCGTGGTGCGGCCCGTCACATAAACAGTAGCTCCAGCTGCTCCTAATTCGACTGCAATTCCTCTTCCAGCGCCGCGCGTTGCTCCTGCGACTAAGGCTACTTTTCCTGCTAGAGGTTTCATCGGTATGGTGACTCCCTTCTTTCTTCTCTCGATTATTATAGACCATAATGATGAATTTTGCAGAGGCTAGGAATTGGGTATGCTACTGATGAACAAGATTAATTATTCAATGAACAAGCGAGGCTATTATGAATCCAATCCACCAAGTCCGTTTATTTATTGCTGTGCCGATCCCGTCCAAATGTAAGCATGTGCTCGCAGACTGGATAGATGAACTCAAACCACATTTTCCTTTTCGCAAATGGGTCCATCCTGAGGATCTGCATATTACGCTGCAGTTTCTCGGAGATACACCTTCAGACAGTGTCCCTCGCATTACCCAGGCGCTGCAGGAAATAGAGGCAGCATCTAATCCCCTCATGCTGCGTGTGGAATCCCTCAGCATATTCGGCCGACCATCCCACCCTTCTGTGCTGTGGGCCGGTGTCGGTGGTGATGTAGAAAGTCTTCACATCTTACAGCAACAGGTAGCTGGCGCACTTACGCCGCTTGGTTTTACGCCTGAAGAGCGCACATTTCACCCGCATCTGACGCTTGCACGGAAATTCACAGGGATGACGCCATTTGAGCGTCATACGCTGCGTGATTTCCCGGTGCCAACATCTTCTGGAAGCGACGATCTCRCGTGGAAATCCAAAGAACTTACATTGTATCGGAGTCACTTGAACAAGATACCGATGTATGAAGTAATTTCGGTGACATAAGGGTTGACTGAACCTAAAGAAAGGGTGGACTAAGTGTCCACCCTTTTCAATAATTCAACTTATATGGTTTTATTTATTTCCTTCCAAACACAACTTAACCAAATCATCCACATGAGCAGTTGCCAAACACTCGACCGTATCCGCCGCACCATAGTAGATCTTCACTTCCCCATCATCTTCCAGAATCATACCGCCTGGAAAAATAACATCGTTACGGAAGCCGCCTTCTGTTTCATAGCTTACCTCAGGCGCCAATAATGGTTCCTTATACAAACCGATTACCTTCTTCGGGTTATCCAAATCAAGGAGCATAATGCCCGCCGTATAGCGCTTTTTCCACGTCGGCTCCCAGCCATTTTTACCGCGGTTTGCATCGATATCAACGGCATGGATCGTCGTCAACCAACCCTTGGAAGTTCGAATTGGCGGTGCAGCAGGTCCAATTTTGTCATTCGCATATGGAACGTGCTCTACACCTAAGACAAGTTCCGTGTCCCCCCAGTATTTGAGATCTGGCGACTGCGAAAGCCATATATCAAATTGATCTTTCCCACGGCTGTAAACTGGAAAAGGACGTTCCAAACGCACATAATTGCCGTTAATCTTCTCAGGAAAAAGAACCATGTTCCGGTTGTCAGGCGCTGACATGGATATAATTTCGAACCGATCGAAGTCATCCGTTACCGCTATGCCGCCTCTGACGCCATGACGGGTATCTACTGCGAAGCACATGTAAACGCGACCATCCATCACGGTTAATCTAGGGTCGTAAACTCTAGTGATTTCCTMATCAGATAGCTTCCAACAAGGCTTGGCTTGTACATCCCAATGGATACCATCCTTGCTGTAGGCTAATCCCAGATCCGTCGTATGAGATGGCTCCAAAGTTTCATTTTTGACGGACCCGTGGTCATTACGGAACACCATGACGTATTGGCCTTGGAATTTGGTTACACCCGCATTGAATGTAAGCGCCGTTGGATATGGCACCGAATCTGCCGTTAAAATGGGATTCGCTGGATGTCTTGTTATTACCGAGCTTGATGTTAATGAACCGATCGTTAAGGTCATCTGTGTTCCTCCTTCAATCTTATCTATCATTAGGTTACAATAGGAGAGCGCAGGTTTCCTATCAATCCTTGAACAAACCTCTCATTTCTTGAATAGGCTGTGAATCCAATGACATTTCCAATCAATAAGCAATTGTCGGATTATCCGAATATCGGATCATTCCCGTTTCATTTATCTATTAATCGGGTTGATCTGCATTTCCCCAGCCATCGTCATGATTTTTTGGAATTCTCTTTGGTTGTTGAGGGCTCCGGATACGAAACCGTGAATGGTGAGGCACATCCGATGAAACCTGGAACCTTCACTCTGCTTCTTCCTTATCAGGTACATGAAATCAAGGCTAATCCCGGCAGTCCTTTAATCTTGTTCAATTGTATGTTCGGCATAGAGCTGCTTGGCGACCCGGCTGAGCGTTTGCTCCTGTCGGATAATAATCCGTTCCTGACTCACTACGACTTGAGCGTGGAACATAGTGAGATCTTGAGACAGAAACTTCAGGATATGCTTCGCGAATATGAACTTAACGACGACATTTGGAAGCCGCTTCTTTTAAAAGGAGAGCTCCAACGCATCCTTGCGTTCCTCCACAGGCTTTATCCGGGCAGCTCACAGCAGCCGAACATTTCTGATCTCCCATCCAAAACCGCGCTGCCATGGACCATAATGCGCTACATTTATACGCGATACAGGGAACCGCTCACCTTGGAGCAGCTCGGCGCCAATTTCCATTGTCATCCTTCCAGGGTGACTCAAATCTTGTCGCAGCATCTTGGCGTGACTTTCGTCGCGCTCTTACAAGAGACACGGATTCGGCACGCTTGCAGTTTATTATCATCCACCGAGAACAAAGTAACCGATATTGCTTTTGAAGTCGGCTATGAATCATTTGCCAGCTTTAGTCGTAATTTTCTTAAGCATGTAGGGGTTTCTCCGACCATATATCGCGCATCCATGAGAGCGAAGCTGAAGTGAATGACAATACAAATACCCGGCTGAGCGAGTGCTCTGCCGGGTATTTTCCTTTTTACATAGTCAAGTCAGGGTACAATCTTTCTTAACAGTTCTTCTACTTTTGCTTGCATCGATTGCACTGTTGTTTTCTTATATTGAAGACCAAGCCGAAGTACCTTCAATTGCTGTCTACGGGAAAGCTTTCGAAAACGCGGTTCACGTTTCATAAATTTACGAATGATCGTCCAGCTGTTGACTTCAATCCGATCTGGTTTCAGGTAAGGAACTTCATAAGGAAGCTGACGTTTACGAAAACGATTTATCAGCATTCCAAAGTTAGTGGAAATCTTGCTTTCATCTACGAGACATACGGCTCGATTTTTATTTGTGTGCTTTTTGAGGAAATCGAAATGCTGATGCCCATCTTGGATGATATAACCGCCATCTTTTTTACTTTTATTCACAATTAATACCTGCATAAGGTCTTGAGCAACTTTTTTTAACTCTTTTTTTCGTGGTGAGGTCTTCGTCATGTTACTTTCATGTTTAATCTTACTTAGAGGTAGATATTGCACGGTATATCTCAACTGTACCCCTCCTCGTCACTGATGCTTAATGTAATGTATTCGAAATGATTACCGTGTATGTGTTAAGGTCGAATCGTAACCCGGGTCTGGATGGGAACGAGATCTGCAAGCTGCAGGACATCCTCGTTGTACATTCGGATACAACCGTGACTAACTTCTCTTCCGATTGAGGAAGGATCGTTCGTTCCGTGGATGCCGTAATGGGGTTTAGATAAGCCCATCCAGAAGGCTCCGAATGGACCCCCAGGGTTGGGTTGTTTATTGATGATCCTAAATTCGCCTCTCGGTGTCTTCGTAACCATTTTGCCGATTCCTACCGGGAAAGACCGAACAACGATATTCCCATCAAGCAAATAGAGGTCTCGGTCGGACAAATCGACAATAATTCGATAGTGTGGCATTTTCTCGCCTCCTATGAACTATGCTATGCATGCCTAGTTAAGGAAGTGATAGGCTGCGCTATCCTGCCACAACGAGCAAAGGCTACCCATCGGGGCAGCCTTTGCAATCATTAGAGATCATTTCCTACCAGTTAAAATCTAATTCCAGGTGGATGATTCTTTGCTTCTTCACTCACCAAATCGCTAATCCGTCCAATAACTTTGAGAATACTCGGAGGACCGATGCCAACCTCTACGGTATATTCCTGTATGTCCCCTTTAATGGACCATCGTAGTGTCTCGGCCGATCCATCGCAAACTACGGAATCCTCCTCAACTGGGTTACGCTTCTTCTCCCAGTCGCCATCAAGGAGAATCTTTGCTAAGTTATTAAACACACGTTTAGGGACACTCCATTTGTGATGGCCCTGTAGAGCCACTAAATCCCCCTTGTATTCGATTATCCCAAGAGGCTCGAATTGAAGTTTATAATGCCCTCCCCCATACCGACCGAAATACTCAAGTTCTATCCAATCCAATTCTGACTTTCTATCCATTAAATCATTCCTCACTCTTAATACTTTGTTTTTAAATCATTACTAATTGTACTCACTTACTAATTCTCTTTTGCATTGAAACTATTTTAACATTTTCAGCATGCATATACGATGAGGTATTGTTACAATTGGCTGAGGTTTTTTTATAGATGACACTTTAACAAAATTGGCGTATCCTTCAAATGAGAGGTTGAACAGGGAAAAGGAGTGTAAACCATGGGTTTTATGAAGAAGTATGTTAGGAAGCACTGGAAGCTATTTCTGGTTGCTGTCTTTTTTGTCAGTATGGAAGCGCTTGCGGACTTGCTGCAGCCGACGATCATGTCTCACATTTTGGATGTAGGCGTTGCGGAGAAAAGGCTTGATTATGTGCTTCGCATGGGTGGTGTCATGCTGATTATCACAGCGTTCGGGGCTGTTGCCGCATCGCTTCGAAATATTGTAGCCAGCCATGTTTCACAGAAATTCGGCACAGAGCTCAGAAGTGATTTATTTGAAAAAATCCAATCGCTCTCATTCACGAATATTGAGCGTTTCGAACGCGCATCGCTAATTACGCGTTTAACGAGTGATATCTCACAGGTTCAAAATTTTGTAAATGGTCTCATGCGCATTTTTATTAAAGCCCCCCTCCTCTGTATCGGGAGTCTGATCATGGCTGTGCGGCTCAATATGAATTTGGCTGTCGTGCTGCTCATCGTGGTCCCGATCGTTGGTGTGCTCGTGGCATTGAACTTGAAAGTGGGTTTTGCACGGTTCGTTGGCGTTCAGAAGGCGCTGGACGGGGTCAATAGGGTCATGCGGGAATATTTATCTGGCGTTCGTGTCGTTAAAGCGTTCAATCGCTTCGACCATGAAGCAGATAAGTTCCAGAAGGCCAATACCGAATACCAGAACAACTCCATTCAGGTAACGAGGCTACTCGCTATTTTTAACCCATCTATCCTATTAACCGTCAATTTTGGGATCGTAGCCGTCCTTTGGCTTGGTGCGTGGCGAGTTAATCATAATCAAATGCAAGTCGGGCATATCGTTGCATTYGTCAATTACATGACGCAAATTTTGTTTGCGTTGATGACCATTTCAATGGTGTTCAACATGTTTGTTCGGGCCAAAGCATCTGCCAATCGCATCAATGAAATTTTCAATCAAGTTAATGAAATGACGTGGGCGGATACGGCGGTCCTCCCTGCTCAACGTCCTAGCGGCCGAATTGACTTTGTGAATGTGACGTTTGCCTACGAAGGGGCTGCTGGAGAGCCTGCTCTGAGAAATATCAATTTAACTTGCCTTCCCGGTGAAACGATAGGTATTATTGGCTCCACCGGCTCAGGTAAGAGCAGCCTCGTGAATCTCATCCCCCGTTTCTATGATACAAGCTCTGGTTCGATTAGCGTGGATGGCGTGGACATCCGTCAGCTGGACCCGCACAAGCTGCGAGACCGCATAGCGATCGTACCGCAGAACACGATTCTTTTCAGCGGCACGATTGAAGAGAATTTGCGTTGGGGCCATGAACAAGCAACGCGAGATGAGATTATAGAAGCTGCGAACATGGCAGAAGCACATAGCTTCATTGAGGCATTCCCGGAAGGATATGAAACCCGGCTTGGTCAGCGAGGCGTGAACTTATCCGGTGGTCAAAAGCAACGATTGTCCATCGCCCGTGCACTGATACGAAAGCCGGACATTCTAATTCTTGATGATTGTACAAGCGCACTGGACACGGCAACCGAGACGAATATTAAAAAAGCACTCAAGGAATTCGCATCTGGTGTCACCTGTTTGATCATTGCGCAGCGCATTACCTCTGTCATGGACGCGGATAAAATCGTTGTCATGGACGATGGTGAAATCGTGGGTTTTGGCACGCACGAAATGTTAATGAATAGCTGTCAAGTCTATATGGAGATATGTCAATCTCAATTCGGAAAGGAGCTGCCTCATCATGTCAAAGCCGAATGAGGGCTCGCGTCAACAAGCCCCCGACGTCCCGATGATAACGGGACCACTTGCTAGAGGCGGGCGAGCTCCGGTCGTGAAGCCTAAAAATTTTACAGGCACGTTGCGTCGTCTCTGGTCCTATATAGGTTCTGATCGAAAATGGCTGACAATCGTTTTTCTCTTCATTCTCGTAGACTCCGCATTGACGTTGGCTGGCCCTTATCTTATTGGTGTAGCTATTGACGCGATGGCAGGTGGTCAGGTTGACTATAGCGTCCTTGAAGTGGTGATCATCGTGCTGATTGCCACGTACATCGCAGATGGCGGGCTTATCTTCCTGCAGAGCTGGATCATGGCAGGGCTTGCTCAGCGTGTCGTGCAGCGACTTCGCCAAACCTTGTTCGCGAAGCTGCAAAAGCTGCCGCTTGCTTTTTTTGACGGACGTTCGCATGGTGAAATCATGAGCCGATTGTCGAACGATATTGATAACGTGAGCAATTCGATCTCGCAATCGACAACGCAGCTAATGACAGGCTCAATTGCGATCGTCGGTTCCTTAGTGATGATGTTGGTCCTAAGCCCTACTCTGACACTAGCGAGCCTCATTACCGTTCCGCTCGTATTCTTGCTGGCAAGAACGATTACCAAGCGTACTAGCGTGCTTTTCAAAGAACAACAAGCTCAGCTCGGCAAGTTAAATGGACATATTGAGGAAACGATTTCCGGGCTTCTCGTAGTCAAAGCATTCAATCGAGAGCGGAAAACGATCGATGAGTTCAATCGTGTGAACGATCGCTTGTACGTCGTTGGTTTAAAGGCGCAAATCTGGTCCGGTTTTCTGATGCCGCTCCTCAGTGTTATCAATAATATCGGCTTTTCCGCTGTTGCAATTGTCGGCGGCGTTCTGGCGGTCAAAGGACACATCACGGTCGGCGTCATTGCTAGCTTCCTGAGCTATTCACGACAATTTGTGAGACCATTGAATGAAATCGCAAACACCTATAACGTGTTGCAGTCTGGTGTAGCAGGGGCAGAACGTGCTTTTGAAGTGATGGATGAAACGGAGGAAGTGGAAGATGAACCTGGTGCCGTCGAGCTGCATAAACCAATCGGGCACGTCACTTTTCAAGACGTAACCTTCGGATATAGGTCGGATATGCCGATTATTAAGCAAGTCAGCTTTGAGGCGCCGGCAGGCAGCAGTCTCGCACTCGTTGGTCCCACAGGTGCAGGAAAAACGACAATTGTCAATCTGGTGACCCGATTCTACGATGCAACAAGCGGTACGATCTTGATTGACGGAAAGGATATCAAATCCTATACCCGCGATAGTCTCCGCCGCAGCTTTGGGATCGTCCTTCAGGATACGTATTTGTTCTCAGGTACGATCATAGAGAATATCAAATACGGCAAGCCAGAAGCGACAGACGCTGAAGTTATTGCGGCAGCTAAGCTTGCGAATGCAGACGCCTTCATCAGCCGCTTGCCTAAGCGTTACGATACGCCGCTCTCCGAAAACGGTGGTAATTTAAGTCAAGGGCAGCGTCAATTGCTTGCGATTGCACGGGTCATTTTGGCAGATCCTTCCATTCTCATTCTGGATGAGGCGACGAGCAGTATTGATACACGTACCGAACTTCATATCCAGGAAGCCCTACTCTCCATCATGAAGGGGCGCACAAGCTTTATCATTGCGCATCGACTCAATACGATTCGGAATGCAGATACCATTATGGTTATTGACCGCGGCGAGATCGCCGAGCAAGGTAATCACAGCTCGTTAATGAACCAAGACGGCACGTATTCTCGGATGTTTGCCAATCAATTTAAAAATCTCCAAATTTCTTCGGAATAATCGCAAACAAACAGAAACCCCCGGCCGGCATGCTGGGGGTTTCTGTTTATATTGAATACGTGAAAATTATGTAAGTGTTCTTACTGGCGATCCAGCTAGATAGGCCTCAATGTCCTCAACCACGTCTTTATAAAAAGCCGCATAATTCGCTTTCGATACATAGCCGATATGCGGTGTAGTGAGAAGATTCGGAAGCGATCGGAACATATCGTCCTTGGGTAAAGGCTCCACTTCGAACACATCTACCGCGGCGCCGGCAATCCAGCCGTTCTGTAACGCCTGCTCTTTCTTTTGTTAAATTCTGGCTCCATGCCATGACATCCATACCGAATGCCTGACCGAATTTAGCAATCTTGCTGCCCAATTTGCCAAGTCCTAGTACACCAAGTGTCTTGCCGTACAAATCCGTTCCAATCGTGCTTTGCCATTGACCACTGCGAATTGCATTGTGCTCAAAAACAATGTTGCGTGCGAGCCCTAAGATCAAAGACCATGTGAGCTCAGCAGTCGCATTCCCTGCTCCTCCCGTACCGCAAACAATTACACCTTTCGATGCGGCTGCGGTCATGTCAACCGACGCATTGCGCATGCCTGTGGTAATTAGCAGCTTCAGTCGAGGTAGCTGGGCAAGCAGCGATGCGCGGAAAGGCGTCCGTTCTCGCATGATCACGATAATTTCGCAGTCGGCGATCTGTTCGAGAAGCTCTTCCTGATCATCAATATGTCGATCTATTACTTTGACCTCTACCTTATCCATAACCTGAGACCAATCCGCGGAGGTCAAAGCCACTTGTTGGTAGTCGTCTAATATCGCACAGCGGAGCTTCATAGTAAGCTTACCTCCTTCATAATCGTCTTAGTTGCTTATACCTTTGGGTAATCAACAACAATCACATTTTCCAGAATACCATCCAATGATTTAACAAATTCCTGATGAACGGGATGCGGACCATATGAACGCAAAGATTCAATATCTTCAAAGGTTACCCGTAATCCGAGCGTGTATCCATGCATATTATCCGCTTCTTCTGTTTCATTAATTCCTGCACTTATGTCAATGATTCCAGGGATTCGATCCCGAAACGTGAGCAATTGTTCCAGCAATTCCTGTTGTTTGACTAGTGTGATATTTGTATTGAACTTGAAAACAACGAGATGTTCGTACATCGATAAATTGCTCCTTTTTATTGACCGATTCATTTAGATTCCATGCAAATCTTCCCGCGCGTTCACAATTCTGAAGCTATCACCCGTGTCTTCCATTTCGTATAGTTTGCAACGCGATTCTGGCATTTTGAACGGCTGATGGAGGATTAACATCCAGGTTCCTTCCCATGTTCGGAACAGCATTCCGTGACCACTGTCTTCTTTCACCAAAGGGGGCAATTGTTCCCATGGACCCGCCAGTTTGCCTGTTTTTGACCGCGCAATCGTCTGCACATAACTGCCAGACTGATAGCTCGACCAAAGCATGCACAGATGACCGCCCGAATTTCTGTACAATTGGCATCCGTCCGTTACGTAAACACGAAGGTCGCCGTCGATGAGATCATCTTCGTTTGTCCAAGGTGCTTCTGAAGCGTTGAACAGATGAATCGGTTCTCCAACCGCTTCGGTTAAATCATCTGTTAGTCGTACGGCTTCGATTGTACCGTCAATCGTTTGAATCCACTCATGACAATAAACCATCCACGGTACCCCGTCCTCTTCCACATATAATGTCCCGTCTAATGTCATCATCGTTTCAGGCAGCACGTGTGTATCTTCTTTCAACATGCTGAACGGTCCTTCCGGCGAATCGCTGACGGAAATGACGGTGCCCCTCCAATGTTTGGAATACCCATTGATCGGCGCACCTTCTAGTTGTCTGTCCTTATTATGTAACGTAACGAACAAATAGAAACGCCCCTTATATTCATGGACTTCAGGCGCCCAAGCGCCATGCTGCGGATCAGCCCATCCGCCATCAGGAACGGTGAAAACAACAAAGGGGCCTTCCCACTCAGTTAAATTCGTGCTTTTATAAGTGATGACCCCGTAACGTTCCATACCGTTCAGACGAGGTGACCCTCCGGTATACAAGTAATAAGTACCGGTTCGGGTGTCGGCGAATACGAACGGGTCGTGTGCGGGGATATCGGCTAGTCGGTGTCCCTTTTGTGGTTTATTTACATCGCTGGCTGCATTATAGACTGGCAACTGAAATCAACTCCTTTTTATTATGAAGCACGTTCACCTTCCTAATTGGGTTATTTAGGTATTCGTGATTGCATAAGTAAGTCCTCCTCCTGGTCTATTTACTGGAAATTTGTTACAAGCCCCCTTAAATCCACGAACGAACAAGAATACTATACAGACGTGAATGCCACCTCCAAGCCATGCCTTACTACAATCTAAGGAGGAAATATGTAATGTTCAAACAGTTCGATAAGTTATTTGGGATTGACCTAGGTACATCTAATACCGTTATTTTCGAAAAAGGAAAAGGAATTGTTCTAAACGAACCATCGGTAGTCGCATTCGATCAACATACTGGAGAGCTATTGGCCGCAGGCTCTGAAGCGCAAGCGATGATTGGCCGAGCTCCTGGACATGTGGATATCACGTATCCTTTAATTAATGGCGTAATTGCTAATTTTGACAAGACAAGCATCATGTTAAAATATTTTATTAAGAAAATCCAAGGAAGATCCTCTTTTCTAAGAAGCTCGCAGATTTACATCACGGTACCTTGCGGCATAACGAATGTCCAAAAACGGGCAATTGAAGAAACAATCGTCCACAAGGGGGCCAAAAAAGCGATCGCTGTCGAGGAACCAATTGCCGCTGCCCTCGGTGCAGGACTAATGCTTGACGAACCTATTGGTCACTTAGTACTCGATATCGGTGGCGGCACATGCCAAGTAGCCGTTTTGTCTCTTGGGGGCATTGTCGCGAGTCATACGATAAACCGGGGAGGATTATCGATTGATCGTGACATTATGGATTATGTGAAACGACAATATAACCTGGAAATCGGGGAACGAACGGCCGAACTTATTAAAAAAGAAATTGGAACAGCCATTACTACATCGAATGAACGTACGATTGACATCCGGGGACGCAATTTGGTTGATGGTTTACCCCGATCGATCCKGTTGGTCTCGAGTGAGATATACACGGTGGTCAATGATTTCTTAGGTGAATTGATCGAAGCGATTCGGGCAACGTTAGAACTTTGTCCTCCCGAACTTGCAGGCGATGTCATGGAACAAGGGATATTGCTTTGCGGAGGCGGCGCATTATTGGAAGGGATTGATGAACGGATTCGCGCCGAAACTGGGGTTGCCGTGCATATCGCGGATCAGCCACTTGAATGCACGGCGCTGGGTACAGGCATGATGCTCGGTGTGTATAGATCGAAGAGTAGTCCCAACACACTTGAGGCTACGTCGCATGAAGAAAAAGAGGCTGTTAGTCTGTGAGAAAACCTCTATCGAGGCCATTCAAGAAGAGCGACCGCGTTTAGAGGTAGGTTTTATCGCCAAATAGAAAGACGTTTTCGGGAACCGAAAACTTATACTTTCTATTGTGGTAAAAAAAACGTAGTATGTGAGGCATTTGCCCACAAACTACGTTTTTTTTTGAATTCATGCCAGGGCATTCATTCCATTGAAGTCCCGGTCCATATCGGCATGATAACTTTGATTTCTGTGCCATCTGCGTTACTGTTTATGATCTCAATATATCCGCCGTGAGAATTGATGATCCGTTGGGAAATCGACAATCCTAGGCCCATGCCTGTTTTTTTGGTTGTATGAAATGGTGTGAAAATGCGATCCCATTCAACTTGGGGAATTCCTGATCCGGTGTCCGTAAATAGGATATGGATTTCATTGTCCTTGGTTATGTATTCAATTTTGAGAATTTTAAGATCTTTACCCACCATGGCTTCAATACTGTTATTGATTAGATTAATGAAAACTTGTCTGACTTTATCTTGATCTATCGACACGTTTATATTTTTATGTGATTTCAACTCTATTGTTACGTTGTTTTCTTGCGATTTTATTGAAGTTAAAGCAATGGATTCTTGGATAACTTCCAATATGTTGGCTGCTTCTGTCTCTATTTTTCCACTTTTTATAAAATGGTTATAATTGGAGAGAATGCTGTTCATATGTTCACCGGCAATTTCAATATGACTAACCATCCCTTTGGCTTTTAGATCCAATTGCTCGTTTCGTGCTAATAGATCGGAATACCCTTTTACAACGGTTAACGGGTTATTCATTTCATGTATTAATCCTGAGGTTGATATCTCAATTTGTTCTTCTTTTTCTTTTCTTTTTAAAATTTGAGAGGTTTCTCTTATCATCCTTGTGCTCATATGAACAAAAATAAAGAAAATAATGATTGAAAAAATCATGACCGCAATTTGGCTAGAATAAATGAATGTGCCTGCCTGTAAATTTAATACCCCGATCAAATACGTTAAAAGGAAAGTAAGGCTGAATAGTGTTAGGAAATTCCTTACATATTTATCGGTTACTTTTCTACTTGCAATAAGAGTCAGTACAATACTAACGATCAACAATTTTATGTGGTTAACAAATAAGCTGCCCCATTCACCATAGATCGGATAGAGCACGGTAATATGATTGCCGAAGCCGTCAATATTCTTTAAACCTAATACACCGTAATCTGTCCAATTAATCATATAAATGAAAAGGGACCATGCCCCGTAAAGGCTGAGCGTGTATTTGTTTATGATCCTGTTCATCCATTTCGCTTCTTCTTTGGTTAGATATTTTAGAGTTACATATCCAACATACAGAAAAGCCGGGGGAAGCATGATCGAACCAATCCGAAATAACTTAAACAGAAAGAATATCCAATCCGTATTCATGACATCGTTGCTATATAAAACACTAACATCCAATTGCCATATACTCATAAAAATCATGAAAATTAACATCGCGTTCGTGAGTTTTGTTTTAAATAACATTTTACAAGACATTCCTAAAAAGAGAGGAACTAAAGACATGGCAGCCATAAGTATAAAATTCATAAATGAACCTACTTTCGATATCACAATTGGTTGAGCATTTCCGTTATATACATGAGATGTTATTGCGATATCTAGCATATTCTTGAAAAAAAGACCTACAACGGATTATGGTTGTAAGCCAGGTTTTATGAAAGTTGGTCGTTGTTAAAAATATTACACGACTTGTGAATTATAGCATATCTCCTATTCCCGTGGAATAGGACTTATTACAGTTTTGAACTACTTCTGATCATAAACCAGCATTTTTTTAAGCAAAATATCCGAGGACACATAAGGCATCCCTGCACTTATTCGGCAGATTTCCTCACTGCTACCTGAGTTTATGCCTTCCCTAGTTGTGAAAAATAGAGAAAATCCAAGCTGTCTCGCATCCTCAACTACCGATTGATTGTATTCCCCTAATGGGAAACAGAGGAATGAAAGTTGATTGTGAAGCTTGGTCTTCAGAAACGCCTCACCTACTATCAAATCTTCACTTACACGTTGCTTCCTCTCCTGTTCTGTTTCCGTTCGTTTCTCCTTAGGCAAGAAGAGCCGATTAGTCATTGGAGGAACTAAATTCCCTGCCTCATCCCGCTTTTTCTGATGAAGATCATAGGTATGCGAGTAAAAGCTATAGCCATCGCGTTTCATTTCAAGAATTTGAGTCCAGGTCAGAAATGGCAAAGAAGGATTATCGGAGTCAATATCGCTCACGATAAGAAAATTCGTCGCTGGATAGCCCATCTGCTTAAGCAAAGGATAGGCT
>NZ_JBFUHL010000056.1:0-27662 GCF_056402415.1 Paenibacillus sp. P4_A9
GCGTTTATTAGGAGGTCTTGAACTTGAAAGTTGTTCTCGGTATTCTCATGTTTGTTTTGTTCGCGTTGGTAACATTCTTTGGATTAGGCCCCGTTTTGTTTGCTGATGGTAGTACCCAAGAACGCATGATTACTCTTACAATTGTCTTACTCATCTATGTCGCATTAACGGCAATTACCTATCTCATGTTCCGTAAAAAATAATGAAATCAATCCTCGAACAGCAAAAGCCTGATTGCTCAGGCTCTTTCAACCACTTCCCTTCTGCATGCGGACGTTCGTTTACAGCTCGATGATCTTGGTTGCAACCTGATTGCAAAAATTCCTGTCATGCTCCACAAAGAAAAGGGTMGGTGCGAATTCAAGCAGTAAATCTTCGATCTGCATGCGTGAAATAATGTCAATGAAGTTAAGCGGTTCGTCCCAGATGTGCAAATGTGCTTTCTCGCTCAAACTTTTGGCAATTAACACTTTCTTCTTCTGGCCGCCGCTAAAAGCAGAAATATCCTTCTCGAATTGAACTCTGGCGAAGTCGAGCTTTCTCAAAATCGCTTTAAAAAGACTTTCATCAATCCCATTGTTCTTCGCATAGTCCGTTAAATTGCCCTGCAAATGCGATGTATCCTGTGAAACATACGAGATTCGAAGCTGACTTCCCATTCTGAAAGTCCCTGTATATTTGATGTTCTGACCACAAAGTAACTTGATAATACTTGATTTGCCAGAGCCATTTTTACCTGAAAGCGCAATTCGCTCACCTTGTTCAATCGTAAAACTGACATCCTGGCAAACCATCTTCTCACCATAATAAATCGAAACATGATCAAGCTCAGCAAGTTGGTTTTTGTGATAAGCGAGTTGAGTAATCTTCAAGTCTTCTGAGCTTTCAATATTTTTAAGAAGCTTCGACCTTTCATCAATTGCCGATTGTTGCCGTTGCTCAATGGATTTAGATCGTTTCATCATTTTAGCAGCCTTGTGACCAATATAACCTTTATCTACCTTGGAACCCGAATTTCTTGTGCCGTTTTTCGTTTTCTCGACTTCATGTGACCAGTTACTCGTTCGTTTAGCTGAATCGGACAAGCGTTTAATGTCCTTCCTCAGCTTTTCGTTTTCTGCGAGCTCGAAGTGATCTTGCCTCTGCTTATTTTCCCACCAATCGGTGAAATGACCTCTTTGAATTTCGATATTGGTCTTATTTATGGAAAGAATATGATCAACGCAATTATCAAGAAACGATCTGTCGTGAGACACGAGAATGAAACCGCTCTTGGTATTGAGATAATCACTGACCAGTTTCCGCGCCTGCATGTCAAGATGATTGGTGGGTTCATCAATTAGTAGAAAGCTATTCGCCTTCAGAAATAAAGCAGCCAACAACACCTTCGTTTGCTCTCCGTTGGATAATGAATCAAAGGACCGATATAGAACATCCTCAGAAACCTTAAGCAGTGAAAGCTCACGCAATAACTCCCAGTGTTGATAATCCGGCAAAATATCGTTGATAATATCAAGCGTATTATTTTCTTTATTTTCAACTTGAAAAGGGAAATATTCAAAGCTGACACTCGCAGAAATATGTCCGCTATATTCGTATTTACCAAGAAGTAAACTGAGAAAAGTTGTCTTCCCTCTCCCGTTTCTACCCGTAAACCCCAATCTCCAATCGGTATCGATTTGAAAATTGACGTTTTCAAATATATTATCGTAGCTGCCATCGTAGGCAAACGTTAGGTTTGTAACATTGATTAATGACATGAATGGATCCTCCTGTACACTGCATGATGCATGAGCTCATCATATCATAATAGGATTTACCATTTCGAAGGAAAGGATAGCTATAGATAAACTCTCCTGCTCATACAAGTGAGTCTTCTACAAATTGTTTTCCATGACGCATACATTTGTTTACATTCCGTTTAAATAAGTACGTTATAATCCCTTTATCAATTGTTATCTAGGAGGAATTACATTGGATTCTGTACAACGCAAAGAAATAGCGCAAACGCATGGCAATTGGGCCGTCGAAGCGCATGGACTCGTGAAATCTTTTGGGGAAAATCGTGCGGTAGATGGCGTGAATTTGAATGTAAAAGCGGGGACGATTTACGGTGTGCTAGGTCCGAATGGGGCTGGTAAAACCACCACCATTAATATGCTGGCAACCTTGCTTAGACCTGATGCGGGTTCGGCGAAAATCTTCGGATACGATGTCGTGAAGGAGTCGCAGATCGTACGTCAATTGATCGGGGTAACCGGTCAATATGCATCAGTCGATGAGTCGCTCAGCGCTATGGAGAACTTAATAATTTTCTCACGGCTACTCGGTCTGGGGCGTAAAGAAGCGCGTAAAAAGTCAGAGGAATTGCTTGAGGAATTTGGTTTGACGGAAGCTGCAAAGCGCCCATTGAAGAATTTCTCAGGCGGAATGCGTCGCCGATTGGATCTCGCCGCGAGTCTTATCGCGCAGCCTCCACTCATCTTCTTGGATGAACCTACAACCGGGTTGGACCCGCGTACGCGTTCACAAATGTGGGACACGATTCGGCGTTTGGTGGACACAGGCTCAACGATCGTACTAACAACACAGTACTTGGAAGAGGCAGATCAACTGGCTGACCGAATCGCGGTCATTGATCGTGGTCGCGTCGTTGCAGAAGGTACGGTTGATGAACTGAAAGCATCTGTCGGTACCTCCTCGTTGCAACTAAGTGTCCATAATCCACTGGATATCGAGCAAGCCCGTAGAACCGTCGAGCAGGTACTCAAGGTGCCATCGACCGTGGTGGCTGGTAAGATTTCAGCTCCGATGGCGAATGCCGATCGTGTTACTGACCTACTCATCTCACTTCGCGAAGCTGGAATTCACTTAGCCGAGTTGAGTGTGCAGAAGCCGACATTGGATGAAGTATTTCTAACCATAACGGGTCATGGTGTTACGGATCCCGATACAGAAACGTCTAGTGCAACAAGTAACAAACAGGAGGCAAGAGTATGAGTACATCCATTAAAATTAAACCCGTTTCCGAGCGTCATCTAAAAAACCATACCAGCTTCCGTCAGTCCATACGCAATTCCTTGACAATGGCCTATCGCGGCCTACTGAAGATCCGCCGAACGCCGGAACAATTGTTTGATGTCACGCTTCAACCGATTATCTTCACCCTGATGTTTACCTATATCTTTGGCGGAGCCATCTCCGGTGACGTTGTGAGCTATTTGCCTGTCATTATTCCCGGAATTCTCGTACAAACCGTGATCACTACATCCATCGTCACTGGCGTCCAGCTTCGAGAGGACATGGATAAAGGTGTATTCGACCGATTCAAATCGCTGCCCATCGCGCGAATAGCACCTCTTGCGGGAGCCTTATTGGCGGATACCATCCGGTATACCATTGCGACCGTACTTACCTTTTCCATGGGATTCATCATGGGCTACCGTCCTGAAGGCGGATTAGCCAATGTTGCGATCGCCGCGCTGCTTGTCATTTTCTGCTCATGGGCAATCAGCTGGATTTTCGCTTTCTTCGGTGTCATTGCACGCACAGCGTCAAGTGTTCAGGGGATCTCGATGTTAGTTCTATTTCCACTTACTTTCCTATCCAACGCGTTCGTTCCGGTCGACACCATGCCTAACTGGCTACAGTGGTTCGTTAAACTCAATCCGATTTCCCATCTTGTCTCAGCAGTCCGAGAGCTTGCTAATCAAGGTACTGTTGGTTGGGATCTCACGATTTCACTCTTGGGGGCTGCTGTTATTGTGGCGATTTTTGCGCCAATCACGGTTATTGCCTATATGCGCCGGACTTAACCATCGAACAAATAGAAATAAGCCGCCTTTTTGGCGGCCTTTTCTCATTTATGTACGTGTTCACTCATTTTACATAAATAATAACTTTTCCCACGTGATGTCCTTCGCCAAAATACCAGTTTCCCCCCTAATCCAGCCGATATAACTATATTTGCTCCAATCAATCCCTCAGTTCTTCACTTCGCTTCTTTTTTCGCCACATCACCCATGCAAGTATCCCGAGTGAAATTATTGCTCCTGCTAAACCAAGTCCCATGTCCTTATGAGAGTCGAAGACATCCCCCTGCATGCCGACATACTCCTCCCCATATTTCTCAACCACAATGGCTGCACCCATTTCTATGATTTCGAAACTGGCACTACAGCTGACAACGACTGCCACTGTAAGGGCATATGACCAAAAGCCGCGCTTTACGGCCACCCGAGTAAGCAATTCTCGGAATGGATATGCCCAGAACAGACCGAATGCGAAGTGAACAACCCGATCGTAGTATTTTCTCTGGGTATGAAACGTAGCTTTCAGCCACGTATCGAAAGGTGTACCTTGGTAGGTGTAATGAGCTCCGTACGTGTGTAAGAGTAGAAATATAAATATGAACAAATACGATAAATTAGAGAATTTGAAAACTTTATAAGTAAAAGCAAGAACAATGACGACGGCAACGGGAAGCAAGCTCTCCATAAGCCACTGTATTCGCTCCGTTGGTGAAATAGCCGTGTATACCCAGTAAACGGTGAAAATAACAATCATCAAGTGAAGCAGCCAATTCCGAGAAAAGGGGATATCGTGTTTCGTTAGCATGTTGTTGTCCGACCTTCATCTTTTAATAATGTAAGCACTCTTAGTGTTGACAAAGATGAATGCAATATACGCATTATTTGACAGTCGGAAAGCCTTCTTTATTAGAAAAATGAACTTGCTACGCTTTCTTTTTCAACATCAAGGATTCGACTTGCCCATCTTTGGTCGTTGCGTTGATATACAATTCATAGTCACCAGCTTGGTAAAACAAGCCCCAAACACCATCTTCACCATTTATCTCACTCTTAGGGTTGCCAAGAGCCTTCTTGATTTCAGGCAAAGTGTAGTCCACCGATTCTCCGAGTATTCGAATGGCACCAATACGATTATCTGGCGGCCAGAAATACATTTGAACATGATGCCATCGCTGAAATTCAACTTGCCTAGACCCGATTTCATGAGGTTTCCCCCATTTTGCAATCACCTCGTTCTGCGAGGCACCGATGCCAAATTCAATTCCCCTTATTTTCCCCATAGCAGCTAGCTCCATAAATTTCGGATCCAGTACAATTTTGTCATTCAAATGGGCGATCGTACTTTCATCACCAGGCACCGGTTCTTTACCATCCACTAGCGGGAAATTGGCGTACGTATTCTGAAAAGTTACATCCCTGATACCCTGATTCTGTATTTCCAACAACAAGTAATCGTTGATAAGATCCTTATTGCTATTCGCGGCATATTGATAAGACTGATAGGCAATAAATGCTTCACCTGCTGAAATCATCACATCTTCCAATTCCACAGAATCAGAAAGCGACGAGGATGATTTGATCAAAGCATACGTTCGATCACCGAATGTCTTAAATTCCTTTTTCCACTCAGGCAACTTCATGAAAGCTTGGGCCCATTCTTTCACATCCCCTGGAGCTTGATCAAGAGGAATCGATTTAAAGATTTCATAAATCTGATCTCCTTGCGGCTCATAATTCATAAATCCACTCACAAGCCATATCCCATCATGCAAATAATCCTTTTTCAAATAGACCATGTAAGCCCGTTGATCGTTGGTTGTAATCAGCAAGGAACGGGGATTTACTGGCTTTCCGATCGTTTGAAAAGTAGCGAGTTCTTTGTTTAAACGTGATCGAACGAACTTCTGTAAAACTTTGCTATATACTTTATTTTCCGGATCGGCCTGAAGCACCTTCAGTTGCTCTTCCGTATATTCGAACCCTTCCCCACTGTCATGAACCCTTGCTAAAATGCGGAGTAACGTATCCCTATCCTGTATCACCGGGCTTTGCGCAGCAGGAATAGGGGTAGCTTTGTTGTCCGCAGTAGCGTGTGGACTCGGAGCAACCGTTTCGGAAGCTTCTGTCGGTGTTTTGTGACTCGTTATTGAATAACCCAAACCAAGTCCAACGACCAACGCAGAAATGATCATAATTACATATTTGATTGGCATCCTTTTGCCCGTCCTCTCTCCACGATCACATACTCTCGTTTGGGTCCGGATTTTGAAGATAAATGATTGTCTGTTCCGACGATCCTACAATCTCTGCTTGCTTTGGCAGTACAACGCTCTTCTCAAACCGCGGCTTTCGAATACTAAATAAATAAGTCCCTGTGAAATCATGCATCACATAGTTGTCTTTTCCGACCCACCATGCAACATCAATAGAATGCTCTGTGTCAAAAAGCTTATTACTTTGATCATTTTCGAAATCGTAACGAAACCACTCGGGATTATTGGAATCCCCCTTTTGATAAATGACTTCACCGTCTTGTAAAAAGCGCAGCCCATTCGTTATCGTAAATTCCTTTAAATCGGTTATTATTAAATCTTTCCAATCCAGTTTTTGCAGTTTATAGTCCCAATGACTTCCATCCGCCACGACGAAACTATTAGCATAAAAAATATGCTTTCCGTTAAATTGAAAAGCAAATGAACTATTGCCTCTCTTTGAAACCTGCTCGACCTTTCGCGGTAACTTGTCATTAACGTCGTTAAATACATACAGATCGACATTCCCAATGTCCATAGCAGTTCCAAGATGATGGAATAGGCTAACGACGAATCTACCTGTTTCAAGATCTAACTCCATCCCATCAATGTTATAGAAAATTGTACGATCATCTTTGTAGGGTGAAGTCCAAATAACGGTTGTTTGTTGAGTGGCAGGGATATAGCGCAAGATTGAATCTCCTGAAGCATATACAAAAGATTGCCCGTCTGCCAGCCAATGTGGGTATCTCGCTTGCCCAAAATGCTTGATGACGTCCCCATGTGCACCCAGCAGAGTTACATTCGGTATAGAAAATTCACCTTGAAAATCATCCTGCAATTCTTTAGCTAAATAATATTTCCCATCCGATGATACATCTAAGGTTTGGTATCTTGGCAGCTTTTGAAATAAAATACCAACTTTGCCTGATTGCATATCGATTGTTTCATATTTCATCATCTCCGTAATTACACCATGAAGTGAGCCATTTCCATTCATCACAACATAACCATCCGTGTTTTTGACACCCTGAAAATTAATGAGAAATTTTTTGTACATATCCTGAGGATGGGTACGCAATGTTATTGTCAAATCTTGATTACTCTCCCAGACCGTGGACCAATCCAATTGTTGAAATTGATTGTGCAACGCATTTATTGCGTCTTCCCTATTCACATCAAGCGAAAAATGAACCTGAAACGTATATGTTCGATTTGGTGCAACTCGATAATAAGTGCCTGAATTCATCGCATAATAATCCRCTTCTTTATCATCGGGACTGTTAATTTGATAAGTGAAAGGCCGCGTATATTCAAAAGAAAATTCCTTCGAAGATAAACCGTCTAATGAATGAAATTGAACGATCAAATCAGCTTGTGGTACATGATTTAATTGGATGGATATGCCCTGACTGCGAGTCTCTTCAAAAGCAATAACCGTGAATGGTATGGGCTTTTGATCAACTTTCGTTTTTACGACGATGTCATTTTTAAGCTTCTTGATCTCCTCTTGCGATAAAAGAGGATCGTGGCGATAAAAAAATTCCAGCAACACATTAGCGTTATTATAAAACATTCGATCAGTCGGCTTATACATACGTTGCATGCCATCTTCCATCGTACTAATACCAATCTCATTGGAATTACTCAATCCTAAGAACCATTCTTCATTCGTCGTTAAAGTACTCGTAGGACTAACACTACTTATCGGTGGTGTAGTTGATTCAATTAAATCTGAATTAGTATTCGGTTTTAGTCCGATAAATACAACAATCAGTATACATATGCTTACTAAGGAACCAATAAGCCACCTTCTCATTTCATCCCTCCAGCTCACACTATATTAATTAGACGAAGGAGATGTGGGATTGTTCTGTCTTAAAATGAATAATTGGAAATTTWTCGAGCCTATTTTTCCAGCTTACATAATTCCTTCTAATATGCCTCAAAATAGCCAGGAGGTGTCCAAATGTCAAAAATAAGAAAAAGCTATTTCCTCCTTACTTCAGTGTTATTGGCTATCACTATTTTCCAAATAAATACCCATGCGGAGGAATCTGTGAACCTCCCTTTAAACAATGGTGAAGAACTGAAAAACGAAACAGAAGAATTCGAAAAACGAATTAAAAGTCTTGAACCTCCGAAACCCATACATATGGATGAACTACCGTTTCAAACTAGTCTCAAGAAATTATATCCTTCACAAACGGTTACAATTAGCAATGTAATTGATAAAGGCAGAAAAATTCCATTTTCGGTCATCAAAAACTCGCCTGATTACATCAGACCCGTTTATGAAGAGCATTGGCATAGTACTTACTGGGGAGGCAGATGGAGTTACGTTCCTTCGCGCATTTATTACGCCTCACATCGCATGTTTACCAATTATGATATTGGGCTCTCTGGTTGGATGAATTTCGAAAAAGACATGGGTTTTTCCATTGAAATGTTTCAAAATGAGACTGCACTAGACATGTATATCGTGGTTTTCCAAACGGAGGTTATTGCTGTATATACAACAGGAAATCAAGTAATTGTCGTCGGTAACCCCAAGCGAAATGGCGTAGAAGTGATTACGATAAAAACGGGAGATCTCCGCCCTGCAAATACCAAAGAATTGCTGCTAGTTCAATTAGCAACCCCTTCAGGTCATGAACTTGATTATTCACTTATTAATTATGTGCCTCCTGATTTTTGGTTAAAGCAAAAAGCAAAGCATAAATAATCAGAATCAAAACACTAAAAAGGCGCTTATATAAGCGCCTGCCGCGTTACGATCAATGTTACGATCGATTAGTCTGAACTTGCTTTTTCAAAAGCATGATTTGCCCGATATGATAAGCATTATGGATACATAAATTGGATATCACACCCCACCACTGAGCATTGAAGTAGCTCGGTATTCTTTTGTCAAGTTTAGCATCGTCACAGTTCATAATAGCCTCTCGCCACTGTACAAATCCATCGCTTAGCCTCTGAATGGTTTCCTGCCAACTACCCTCATCCTGATTCAAAATGTCTAGCTCAAAAGTTGCATTATTCGCAATCTCTTCTCTTCCATTGATCTCATCGTTTATAAATCGTTGTAACCACATTACATTCCAAAAAATAAGATGGTTTGTAATCTCCCAAATGGAATGTGGATTGCCCGCTAATTTCAAAGCAGCATCATTTCCGGATAACTCATTTAATATTGTATTAGATGATTTGAACCAACTTTCATCATCATGACATGCTGCTAATTGATCGAGTAACACGCTCTTTATACTAGTCAGTAAGACCGCCTCCAAAGTAAAATGGTGGTGTTGTATTTCAATTTTCCAATTTTTACACTAATAAAATATGCGCTTTTTAAAGTGAAATATGTTTTAATTAAAGAGTTATCGTAATTTGGGATTGAAAGGAGCGAAACAAAGTGGAAATTAAATCGTTTTTATACCCCAAAGAGAAAGTATCGTTTTTGACGACAACTGCTTCAATGAAAGAAGCCTTGGAGCGGCTGGAAGCCTGCCATTATACAGCGATTCCGATTATCGATGAGGATGGGAAATACGTCGGCACCTTATCCGAAGGAGATTTGTTATGGAAACTGAAGTCCACTCCGGGCCTGACTTTCGTTAACATGGACGAAATTTCTGTAACCAGCATCCGCAAACGGATTTATAACGAGTGCGTCGCAATCGATGCACACATGGAAGATATGCTGGCCCTCGCCGCTGACCAGAACTTTGTTCCAGTTGTCGACAGTMAGCGCGTATTCCTCGGTATCATTCGACGCAAGGACATTATTGCATATTACACGAGAAATATTACGGATTAAACGGTGACATAGAAAGCAGTAGGAATTGGGACCAAATGCCCCATTCCTACTGCTTTTGTTCATCCATCTCACACAATTTGGAAGATAGAACATTCTTTTATGTAGTGAACAGGAATCTCTGGGTACATGCTGGTAAGCTTTTTAGCCAGAAATTTCATACCCGGCTCTTCACTTTCCGCATGTCCAAGGACGATTAGCGCCTTGTGTCTTCCTTGAAATACAGCATCCCTTACATACTCAGGCGTTTCCCATTCCGGACCTTCCCCGTATATGATTAGATCCAGCTGCTCACTTTCAAATAAGGGCAGCGTATTCTGAGCACCGCCTCTGTATCCTGCAAGCAAGCCGATTCTCGAACACTTCATCTCAAGATCACCGTGTACTCTTACATAAGGAATTCCGAGTTGTTTCTTCACATGTTCCGCGATTCCGCTTACTGTTTCCGTTGGCGTTTGCAGGATCGAGGACGCTGCATGATGCTCTTGAACGTAAGGCATCCATTCGAGCTCCTGAATCAGACCTTCGATGACACCATCCGGCTTATAGCGATGCCAGTAATCGTGGAACCGGAATAACGCTATGCCCGATGCTTCCAGCAGTTCTCTCTTTTCCTCAAAGACCGGATCATCTTTTAGTTTAGCCCTATCATCATGATGCGAAAAGAATGGCCCTTCATGCGCAACAATTAGATTCGCTCCACGCTGTATGGCTTGCTCGATGACAAATTGCGTTGGCATGAATGCGGTCACAATCCCAGTCACCTCGGTGTCCGGATTACCGAACGTCAGCGTATCGACAGTTTGCTCGAGCCTTCCTACCGGATTAATTAACGCCTCGATTACCGCTTTAATATTTACACTCATTAGTAGCCCCTCATGTCACTATTGTACTTACGTCATACTGACAATTATAACACCAATGATCGGGTCTTTTACTATTAGACGAAAATCGACCTCTCATTGATATGATTGATCATAACATGAAGCGTGGTCGATAAATCAATTTCATAATGCGACTTTAACTTCTCGCCTCGTTCGTTTTTAAGCACTCTGACGACAGGTCKAGATGGAATATAAARGTTTTGTCGACATACAACGCCAGTTTCTCCCGTGCTTAACTTTACCCCTTGTCCCACAGGGAAAATGGCGACTTTATTTCGAAATTGCATCACTTTTTTGATATCAAATAAACTTCCGGCATTCGCATATAAAATTTCCAATGCGTAATGTGGAGCTATGGATTTCCGGTAGGCTCTAGGATGGGTCATGGCGTCATACGAATCAAGTATCCCGATCCAACGCGCAAATTCATGAATCTGCGTACCTTTGAGATTATAAGGATAACCGCTACCATCCATACGCTCATGATGCTGCAGCGCACATATTGCAGTCAGGGAAGGAATACCAATATCCTCTTTGAGCATGTTGAATCCTAATTCTGTATGTTTCTGAATTTCTAGATATTCGCTCAAAGACAAATTTGCACTACTTAACAGCAACTTTGATGGGATCTGAATATTACCCACATCGTGAAGCAGCGCTCCAAGTCCAAACTCAGTTAACTCCTTTTGTGAATACCCATGAAGCAAACCAAGCTTAGTTGCATAGACACACACATTGATCGCATTTTGGCTAAAATGCTGTTCCAACGTAGTTGCAGGAACCATATTTAATGTGGTGATTGAGACAAGATTTTGACTCCCCTTCTTCATATCTTCAATCACTCTAGATATTGCTTCGAATAGCAATCGCGTTATTTCTGTCGTATTAGTCGATCCTCCCAATGTTGAGGTTGCGCTGAATTTTGTGAAAATCTTAGACAACGCCATTCTCAGTAATGCGCGGGTTTCTTCTTGGATCGACTCTTCTATTGGAATGTCATCGGTTTCCCGATCTTCAATATACAAGAAGTCAAGCCCCATTTGAACTAACTTTTTAATCATAAATTGTGTAAGTTCTACTCGATGTCCAAGCATAACTCGTCCATGTTCGGACAAAACGGCTCTTCCAATCCGCATGCCCGGTTGGCATAGGGCCGTAGGAACTATAATCATGAACACTACCTCCGCCAAAAGATACATTTTTGTCTGTATTCTTTTTAAGTATACGGAGCGAGAAACGAAAATACTGTCGAACACTGAATGTTATGAAAAAAATATTCTAAAAATCGCTTATTTCTTAAAACTATATTTCTACAGCTATTTGACGAGGTATGAATATCAGTTTTTAATTTTCCGCTTTCCCCAAGGCTTAAACACAGAAAGCAAATACATAGCAATTAATGAGATGATCTGGAGTCCTATGCCTATGAATAAAGATATCGTGTTAACCACGTATGCCCCTTGATTCGCACCTTCTACCCCCACATCTGTCAGCAAAGAAATGCCTTGCAGTGTCCATATGTACATGCCAATCGGTCCTAAGATAACCGCAACTAAAGTAAGTACTTCTTTGGCTATTATCCAGTAGTATTTCACCAAACCCCAGTGAGTCCATAGGGATAGAAGAATCCCTGTCACAATTGTTCCAATAACCGAGGCTCGTACAGAGGTTTCGGATAATACATGCATGGCCTTATAACACGAAAGCACTAATCCTGAATCCTTGGTGCTCACAGCCGTTATGCTCAATATGAGAAACGTCACACTAGTACCCAGCATAATGGCTGCGAAAAGGATATGTAAGCTCAATAGCCACTTTTTCTGTATCATGTTTATGGTTTTCATTGTTCCATTATCTCCCTTGATATCTTCTTACCTCTAAGATAATCAATTGAAATTAACTGCTTCTAAAGCAACTATTAAATATTCATAAACTGAGCTAGTTTTTCCCGTTAGCGTTGAGAAGGATCGGCAAGATTAAATTTGGAATTGTATAGTTTATTTTGCTTAAGAAAAGCTTTCAAACTGCTGCTTTTAAAATGAACAGCAATAACCTCATGTTCTTTCGTAAAAATGAGTAGCGTTGGAAAATAGGTTTTGGATGAACTTATAAACATCACTACTTCTGTAACAGTTCCAGTTATCCATTCCGTATTGATCTTGTACGGAGGTGTAAGAGGAATCTTAATGGCGATCCCTTCGCTTGGTTCGATAGCAAATGATACTACGGTACCATTTACAGCATTTAGCCATTCCCTAATCTGCTCCTGCAAGGAGTTGGAATTGGGAATTGTCAGTATGATTTCGCCTTTATTAATATCGAAAACTTCGGCACCATCTGATGCTTCTACAGCTTGAGTAAACAAGTGACTACATACAACTACAAGAAAGAACACGCGCTTCAACCTTTTCAACGCTATAATCAACCTCCATTTGAAGGTAATATTCCCCAATTGACTTCTATTTTCTCAAAAATTCCCAACTCCATTCTACTTCAGGCTTCCCCACAAGGATTCGAATACATCAACATCTAGTTTAAAGAATACATTGGCAGGCGTATATCTGACATAACCTCCCTTGTGCAAATCTAGACGAACTTCAGTTTGATCCTTGAGTTTAAGGAACATGAACTTTTGATTTTGACCTCCATTCTTATAAATCCCTTCGTTATATAGCTTTTCCCACTCGATCGGGGTTGCAGCGTTCAAGCTTTGCAAGAATTCCTGAAGAGGTGCGTCCGAAGGAAGCCTTTGATATTTCTTTGTGCTGTTGTTCCAACTCTCAAAGTCCACCCAGCTCGCAGATTGCACATTTCCCATCATTTTAAGCATATTGAATAAATCTGCTCCGCTAGAAATTGTAATCCCATTCAAACACTCATAGAATTCCGACCAAATCTGACCATCAGCAATCTGGTAGGTCATTATACGAAAATCACTGTCATACCCCTTGACCGTGTAGACATCCTGTTCTCCAATCGAAGAGGCTAACTCCTGTGCATACTCTTTTTGACTGCTCCATTCGTCAATATTTCCTTTGGTTCGGCCAATTTTCTCTCCCATCAAAGATTTAGCAAATTCCGGAAGGATGTGAGTTGATGTTTGGGTATAAATTCTACCTTGGTAGACGATTAATCCAACCATGTCCATCATGGCATTAGATTTCTTAGGCAGTTCAATCTTTGGGATGACAACGGATCCCGTAACAGACGTTTGGGCTGTTGGTTCGGAAACAAACGGACTTCGTTCGTCTTTAAGATCAGAAATAGCGAACAACCAGACACATGCAACAACGACAAAACCCGCGGCTACCGGAATAATGACTTTTCGATGGAGTCCAAATACATGTGACCGTCCATGTTCAGTCAATTTCTGAGCCAACCGTTGTTCGAAATGTTCATCCGGTTTCATTTTTCCGAACGCATTCTTATACAGTTTCTTAGTCATTTATTCCTCCTCCAATTCGATTCTCAACATGTCGCGGCCTCGCTGTAACCGCATTTTAACAGCAGATTCACTGATTTGAAGCGCTTCAGCAATTTGTTTAACTGCATAATCTTCATAGTAAAATAAATGTATCACGGCTTTATACTTAAAAGGCAAACGAAGTACATCCTCCACGAGTTCCATTTCCGATGTGGTGTTGGTGTACAACTCGATCTCCTCCATGTGTACCACACGTTTTCTCCACAAACTTCGGGTCATGTTTTTACAAATATTGATGAGAACACGGATCACCCATGCTTTCTCATGCTCGGTATCTACAAATGCCGGTGCTTTATACATCAACTTGATGAAAGCTTCCTGAACAGCCTCTTCAGCGTCATTTTTATTACCTAAGTGAACCATCGCAATTTTATAAAGCATGCTTCCGTACATCTTATACTTGCTGTTAAAGTCTTCGATTGGAAGCGATCGGGTTTGCATCAGTCAGTAAACCCTCCTTTCACTACTAACACAACGAAGTAAGTCAATTCGTCACATCCTTATTATGGATAAATAAAACATAAAGAAAACGGGTGCCCCCCATACATTGGAGGAGCACCCTTTATAATCGTATTGTGGCTTGATATAGAGATATAGAAGAAATGGCGTCGCTCACATGCTTCGTGTCTGGATCAGGTAAGCAGCTGAATCAGCGCTTCTTTCACTGTCGACTCGACAGCACTGTCGAAGCTCGCAGCCATTGCAAAGTAAAAAGTCGAATCGTGCGTCTCATATCCACCTTCTACTAGCTGATAAGCTTTGGGGATGTAGCCGAACATGCCATTCGTATACCCAATCGGCAGCACGCTTCCTTCTGTTATTCGCTTGATAAAAAGTCCGTACTCAACCACGACTTCGGCATTCATACCGATAAGTGAAAGACCCACTGCAAGCTTCAGCACGGTTAGCTCAAGCGGTATGCTAGAAGACAAGCTGTCCCATCGGTCCAGCATGAGGCTGCTCCACTCGCCAAGCACACCTGGCGTCATGGCTGTAATCTCAAGCTGCCGTCGCTCTGGCAGCGATAATAGCGGTAATGCAATCACTGTTTTATTCCATTGCACATGGCAAGGCGCTAAATAGCAAAGTGGTTTATGAAGTGTTTCTATCACGCAATTAGCGAAAGCTTTACCGATTTGCATGACAACCTCATTATCCCCCCGTATGACCTGCGTTCTGTCACCAGGATTAATGTCACCGCATGTTCCCTGCAGGAAGGCAGCTATTGCGCCATCACCCGCGGCTTGCTCCACGATCTCCATGGCAACACCCACATATTCTGAAGACACGAAATTATCCCGTGTTATGACAGGGTGACATGCATAATGAACAAGTAGTCCCTTCGTGCTCCCGTCCCCTTTCACAAAACGAACGACACTTAGCTCATGATCAACGGGGCCCGTCTCCGGTGGCGACTTCGTAACGCCCCGCCGATTAATCCCAAGCGGAGAGGTCCCGATGCCTTGTTCGATCCGAACAGGCTCGACTTGAAGTAATGCCTCTTCTACCCCTTCTATAACGAGACTCTCCATCATGTCTACGTAGCGTTCGTCCATAACACCTAGGTACGAAGTGAACAAGCTGCTCGTTTGYGGACCGGAATGCGAATGGGTTCCATGCAGGAGAATTGCATCCTCCGATATGCCAACTCTTTCATGAATACGCCGCTTGAGTGCAGGTACGCGATCGCTCCCCCACCACAGCAAATCCGCAGAAATCAGTACGGCCTTTTCTTCCCCCGACCCTTCCCCATTCCTGTCTTCCCCACTTGTTACAAAGACGAAAATACGTGCAAACAATCGATGCGAGATCCCATCAAAAGCGCCAAGCTCACTTCGAACAGCAAACCCTGCGAGCGGGACAGGAAAATCAGGTGTAATATCTATTTTACTTACCCCTAGTTGAAATGTCGGCTTCGGTACCATAGACACCATTCCCCTGAGAATGTAATTTATAAAAAATAAGGACTTAATACGATGCTATTACTTTTCGGATGGCCGCTGCAATGTCATGCATAGCCTGCTCATCGGCGAGCAGTACATTCTGTCCAAGCCATAAGACCTCTTTATCACTAAGCCGTTCGCTGATTGGACAAGCATACGATCTGTCTTCCCCTATCAATTCTCGCGTAGCTTTCATAATCGCTTCATTTCGGTTTAGCGGTACATAGCCGAAGTTAATAGGAATACCTTCCGCATTCACTTTACGAATGAAATCTGTCTTCTCAATCCGATCTGTAACCTCAGATGCAAGACGGAACATATATAAGTGATGAGCATGTCTTGTGATGCGTGGATCTGCTTTTACCACAGTAATACCGTCAATTTGGTTCAACAGTTCTGTGAGCAGCACCGCATTCGTTTCTCTACGCTGCATCTGCGCTTCCAAACGGCTCATTTGTGCAAGGACGATAGCCGCCTGCAGCTCAGTCATTCGGTAATTCTGCCCGATGCGATCATGCTGATACCATGCGCCAGTTCGCGAACGGCCGACATTGCATAAGGACCATGCGATGTCCGCCAGCTCCTCATTATTGGTAAGAATGATGCCCCCTTCACCGCTGTTCAGGTTTTTGCTTGATTGCAGGCTGAATGTTCCGAAATCGCCGATAGCACCAACGCTTCGCCCTTCCCAGCTCGCACCTACAGCTTGAGCCGCATCCTCGATCACTCGAAGCTTATGAGCCGCAGCCACTTCGTTGATCCGAATCATGTTCGCCGGAGCACCAGCGATGTGAACGGGGATAACAGCCTTCGTTCTTGAGGTGATTGCAGCAGCAATCTTCTCTGGATCGAGCAGCAGGGTATCCTCTTCAATATCTACAAAGACAGGAATAGCGCCATATGCAAGTGCCGCTGCTGCCGTCGCGATGAAAGTGTACGGAGGTACGATGACCTCATCGCCTGATTTAACTCCAGCCGCTTGCAGGGCAACTGTAATGGCTACGGTGCCATTCACGACGCTGATTGCGTGTGCCGCATCATGCAGCTCCGCGAATCGACGTTCCATCTCAGGGAGCTTCGGTGTATACTCCGGTGAAAGAACGGTACCCGTACCACCCCATTTGCCAGAACGAATGACGTCGAGAATGAGCTTCTCTTCTAATTCGCCGAATATCGGCCAAGCAGGGAATCCGTCCGTCCTAACAGGTGTACCGCCATCCGTCGCTAGTGCCAGCTTCTCCATGTTCTCACCTCATCCTTTATGAAACTTCAACATTTACATTCATTACGATTTTACGGCATGGGATTCCGAATTGCTTTTCATGTCCACCATCAGGAAGGAATGCTTCAGAACTCAGAAGTGGTACCCAAATGACAAGTCCCGCAACCGCCCCGTCAGACTGCAGCTCTACATTTCCGTCTTCCTCACATGCGGTAATCCGAACCGATCTGCGTAATCGCGTCCAATCTTGAATTTGCTTCGATTTCCAGAACGTGAAGCCCATCTCTCTTGCTTTTGCAACGAGCATTCGAATCGCATCCCTTACTTCTTCACGTGTATAAATATGCACCTGATGGAACAGAAAATGCGCAACACCGTTCACTGCTAATGCTTGCTGCAAAAACGGTTCAATTACCGTATTGTCAGCCAGATGCCCMAGATCTAGATCTTGAGTTTGAAACCCAACCTCTAGTACATCATAGAAGCGATTCTTCTCGTCAAATAAGGCGATAGKAAAATAAGGATGACAGGTACCGAATAAGAAGCCAACATTCCCCTTTTTGCTAGGGCCTCTCGTTTGATCGCTCGAAATCCCGTTCCGTTCAAGCCATTGAAACAGCTCGCCCCAGCCTTCCACACGTGTGTAATGATTTTTATTCGTCGTCATCTGTTCCATGCCTGTCGCGTGCTTCACCCAGCTAAATTGACGGTTAAACTCCTCTTCGTCCCATTTGCCATTGTCCTTTTCCAACGAATTATAGTGGAAGGCGAGCTCATGACCTGCTTGCTTCACCTCTTCATAAATATGAGAACTGTAGCCAGGTTCAATCATGCACCAGGTTGTCTGAATTTGGCATTCATCAAGCAGCTTAAGCGTCGCAAGAGCATGTTCATCCTGATTCAAATCACTGTCATGAGAAATAGTCGCGATTTGGCTGATTCCCTCTGGCCAATACCCGGTAAACGGCAGCGTCATATCCTTATCAAGCGCACATTGCAGTACATGCCGCAGCAGTGCCTCTCTCCAGTAATCCGCATAAGGCCACGGGAAGTAAGGGATACCTGTTTCCGTATGCACGCGGTCCAATTTCCAATCCATGGCGATGCGATCATCTGCTTTTAAAATATCCTCATTGACGTTTGCGCTCCCATCGTCAGCTGGTACGCCATCATCCAGAACAGGTCCCGTGCCTTGCTGCATGTGCACAATGGTTAACGGGATATTGACTGTCCAGCGATGAATGCTTCCTAAGCCAACATCAAACGATTGAAGCGCTGGGCCTATTGCAGGACCATCAGGTCGCCCCAGCTTAATTGTCCCCGCAGGGCGATAAGTGCAGTGTACAGCTGCTTCCAGTGTCGTATCACCAGCTTCTATCCAAGGGTTGGCGGATAAAAACCGCAGCGCGCCTGGCTGTCCAGAGCGAGTCGGCACTATTTCTGCGTAGCCGGGGCCTGTTTCCCCAGACTGGATATACCCAAATTGGATGGCTAAAGCATTGATACCCCCATATGAAATTATGGTGCCGCCTTGCTCTGCATACGACCACAATATGGATGCTTTCGAACCATTTTCTTGGGAACAAGCAACAATGAGAATATCGAATTCTTGCAAACTAACCGCATCAAGCTTGGATACAGATCGATACGATATGCCGACATGCTGCAATATTTCTTCTACATATTTCTCAAATACATTAAGACCATATTTCCATTTGCGTGCTGCCATCTCGCTTTCAACGAGCACACCGACTTTGGCCATCTTCATATCTATTCCTCCATCCGCTGTCGGCTACACGACTTCCAAGCCAGACTCCCTGTAATGAGCCGCCACTTTCCGAATACCTGCAATTATGTCATCGATATCTTGTTCACTATAAAATTCATTGACAGTCACTCGAATCGCATGCTTCAAAATGTGTTCGGCTGTAGGGCAGAGCCCTTCACCATATTCGATATCTGTTAGATCAAATGGATAATGACTGCCTGTATACGCTTCCCTATTTAGAAATAAAGGCTGCATATACACAGGGCGAGGGATATAGCCAGCAGAGCATTCAATGCCTTCAGCTTGAAGCGCCTCGGCGAACTCATCTCGCGAACACGTGAGTAAGTCAGACTCGATCGTAAACATGTAGAACCAATACGTGCATCGACCATCAGTCGTCACCTGATGTGGAATGATTCCCGGCAAGTCCTGAATGCCGGACGTAATAGCGTCACCGTACAGGTTACGCCTATCACAGATCCATGCTAATTTGGATAGCTGTGCGATGCCAACAGCACCTTGAAGCTCCGTCATCCGGTAATTCGGGGCTAGTAAGCGCATCTCTCGCGAAACTTGATTACCGAATCGGCTGTAATTTTTGTCAGCAAATGCATGCGTCCTTTGATAATCCGCCTCTTCAGACGAATTTACGACGACAATGCCTCCATCTCCCGTCGAAATGTGCTTATAGTCATTGGTGCTGAAGCAGCCATAGTCTCCGATTGTTCCAACCAAACGTCCTCTATAGGAAGTCATATAGCTCTGCGCACAGTCTTCAATGACAATCAATCCGTACTCTCGAGCTACTTCCTTGATCGGATCCATGTCAGCGGGATTGCCCGCTAAATGCACGACGATGATCGCTTTCGTTCTCGGTGTTATGCGTGCTCTGATTGTTTCCGCCGTCATGTTGTACGTATGTGGATCCAAATCAGCGAATATTGGAATTGCATTCTGATACAAAATGCCGATGATCGAGCCCGCATCCGTGATCGGGCTTGTAATTACTTCATCTCCAGCGCTAATACCTGCCGAACAGATCGCAACATGAAGAGCCCCCGTGCCCGATGAGGTGGCGACACTATGTTTTACTCCATAAAGTACATTAAACCGTTCAAGAAACTGCTTTACCTTACGACCGGAATGATAAAAAAGTGTATTTTGTTCAAGCGCTTCGACAAGCTCTTTGACCTCTTCCTCTCCGAATCGCTTACCGGTTCCATAAGGAGTCGTTTTGATTTTAKATCCACCGAGAATGGCTAACTGTTCTATGCTCATGCCAAACCCTCTCTCGTGTTTAAATAGGATTGAATTTGTTTATTTCAATAGGAATAATCACATATAAATTCACACAACGCCMCCTGTGCTTCACCATGACAACACGGGAGGCGTGTGCGAACACCAAACACAACCGATTACGGAATTACTTCTTACGGATTCTCGGACTTAAACACGACAGGCGTTTTAAACACTTGCGAAATTGTTTTCGCATAGTTATCGAAAATCTCTTTACCATGGTATGTGGTCATCAGTTCTTTCCGATATTTCGGCCAGTTGCTTGCGTCTTTCTCTTCAAAGAGGATCTTCACCATATACGCACGCATTTGCGTACGGAATGCGCCTATATCAAAGCCTGGAGGAGGGGCGACATTCGTGCCGAGTACAGGATACTTATAGGTTTTCAGCTTTTCGATGATGGCTCGGTCATGGTCGGTTTCGCGTGGATCGATAATTGTCAGACCAATTGGACTCGGATCTTGCACACCATAAGCAAAGATGGAGCTGTACACATCGAAGAAATTACCGTTAGCTTGATTATCTTTGGTTATCGCATCAGGAATTAAGGTAATGGTGTTGCCACTTTTCGTGTAGTTGGTACCTTCTTTACCATAGTGTGACAGCAAGTAGCCCTCTGGACCAGCCAGCCAATCCATGATCTCAATACTTTTCTTGATTTTCTCTGGCGGTGTTTTGGCGCCAAACAAGAACGGAACACCTGGCAATGCTGCAAAGTTAACCGCATCCGGCATAATGTGGAACGGCACGAAGTCCGCCGTTTTTACGCCGCTGATATCGATCGTCTTCTTCTTCACGCTCGTAGCTACGTTATCAAATGCTGCTGTGCGCAGCAGGCTTTGGAAAATCCCTGCTTTCCCTGCTTCTACTTTCTCGAGCTCTTGCCCTGGTTTAGCTAAAAACCAGTCAGGGTCCACTATTTTTAAAGCCATTGTTGCACGTATATCATCGAGCACTTTCCCCGCCCGAATGTCGGATTGCGGATCTACATATTCACCGTTCGCTTGATCATACCAGAGATCAATCCCTAGTCCATTTTTGTACCATTCCGGAAATTGTTTCGAAACGCCAATTCCGTTTCCGAAAGTAGTGAAACCGTAAGTGTCATTCTTACCATTGCCATCAGGGTCATTGAACGTGAATGCTTTCATCACATTGATCATTTCGTCATAATTCGTCGGCACCTTCAAGCCAAGCTTATCCAGCCAGTCTTTGCGCACATAATACGATTGGTAAAGCTGTTTTTCATAAGGAACAGGAGCACGCATAAAGACTTCTTGAACTTGGTAGCGTGAAATAATTTCTGGGGTTACCCACTTGTAGTAGTTGGGCATCGTTTGCGGGTTTACGTAGGGGGTCAGATCGGCGACTGCTTTATCGATAATAAATTGATTCGTTTGGGCACCGTCGGCTTGGAACATATCAGGGGTAGCGCCGGAGGAAATTTTTAGGTTAATTTTGGTCTTATGGTCTTCTCCAGGGACACCATATTCCATGTTCAGTTTGACATTGAACTTTTGCTCAATCGCTTGACGAATGTAGTCTTTATCAGGCGAAGGTAACGACACATCGTTAGTCGGGACGAATGTAAACCAATTCAATGTGAGCGGCGGCGCTTTCGTAGCTGCTGCCGTTTCAGGTGCGGCTGAGGTTGATGAGGATGCGGATGGTGTAGCCGTAGAATCGTCTTTCGAGCATCCACTTAACACGACCATGCTGGCGATTACGCCGAATGCTACTTGTTTATGCAATTTCATGCAAACGACCTCCCATTTATACTCGAATTCATTCACAAGTCTACTCTGGTTGCCTGTATGACTGAAACGAAGCAAAACAAGGCATCACTCCTTTCATGGCCGTTTGGTGGAGCCGGATCACCCTTTGATGGAACCAACAAGCATTCCTTTTATAAAATATTTCTGGATAAACGGATAGATCGCCAGCAAAGGCAGCGTCGTCACCACAACCGTAGCCATTCGGATCGTRTCTGGCGGCAGCGTTTGAATAACAGAAGGATTCGTGTTCAACTCTTGGCTCACGCTAGACGTAACAATCATATTGCGTAGAATGACCTGAATCGGATACAAATCACGATCTGACAGATACAATATGGCATTAAAGTAGGAATTCCATTGAATCACGCCATAGAATAAACCAATCGTGACGATAATCGGCATGGATAAGGGGATTACGAGCTGGAATAATGTTCTAACATCCCCACATCCATCTACTTTCGCCGACTCTTCGATCTCCGTAGGGAAATTGATAAAGTAAGTGCGCATAATAAACATGTAGAACGGTGAGACGAGTGTAGGGATAATGAGAGACCATATTGAATTGATCAACCCCATGCCCTTCACGACCAGATAGGTAGGTACAATGCCGCCACTGAAGAGCATTGTGAACACAATCGCTAGTAGAAAAAATCTTCCTCCAGGTACATCCTTCTTCGAAAGTGGATAGGCTAGACAAATCGTGACCATAAGACTTAAAAATGTGCCAATGAYCRTAATCACTACCGATATCTTAAGTGCATCCGGCACAAGCTTGCTGCCGAAGATTGCTCGGTAGGCCTGCAGCGTCACTTGCTCTGGGAAAAGAACGAAGCCTCCGTTACGAATCAGTTCTTTATAGGGAGTAATCGACTCGATGAACACAAAGTACAGCGGGAACACCGCAGATAAACAACAGAGCGTAAGGAAGACATAAATGATGACATCGATTACGCGATCAGATTTGGACTTATGTACCGCATATGTCACATGTTCCACCACCTATTAATAAATTCCCGAACCACCTAATTTTTTCGCGATTCGGTTAGCGGCAATCACGAGCACAAACCCAATGACTGATTTAAATACCCCCATTGCTGCAGGAATGCTAAAATCGCTCTGCTCAATGATTCTGCGGAATATCCACGTATCAAGAATATCTCCGACATTCGTTACCCGCGCATTGAGAAATACATAAATTTGATCGAAGCCTGCATCGAGAATGGTGCCTAGCCGCAAGATGAGCAGCAAGATGAACACTTCGCGGACACCGGGCAGCGTAATATGCCAAATTTGCTTCCAACGACCTGCCCCATCTACAACGGCAGCCTCATAAAGCTCAGGATTGATTGTCGCAAGAGCTGCGAGGAAGAAAATAGCGCCGAAGCCTGTATTTCGCCAAACGTCGGTCAGAATAATAAGCGGCCGAAAGAGGTCAGAGTTCGCAAGCACATTGAGCTCGCCCCACCCCATATTTTGATAGAACGTCGTGACGAGTCCTGTGCCAGGTGAGAAAAACGAGTACACCAATCCATATACGATGACCCAGGATAAGAAGTACGGACCATACGTGATCGTCTGCACGATTTTTTTGAACCAAATGACGCGAATTTCGTTGAGCAGCAAAGCGAGAATGAGATCAGGAAGTAGATTGAATACGAGTCGGTATACGCTGATGAGGAGTGTATTGGTCATGAGACGAAGAAAATCGGGTGAACGAAAGATGGTTTCGAAGTTGCTCCAACCGACCCAGGGACTATCCCAGATGCCTTTGGTGACGCTGTAATCTTTGAAAGCGACGAGCAACCCAGCCATCGGGATATAGCGGAAGATGAGGAAGTACAACAGGCCTGGGGCCATTAACAGGTAGAACCATCGGTATCGATATACTTTTCGAAAAACACGATTTGACTTTGTACTGGCGATGGAAGCCATGTGGTCACCCCCCGTTTACAATCCCATTATAATTTATAAACCCAAAAAAATACAAGTGCTATACATGTTTAATTATTGTCTTTAAATTGACTCAAACCCTTGTTGTTTCCCACTTTTTTATGTTGTATATTACCCAGATATTGTTTAGAATACATACAACTGCGCAAATAGGTGGCGATTATTATGATGAGAAAAAAGGACCAATATTGCTATTCTTCCTTGACCGATATCCTACGTGAGCAAATTCTTTCTGGTTTTATTAAGAAAGATGAGTTCCTCATGTCAGAGAACGAATTAAGCAAATATTACGAGCTCAGCCGCAGCTCCGTTCGGAAATCGCTTGACCTCCTGCTGAAGGAAGGGCTTGTTGTGAAGAAGGCTGGACTCGGAACCTTCGTCTCCCCTAACGTCACCGTTCGGAAATCGAAGCGGAAGGTATTGCGCATTTTGACGATTACTCCCTCCTACTTTGTCGACCACTGCTTGCCGTTCATCTGCGAGACGTTCGAAGAGCAGCACCGTGACGTCGACATTAAACTACTCAGCTTTCCCATTGCTCAATTCTGGGAATCACTTCACAAGTGCATTGAAATGGGCATTCAGCCAGACATTTGTATCATCACGGATGGGATCTTCCAAGAGCTTAAATCGATGGACGAATTCGTTAGTTTAGATCGGATTATGGACGATGAATTGACTAGTATGTATCCTAAGCTGCATGACGGATTCCGCAAGGACGGCAGCATCAAAGCGATTCCTGTCACATTTTCGGGTATTTGTCTCGCTTATAATCCGCGTATGTTCGACAAATACAACATTGAATCGCCTCGTCACGGATGGAATAAGGAAGCGTTTATTGACACTGCTGGACAACTAACTTTTGATACAAATCAAGATGGTATAATTGATAATTATGGTTTTTCACTACCCTCTACACTTAACCGATGGAATGTGATCGCCATGCAGAACGGCGTTGACTTTAATAAGCCGAATAAGAAAGCTCTTTTAGACACACTCACATTCATGCACGATATGATTTATCGGAAACGAAGCGCGCTGTTATCTCACATGCAGCTGCACCGCGTAGCGTTCCAAAGCGAGCAGGTTGCCATGATGCTGACAACGACAATCGAACTTGCCGGGTTTGGCGGTAAGCTGCCGTTTGAGCCCAAATTCGCGCCGATGCCATTTGGCGAATCACCTAAAACACTGCTCATCGCGAATGCACTTATGGTTCATTCCGCAAGCACCGAACGTGAGCTGGCGATCCAGTTTCTTCAGACGGCGTGCAGTCCAGAGGTTCAAGATAAAATAGGTAAGTCGCGTTTCCTCTCGGTTTTACATCCGATTAACGAGCAGCATTGGGATCGACATGACCTCGAGTCGCTCCATATCACAAACGGTCAATTACATGATGCTTACTACCAACATGAAACGATCTCAGATAATCAAGTGATGCAAGAAGTTAACAACGAGATGATGCTGTATTGGGAAGGGATGGAATCTGCCGATGAATGTGCAAGACGGTTACATAAGATTCTTTCTCCACGAAAGAAAGCGGTAAGCAGATAAAACATTAAAAAACGCAAGCCTAAGCTAACTTAGGCTTGCGTTTTTCTCATGCTTACAACCCGTTTATAAAATGTGTGCCTTACTCATTTCATTGAAGCTGGATTCTACATATGCTAGTAATAGTTGGACAGCCTTATGTTGGGAGGGGAGACATGTGTTAAGCCCGGATGATGCCAATAAAATCATTGATACCTTTTTGAGTCCGATGTGGTATTTTGTAAGCTCTCAAGAGGATAAAGATGAAATTCACCGACTTGCAAATGAGTTGAGATTAGCTTCAGGTCAGTCTCAAGACTAATAGACATAGGATTTTGATGTCGAGGGGGATGGTGCAGGTGCTTCGTATGCAAGATGCTGTCAAAATAATAGAATCCTTTCTTCTTCCCCGTTGGAACCTCGTCAAATCCCAAAATGAAAAGGATGAGATCCACCGTCTTGCTGACGAACTGAGAAAAGCTGCCAGCCAATCTCCATCTTTAAGCTTTTCCGTTGTCAGCGATATTCACATTCAATACTGGGATACGCAAGCTCAAGGCAAATTCAACGCTGCGTTAGTGGATTTGTATCAGATGAACCCCAATCTGGACGCCTTAGTGATCAACGGAGATCTTGGCGATGGACGATCCAATGATTATGCGATGTTAACTTCTATCCTACAGAAGCATCCGCTTTCGAAGCAAATCTGCTATACGATCGGCAATCACGAATTTTACAAAGCTTATTACCAATCTGCGGCGGACTGGTCGCCAAGCACTTTCCCCAATGGTGAATCGGACCAAGCCTCCATAGAACGTTTTCTGTCTTACACAGGAAGGTCGAGCGTTTATTACGATCGTTGGATTCAAGGCTATCACTTCATTTTCTTAGGCTCCGAAAAATACAAACAATCCGATCCGGCCATTAATGAAGATGCCTGGTTATCCTCGGTGCAGTTAAGCTGGTTGCAAAGTAAGCTTCAAGAAAACTATATCCCGAACAAGCCAATGTTCGTGTTTCTTCATCAGCCTTTACAAGGCACAGTTTCAGGAAGTCTAGCAAGGGGTGTTGTGCAGCAAAACGAATTAAAAATGATCTTGTCCGTTTACCCGGAAGTCATTTTTCTTACAGGGCATACCCACTGGGAATTGCGGTTGCCTTCTACACTTATCAGGGATGTATTCACGATGGTCAATAGTTCCTCAGTGAGTTACCCTTATGACAGCAACGACCAGCCGATTCAAGGAAATCGTTCGGAGGGCTTGGTTATTGCGGTGTACGAGGATCGTGTCCATATTCGGGGACGGGATTTTTACACCCAAACCTGGATCCCAGAGGCTGATTATATCGTAAATCTGTAAGAGGTTTTATACGGAAAAGAACCAGCCACGAATAAAGTGACTGGTTCTTTTTCATTTGCTCGAGCTACTTCATTCAAATTAAGGATGAACCCCAACTCCATATTTATTTGGCTTCGATCGTAAATGTAAACGCTTTAGACCAATCGAGATCAGGCACGATTTTCACTTCGACTGTCCCACGTTCAACTATTTTAAACGCTTGTTTGTAGTTATCTAGATATTTAATAATCGTTGAATGATCTTTAGTTCCATCGATAAATCCTAGCTCCCTAATTTCATTAAAATCGGTTCTGATCGTTTGAACAATGGTTCCAACTGGTGCTGTAAAGTGATTCTTTTCAATTTTTACACGGCCATCTGGAAGAATCGCATATTCAATTCGTAGAGCTCCAGGAATCTTAGGAATCGTATATGGAATCAAAGATAATCGTCCATTCTTGAGCACCCATTCTGAATATCGGCTATCTCTTTTCTCAAGTAATCTTCCATTCTCAAAGAAAATGTCTCCCCTATAAACATCCTCTTTATTAACCAATTCAACAATCTTACCGTTTTTTTTGCTTAGAAT
>NZ_JBFUHL010000057.1:0-27097 GCF_056402415.1 Paenibacillus sp. P4_A9
GTCACAATCTGTGCAGTTAAATCGCCCAATCTGTGCAGTTAAATCGCCCCGGGTTTGTGCATTCGCAAGCTTGGTTTCAAAGATATTGGTTGCGTCGGCAGCCTTATAAGTCATATTGATATAAGACCCGCCTGCAGAAAATAGCGGATTGTCAAAAAATGATGAAGGGAAGCCTGGATATTTATTTGAGTTCAATGTTTTTGCCTGAGTCGCTCTGATATCGTTGACATACATGGTGTTTACATGAAACGCTCCGTTTGCATTTAGCGGCAACGGTCCTGATGTTGCAGGAAGTCCATTTGGAAAAATGGTATTCAATTGCGACTGCAAATTTGTCTTATACACTTGGCCAACCAAAGTTTGTTGCATATCCGAGTCTGGATTTGCTGAGTTGGTTGATGCCTGAACCTGTGTCCAACCGGAGGATGCTTTCATGCCTCCAACAAATTTGGCACTGCCTGGTGCGCCTAATGTTTTATAGATCACATGGTGTCCATTAGTACCGGAATCTGCCGTAGTAAAGTTGACAGTATTCGGTGTGTAATATTTACCAGGTTCAAAGAAAACATAGATGTCGCCAGTCATATCTTCGTTAATTGTTTCAACAGCTTTGCGTGCGCCATCCAGCGTGGCAAGCGGCTTTTCGTATGTACCAGGGTTAGAGTCGCTGCCTTTAGACGAAACAAAAAATTCAGCTTGAATGTTGGACGCACTTGTTGTGTCTGCATATGCACGATTTGTTATTGTTGCGAACGCCGATAATACCATGGAAGCGGATACAAAAGTACAGATTGTCTTTCTTAGCATGAACTTTAACATAGACTTTCCTCCTGCGAGGGTGTCATCCCTCTTACTTTTTTTGAAAAAATAAACGAGAAAAGTGAAATTGTATTAGAAAGCTTTAAAGTTATAACTGTTGGACAGCTTGATCAACCCCTTCATATCTATTGTACGATTCAACTCATTTTCTCATATAAAAAACCCTATGAAAATAAACATTCCTATAATATTGTTATACAATATTCCTCATTTTGTTGTATGATTTCAGTAATGGGAAAATAAAGGAGGTCGAGTTTTTGGACGATAAATTCTACTTAAACGAAATTAATCCGTACATCCTTGGTTGTATCAATGTCAATCCAATTAATTGCCCTCCCACAGGAGAACCCTTCCCCCCACGAACGACTCGATGGTTTGAATTGGAATTAATAACTTGGGGTGATGGATATATAGTAACGGAAGGCAAAAGACATAATGTACGTAAGGGGAATTTATTTTTCCGACCTCCTGGTGTAAAGGTGCAAGGCTTTGCACCTTATTATTGTTATTTGGTTGTATTTGACATATCGTATGATCCAGCCAAAGAACAAATTTACCAAGGAACATTATCTTTAAACAACGATGCCGAACCCAGAAACGAAGATAAGTTATGGAAAGAGATCTTCCCGATGTTTAAAGAAGTAATAGAGAATCCGGTGTGGGAGATGTTGTTTAGACAGATCTTCGAGGAGAATGTTCAATCAGGTAAGCACAATCAATTCACTTTGAAAACTTTGCTAATGCAGCTCTTGCACAAACTTTATGAGTCGAGAATTGATGAGGCCGTGTTAGCCACTCGGCATCATTCTCTTAGAAGACATCTCAACGGAATTCTTAAAGCAAAAGCCTACATTGATAACCGTCCGGCTTCATGCTTCAATTTAGAAGAATTGTCAGCGCTAGCTGGCTTAAGTGAAAATTTCTTTTGCACGGCTTTCAAAAAAATTGTCGGAGAATCTCCTATCGTATACGCTAATCGTGTGAAGATCAACGTAGCGAAATCAATGCTGATCCAAACCAATGACAGCATCAAGGACATTTCCAGTATTCTTGGGTTTAATAACGTAACTTATTTCCATCGGCTTTTCAAAAGCATGGAGGGCTTTACTCCCCAGCAATATCGAGATCAAACTAAGATGCAATGACATATGAAAATTGGTGACAGAACCCCATATTGCAGTAACCTTACGAAAAGCGTAGAGCCCCCTTTGTTAGTAAAGGGGGCTCTCTCCGTGTCATTCATTTTCGTTTAATAGTTATAAATGTTGTACATCAATTGCGCCGCTTCCGCGCGAGTCGTTGTTCCTTTCGGGTAAAGCTTATTGTCGTAGCCGTTGATTAACCCTGACTTGACAAGAGTAGCGATACTACCAGCAGCGTAATTCGAAATCTCCGGAGTATCCGTAAATGAGCCAAGCTCGGCTTCCGAAGCGTCGATTGTCAGCTGATCGCTAATTCTAAGCGCTTTTTCCGTCAGCACCATCATATCCTCTCTTGTAATGGAAGCCTGAGGATTGAATTGGTTATTTCCAATTCCGCCCGTAATTCCTAACCCTCTGGCAATCCTTACTGCTTCTTCATAATAATCGCCATCGTTAACATCTGCGAATCGATCGCCCATAGGCCCTTGCAAATTAAGCGTTCGCAATAACAGCAATAGGAAATCTGCTCGGGTTACTTGCTGCAACGGACTAAATTGACGATCTGTCGTACCATTGATTATTCCTTTGGATGCCAAAACTTCGATTGAATGCTTGGCCCAGTCCATGGAAGAAATATCATTAAATGATTTTTGAACGAACGAAATCGCATACGTGCTGAAGTGTGTAGTCGAGAAAGTCACTAGACCTGTGGCAGAATTATACTTTCCATTCTTTACAGAATTAATGTTTCCTTCTCCATCAATATACCAAACGACGATATGCTCTGGATGTTTCTGTTCCTCCACTGTAGGAGAATAAGGTACGCTAACGATTACAGGGGCTTTCGGGTTATTGAAAGCAATTGTTCTGCCGCCGGATTGAACGGTAAGCTCAATGACCGGATGAGATCCGACTTTATTCTGCGCGCTTGCGTCTAACTTGCTGGTATCTGCTCGAGAGATAAGAAGCTCGGTCTGGCTATCYGTCAAATCACCTTCTCGGAACATATTGCTTGGAATAACGATAATGCCGATAGGAGTTATAATTTCAACTTGATATTGTTTCTTATCACTAGACATCATATAAGAGGGTATCTGCTGCAAATAGGTTTTTGCTTCTGTTGTTTGTGGAAATTCTAGGCTGATCGTTCCTTTTCCACTTGAATCAGACACCGCTTGCTTTTGAGCTTTTTCCCAAGCAGCTGCATCAACGGTTGACGTTGCGATGTTTGATACAGAGTCTACCTTCACGACAGGTGTGAGGATGATCCGACTTGATTTCTTCCYACCATTTGCCGATACCTTCTCGTTGACCGACGTAAGTGTAGAATCTAACTGCGAATTCACCAGTTTCACGCTGTTCAGCACGATATCAGCAACTTCTTCATTCACTGCGCGAAAGGTTAATGTGGCTAATAGTGCATTTCCGTTTTGACCTGGTGTATCTCCAATTTGCGTATGTGCGATTTGAATTTTGTTTCCGTCCACAATAGGTTTTATAGCAAAGCCACCGCTTTGGCTGTCACCACTCACAAACTCTATCTTACTAGAATCGTAAGTTAGATTAAGCTCATACGCATACAAGTCACTTAACTGCTTTCCATTCACCGTTACTTGAAATTTGTTTCCTGCCTTCGGGCTTTCGTTTGAGATCGTCAATAGAAACTGCGGTCCTGCGTCAGCATGTATGATATTTTGGGGACATGTTGTAACAATTAGTAGCAATGCCAGCATATAAGCGAGCAGTTTTTTTATCATCGTAAAAGTCATCCTTTCTTTATGCCCTTGCCATGTTTTGAAAAGGGGGGAGGAACTCATTCCAGCCGGACTTGTAATAACTTCTGGGTAAGCTATCATGTTCACCTCCTATCTGTTGATCACATGTTACTATAACCAGTGCAAAAATCCAACTGTAATAAGAGCATTTTATTGCATTTTTCATTGTAAAAACAGGCACTTTAGTGTACTTATCGTTCAAGTACACTAAAGTGCCTGTGTAAAATCTCATTTTCAGAGAGAAACCGATTTCTCCCCACATTATCAATGATCCGTTTAATGTATGATAGCTTTGGCTACGATTGCCAAGTCTGTAATATCTACCTTGCCGTCTTTATTGACATCCGCWTTGWCATTCCAGCCRGAYTGACCTGGTTGTTTGCCATAGCTTGAAGAAACAATAGCCAAGTCCCCAATGGAAATAGTTCCATTTCCATTGACATCTGCTGTTATTATTTTGTTCTCAAATGCCTGAACTGCCGCTTCAAGCGCAGTTTTGGCATTATCCACCTGAACCTGAGTAGCATTCGGGTTAATAGCTGTTGCACTCGCATTATCAATGGCCAACTGAAGGATTGCCTTTGAACCCGTCAAATACTGACCATCCATATTTCCTTCTACTGCAGCATCATGCTTAGCTTGAGCGCTTGTAATTAAGTCGTTCAGCGATGTCTTATCCACCGGTACTGCAGGTAAAATAATTTGTGCGCTGGAAGAGGCTCCGTTAATTTGCATTTCGTTACCTAGACCGTTGGCAATTGTAAAGTTGCTTACACCAAAGGTTGTATTTGTAACTTGGGTTACAGTTTTGGCGGTAAAGCTAAATTTCAGTAAATCTCCTTGAGAAGCAAATCCATCGGGGTCTGTGCTTGCAAGAACAATCTGAACGTGTCCTGGTACTGCCTCTTTTTGGTCGATGACTTGCAATCCGTAAACAAGTGAGGTCACCGAACCCAGCTGCATGCTTACCGCATCATAGGTAAGCGTCAACTCTTGAGCATTGATACGCTGGAATTCAGTTTGAGTAACATTGCTCAATCCCATTGTTAAATCCAATGCTTCTCCAGTTATTACCTGCTGCCCACTCGTAAGGGTAGCGTGAGGTGATACTGGAGCTGGTAATACTGTCACGCTGATACTTGTTGTCAGTGCCACGTTGTTCGGATTTGCAACTCCGTCAGGCAAAGTTACTGTTCCGTTCACGGTGAACGTCTGGCCTGCGTGTGAGGAAGGATCATAGGATGAAGCATCCACATTCCATGCCACACTGGCAGTCAGGCTCTCCGCCGTATCGGTTACCAGCTCTACGGTTGTTGGCAAGCCCAGAGCTGCTGCCGTCTTCGCCGTTCCATTTGAAACTCCAGTGATGGATTCTGGTGCTGTTATTCCCGAAAGTGTAAGCGTTGATGGCATTACTGTCACCATTTGTAATACATCGCCCGTATATTGATCCGCAGTTGCAACCGCTATGAATGTGCCGGGCTTTGCATACATCGCAGGATCCAAGTCCGCGAAACTTAACGATAAATCTTTTGTTTCGTTAGTAAACTGGGCGCTAATCGACTGTGCTAATACTGGCGCCGTACCCGCAACAGTGGAAACAGGTTGAAGTGTGCCTATAGACTCGAGCCCATTGACTGTTACAGTTGTACTGACGGACGCTTCAAGCCCGACCAATTGCCCATTTACTGTAAACGTACCTGTATTATTTTTGTACGATGACGGATTCACGTTGTCCCAAATAATTGTAGCAACTTGGCTGCTACCGTCCCCAAACGTAACGATCGTTGTGGATGGCAAAACAGGAGCAGTACCAAGCATCGTTGTGATAGGAGCGATCGATCCGATCGACGAGATCGAATAGACTTTGTCAATGTAAATCGTGTAGTTTTTGGTTCCTGCCGTCGTGGTTTCCGATATGACCAACGTATTTCTTCCGTTCAGCAGATTCAGCGCAGTCGGAGTTGTATAGTCAGGGAAGCTTGCTGTAATATCGACACCGTTAAGCGAAATAGCAGTACTCGCACCAGCGATCACTGGTAGAGGTCTTTTCAAAGTGACAGGCTGTGAATTATCGATAACAGTGGCTCCATAAGTTGTATAGCCCGGATTGAAAGTACCGTTCAAGTTAACGTTGCCTAGATTAAAATTCGTTCCATATTTTACATACGTCGGATTGGAGGTAATCTTAATGTCATCTAGCATTACCGTTGCATTAATTCCTCCGAAACCAACACCACCAGAGGTATAAGCCCCGTCATTAGCCGATAATATCTTGGTTCCGTCTACGACAAACCCGACTTTACCGCCGTAAGTTTGAATCTCAAAATTATGCCAATCCGTCTCAACGAATCCACTTGGCACTGCGACCTTTCCGAGTGAAGTATCGCCAGGGTTATGCTTTGAAATTTCAAAATATGGAGTGCCCGCTGGAAAACCAGCGACTCCTAATTTATTTCTTCTGTAGATGACTTGATAGGCTGACGGGTTTGAACTATTAGGTTCTTTGGTCATCACATAGATTGTAAAATTGTCATATTGCTGATTAAGAATATTATTGGCACCCCAACCAACAAATTTCCATTTCAAATTAACAATATAGTTATTCCAAGGTGCTCCGGATTGGTAAAAAGCATTCCCGTCCTTGATCACTTCTTGCAGTACTTTATTACTCGGGTTATTCGGATCGGCGATAACGCTCAATACAGGAGTTCCAGGAGGTGTTCCGCCGCCGTAAAGATTAAAGGTTGGAACCACACCGTCTGCAAAGTTTTTGTCTAGCTGAATTACATTATCGTTAGAAGAATCATAAGCTGGTATAACGGGAATTGGGATCGAACCGGGACTGGGTGCATCTTTACCGCCATAAATGTACAATTGGTCGTAATAGCTTACACCTTTGCCATCATCAGACCCTAGATCAACATGATTGAAATTAGTGGATGTATTTAATGTGTTGACCAATATACCATCAATGTAAAGCTTCACATCAGTCTCACTGGTGTAATCCCATTTCAACTCATGCCAGCCATAGGTGCGCCGAACAGAAGTTGCCGTTTCAGTTGAGTCATTCAACATGACATAATAGCTTCCACTTACCGTCGTGTCCAGGCCTAACCCTACAGTATTGCTGCCATTGTCTACTCGTGCCAAGGATTTTACCGTTGTTGAGATCGGGGCACCCGAATCGTAAGGAGCCAGACTATTATTTTGTCTGTCAAACAATTTTACAGTCACAATTTTATTGAGATTCGTTGAAAAATTGCGATATAACACAGGCTTAAAACCACTTACAGCACTGTCACTATCGATCTTTAACGCCTGTTTCCCACTCAAAGCATCCTCAGACATCCATTCCTTTGTAACATCAGGCGCTTTTCCTTTATAGGACCATTTCGAAAAATTCAATCCATTTTCAAAGTTTTCCTTGAAATAGATGTTGTTTGGTTCTTGAACCAGAGTTTTCGCCGGCAAAAATACACTTGGAAAATCAACCCCCACACCAATGTGTGCATAATCCATTAAGGAATCGTTGAAAGTAGCAAGTTGATTATAAGCAGTACCAAAATCAATGTTTGTGTTGGTCAATACATATCTTGAATCGCCGCCGCCTATTTCAGCATTGTAGTGCTGTGGATTGACGGATTTAAAATTGCTTATTTCGAATCCTGATGTTCCCATGTCAAGGTTCATGTTATTTGGAGCTATATCCGCCATACTCGGGTTTGCCCCAGTGCTGCCGATGAGCATCTGATTAATATAATTCGGTCTGTTGGTCGGACCTCTGTACAAGAAGCACGCAAAGAATGATCCATCATCCCCGCCGTCTTGCTGGTTGTCATGCAAATAGATATATTCGAAGGTGTTATGATGCGCATACAAATCAGTCATAGGATCGTAATCACGGTCCCCATCTATCGTACTTGGGTTTCCATCCGGAGCCGGATAGTTGGGATTACGGCTATATCCGCCGGAAAGGAAGATTCCTCTTCTCGACGAATTGTAAACCTCCAGATGAGATAATGTATTATAGCCTGAATTCATGATTGTAATGCCGCTTGCTGAACCGACCAGTTCGCCTATATTACGAACAATCGTATTTGTTATAGTGTTATAGCTGTTATAGCCGTTCCCTTGCGAGTCCCCGCCGAGGCCCGGATAACCGCCCTCCAGTTGAATACCGTTGTTGCCGATGCCCTCTATCAGGGAGTTATTGATATTCGTATACTGGTTGGCAAGGTATACATTTATCCCCATCATTCCTGCATTCAATACGTGTGCATTTGTTATTGTAATATGGTTTGTGTTCGTAAGTTGCAAGGCACCTGTCTGAAACTCAACTCTTTCGGTCTGTTCGCTGTAAGATGGCTGTTTGACTCCGACAACTTGAGCTTCCGGCGGGTAAATACCCATGCCATAAACATCTCCATAATTCCATGCAAAACTGTAGTAGTCAGGGAAATTAGTGTCCTTGATCTGCAAACCGTCAAAGGTTATGTTCGATGCAGGGCTTGTGCGTGATGAGCCCTTGACTTCAATTATTTTCTCGAGTTTGGGAATTACGATATCCTGACTACTTATGTCGCCTGTGCCTGATTTCGGATAGTAATACAGGTATCCGGTTGTTTTATTGAAGTAATATTCGCCTGGCTGATCCAAAAAGCCTAAATTCCCCTGTAAAACAAACCTGGCAGCGGCGCCTATGGCAAAATGCGGACGGTATGCCTCGGGATGACCGGCTGTTGTTTTAAAATTAATTGCACCTGTGGAAGTATTGATGCTTGCAAGCGGAATCGTATCTGTCATCCAATCCCTGTAATCCCAATCCCAAATATACACCTGTGCATCCAGCTCGCCGCGTGCCTGTGCATTTACCAGACCGGCTTCAGATACGGCATCCAGACTATTACCAACGCCGTATTCAGACGACACTGTAACTGCGGCATTTGGTGAAATATTGACGTTTGACGTATTCCATGCCTTAAATTCTGAAAGGCCATTATTACCGCTGCTGCCTGTCACCTGGAATTTCACCCAGGTTATGGTCTTATCTGGAAATGTAACATCTTTAGCTGAGCCATCATTTGGAATCCCTGTTACATCTATTGAGCTTCCATCGCTGAAAGTCATTGTACCTCCCTTTATCCAGTCAGTCGTATTCACTCGATCATGAAGCGTGACCTTGTTGACAGTCTGGCTGCTGCTCCATCCCAGCTGTATCCATGGATTATCTTCACTGTTGGACACCCACTCGGTATTGGTTGAATTATCCACAGCTTTCGCCTTTATATACTGGCTGTTGGTACTTTTATAAATAAGTGACGATATACTTCCTCCCATTGCCTTCATATATTCCGAACTAGATGCAGGAAACCCGGGATACCGGTTTAAATTCTTTGTTCTCGCCATTACTGCTCTTTCATCGTTTACATATAACGTATTAAAGTTGACTCCCGTCCCCACAAAGGTCTTGTAGACGCTTCCATCTGCGCTGACAGGCAAGTCGGCATCTGCGCCAGTACGTGAAACTACATTCCATGCCGAAGTGACTTTATTCCCGCCAATAAATTTCGCGCTTCCCAATTCATCCAAATTCCTATAAATAATGTTAAACCCATTGGTGCCCGAATCGCTTTCATTGAATGAAATCGTATTATTGACGTAATAATTACCTGCAGCTATAAAAACGTAAATATCCCCCTTCATATCGCTGTTGATTAATCGGACGGCATCCCGAGCCGCCTGCAGGGTGGCGAAAGGATGATCATAAGAACCATCATTGGTATCACTTCCTGATGGTGATACAAAGAATTCTGCTTGTATGCGATCCCCAGTTGTTGAATTGATAGCGGTTTCAGAAGCATAAACACTACTTCCCGTTCCAATTAATGAGGTGAAAATCATACAAGAAGCCAAAATAATACTTACCTGTTTTTTATACAACGTACTTTCCTCCTCTTAAATATCCAATTAAATACAGATGCTTTTTTGTTATTCAAGCAGACCTATAGCGGTAGTGTGTATCTTGATGGCGGAAGCGTGTTTAGTTTTTCTAGGATGGGTGTGCAATAACTTCCGGGTAAGCTATCATGTCCACCTCCCTCTCTTGACCACATCTTACTTTAACCAGTTCACAAAACCTAGTGTAAAAGGAGCATTTCATTGCAATTTTGACTGTAAAATAGGCACTTTTATGTACTTATGGTTCAAGTACACGAAAGTGCCTGTGTAGAATCTCATTTTTCAGTTATTAAAATTATTAATTCGTATTTAATAGTTTTCTTTATGCACTTGCCATGCAAACATATATTGAAAAGGGGGAGAAACCGCGTTCACCCCTCATTTTCAATGATCAGTTTAATGAATGATCGCTTTGGCTACGATCGCAAGGTCAACAATATCTACCTTACCGTCTTTATTGACATCGGCTTTGGCATTCCAACCGTTTTGACCTGATTGCTTGCCATAGCTTGCCGAAACAATAGCCAAGTCCCCAATGGAAATATTTCCGTTTCCATTGACATCTGCTGTTATTATTTTGTTTTCAAATGCCTGAACTGCCTCTTCTAGCGCAGCTTTGGCATTATTCACCTGAACCTGAGTAGCATTCGGGTTCATAGCTGTTGCAGTTGCGTTATCTATGGCCGACTGAAGAATTGCCTTTGATCCTGGCAAATACTGACCATCCATATTTCCTTCTACTGCAGCATCATGCTTAGCTTGGGTGCTTGTAATTAAGGTATTCAGTGATGTCTTATCCACCGGTACTGCAGGTAAAATAATTTTTGTGCTGGAAGAAGCTCCGTTAATTTGCAATTCGTTGCCTAGACCGTTGGCAATTTTAATATTGCTTACACCAAAGGCTATATTCGTAACTTGGGTTACAGCTTTGGCGGTAAAGCTAAATTTCAGTACATCTCCTTGCGGAATAAATCCATCAGGATCTGTGCTTGCAAGAATAAATTGAACATGTCCCGGCACTGTCTCTTTTTGGTCGATGACTTGCAATCCGTAAACGAGAGAGGTCACCGTACCCAGCTGCATATTCGCCGCATCATAGGTAAGAGTCAACATTTGGGCATTAATACGTTGGAATTCACTTGGTGTAACGCCACTCAATCCCATCGTGAGATCCAATTCATTTCCAGCCATTACCTGCTGCTCACTGGTAAGGGTAGCTTGAAGCGATACAGGCGCTGGCAATACTGTCACGCTGATGCTTGTTGTCAATTCCAAGTTGCTCGGATTTGCAACTCCGTCAGGCAAAGTTACTGTTCCGTTCACGGTGAACGTCTGGCCTGCTTGTGAGGACGGATCATAGGATGAAGCATACACAGCCCATGTCACATTGGCAGTCAGGCTTCCCGCTGGATCGGTTACCAGTTCGACCGTTTCTGGCAAGCCAAGAGCTGCTGCCGTCTTTGCCGTTCCGTTTGCAACCCCAGTAACAGATGCTGGTGCTGTAATTCCTACTAGCGATGAATCAAATTGATTGACGGGAATATTACTTGTACCAAGCAGGTTTCCATTCAGGTCATAAAGCTGAGCTATCATATGATCACCGCTTGAAGGGGCTAACACATTAATAGTTTGCGTTCCCGCTTTTACATCATAGCTTTGACCATTCACTAACACGTATACGCCAACGGCAGCACCAGGGTTGTTTAAATTTGTGCCCTCAACATCAACAGTTAGGTCGGTGTTTGTTCCGCCGTGTACTGTGCTAGTAGTTGATACATTAAAGTTCGACACATTGTAGAAATTTGCTGTTACGGTATTATCATAGAACGATGTAGCGAATTCTGTTGATGCGCTGTTCGCATCAGCAAACAACCCTGCATTGGATGCAGTCCAATTAAGGAAGTATGACCCCGTAGCCGGAGTTGCGACTACAGGCATTGCCGTACCGGAAAGATAGTTGCCAGCACTGCCTTGGGTTACCGTACCGTTACCCGATGTTGCAAAACTAAGATCAGGCGTACCGCTGCTTATATCTACTTTGAGAATGTTGCTAAGACTGCCAGTCGAATCCTTCTCTCGGATATAGACCGTATACGGTACATACGGTGCGAGATTTGGAATACTAATGGTGTTATCGCCTACATTAGTAGTTACTCCGGCTCCAGAAGTGGAAATGGTTGGTTGTGCGGCCGCACTGTACACCACTATATAGTAATATTCGCCAGCTTGATCAGCAGTGAATGTCACGGATGCGGTACCTGTAGGCCCGTTAGTGCCATTGCTGATACTGTTTGTAGGGGTTGCGTTCTTAGCTGAGATCAAAAAAGAATTCGCACTCGTCGGCATCGCTACGACATTTAGAGTTGCGGCAAGTGTCGTATAGATTGCCGGTATGAGCGAGTTAGTTGTGTTCGTGATCAAGCACTGATACTTTGTACCATCGTTAGCAACTGTTACCGGTGAAGCAGTTGTATAGGTACTGCTTGTCGCGTCACTAATGTTGCTCCATGTTGTACCGTTATCGGTTGAAACCTGCCACTGATAAGTGAGTGTTCCACCATCAGAAGCCCATGCCGAAGTACCGAAGGTTACAAGTTGAGGATCGGTTACAATCTGTGAACGTGGGTTTGCAAACACTACTGGAGTGGAAGCAGTAGGGTTAGTGATTATGTAAGCATAGGTCGAGACTGAAGAAAAATTCCCACTGTTGCTTACTTCAACCACTTTCAATGTACCACTGTTATTGATTGGTATAGGACCCGTATACAGCATTCCGTTGATTGATGGGTCTGAACCGTCCAGCGTATAGTAAACTTTTTCACCAGCAGTGCCGGGTTGCACATTCACTGCTAATGGGTTTGCGTATGTTCCGGCCACTTTATCAACTGTTGGAAGGGAAGCGTTTGAATTTTGAGCAACCGCAGGTTCAAGATGAGCTTTGACGTTTTGCAAAACAACTACTGCGTTAACAATATCTGTACTGGTAGCACTATTGTTTCCTAACACCGTTTTTGCATTGAGTATTGCCGCTTGTAAAGCATTCCAACTTGCAGTTGAATTGTTCCCTTGCGCAACAGACTTTGCATTTGTTATTGCATCATTGAGCGGTTGTTTGTTAACACCCGTTGCAGTCTGTATCGCCGTTGTTCCGTTAATCGTGTAGTTATAACCGGCTGTCTGACTGTAAACCCCACTACTATTAACTTCTACAACTTTAAGTGTACAAGTAGCATTAATGGAAATCGGATTTCCGGTATAAAGTGTTCCGTTGATTGCCGGATCGGAACCATCTGTGGTGTAATACACAGAATCGCTTGAACTTGCCGGTGTAAGGGTAACGCTTTGCGCATTATTATAAGTCCCGGATGAAATGTTCGCCTGTGGAGGATTAGTAGGATTCTGCACAAGGCTAATGTTTGCAACATCAAACGTAGCATCATATCCGCCAAGTCCAAAGCCGCCAAACGCATTACTAGGATTGGATACTGTCGCAACCTGAGTGTCATTGATGTAGAACGTTATATTTCCTTTGCTGGCTACAATTTTGTACGTATTCCAGTTATTCATGTTGAAGCCGGTAGGCATTTGGATATTGGTTACTAAAATATTGTCGGTAGGGCTGCCACCTCTTTGGTAGATTTGCCATTGACCATTCGTGAGATTCGGATTATTATACCTGAATTCATAACGGGATACATTTGCTCCACTATTAGTACTGGCAAAAACGGATGGGCCAAAAGTAGCATATGTACCGTTAGTGTTGCCCGACCATGACACAAATTTCATTTTAGCAGTGAATGTGTAATTTGTAAGTGATGTATTACCCCCACCGTAGTATACAACATTGTCCGGCGATGTAATCCTTTCGACCTGGCCGACTGTTGCGTCTTGTACGATTTGATATTTAACCAAGTTACCCGAAGGGTCTCTGTTGTCTACCCATCCTGTCGGTCTGATCGTGCTCCCCATCGGGTATCCACTGAAATTCTCTGAATACATCTGGGTTGAGGCTGCTGTGGGTGGTACGATTACAACTGGTTGAACCGGCTGAGAGTCCTGGCCGCCATAGATGTAAAAGTCGCCGAAATCTGTGGAGCTGCCAACCGCTTTTCCATCTGGCCAGCTTGTTCCCCAGTCGCCCATACCAACGTATGAGAATGTAGTGGAGACACTATCTGCCGCTGTATATGCTGCCACTTGCTGACCGTCAACAGAAATCTTTACATCAGTTCCGGAGGAATAGTCCATCGTAAGGGTACGCCAGCCAAAATCACGTCGCACATTGGTTACAATCGACTGATTGCCTTTTTGGATTGTATAGTAATCTTTCGATACATTACCGTTGGCACCAATTCCTAATACCGTTTTACCGTCATCGACGCGCAAATACGTATGAGCCAAAATAGGGTCATTCGGAACGGTTGTTGGAGAGTCTCCTGTGAAATAATCTTTATGTCTGTCGAAAAACTTGACAGTTACAACCTTATTGAGTGGCTGTGCAAAGGGACGACTAACAACAACACCGCTCGCATTAAGTGGTGTATAAATTGGAAGCGAGCGTATACCAAGTCGCGGGTCGGTCGGATTTGCCAATACGCCCATAGACATATCTACATTGCCTTTTTCTACTGCCCACTTTGTCATGTCAAGTGTATCTGAGTTAAACGTATCCGAAAAATATACATTTGACGGTATTGTTTGTTGGTAGACGTGTCTATTCGCTCCGAGCAAATCAGTCGGGAAGGACGGCGTTAAACCAATTAAACCGTATTGCATTTTTGACGGGTCAAACGACTTCACGCTTGTTACGCTTTCGACATTGTTTGTGGTATTTTGGAAAATATACATATCTCCATAGCTGCCAGGACGAATGGCCAATGAGTGACTTTGCGTGTTCAGTGCTTGAATGTTTGAGAAAACAAACCCGGTTGCGCCCATAGCTGTATCCAATCCGCCAACCGAATTTTTTTCATGTACGGAAGCCGCAGTACCTATATCAGAGATAAGCACCTGATCCATATAATTATAACGATCAACTGAAGTATCAATTTGTGACAGGTTCGTTGTTAGATGGTTAACATCATTTGATCCGTGCTGAGTCGCAGCAGAATACCATGTTCCGCCTCCGGCAGTAAGCCATGACATGAAAATAGCGCTATCTTCGCCTGCATCTTGATGTGTGTGGTGCACGTAGATGTATGAGAAATGATTGCCGACAGTATAGTTATCTCTTACGTTATCAAAATTTGGGTTCGCACCTTGACCGCCGCGAGGGTAACCGCCAAGAATAAGCATTGCGCGTTTAGGTGAATTATAAATCTCCAAGTGGCTAAATGTGCTCTGACCACAACTCATAACGGTAAGAGCAACAGCATGACCTACAAGCTGACCGACGTCATGGATCAGAACATTGTTAATCGTATGATGGTTGGAATATTTACCGACGCCAGGATATCCGCCATCAATGGAAATCCCCCCGCCACCGGTGTGCTCAACCGTGGTGTTCTCAATCGTGTTGTACTGATTGTCACCGAGCATAAAGATACCGTAAATACCGGCATTTTTAATGTCGCTGTTTTTGATTGTTATGTGGTTGGTGCCTTGCAACGCAATACTGCCGACTTGGAAAGCCGGACGTTCGGCAGATTCGACATATGCCGGCTCGGTTACGCCCGGCATCAATGCTACCGGCGGGAATTGACCAATGCCACCATTAGCATCACCATAGTTATAGGTATAGCTGTAATAGTCACTAAACTCTGTGTCCTTTACGGCAAGACCATCAAAAACAATGTTGTGTACTTGCAGCGTCGGATTGGGTTGATCACCGGGGTTTGCCTTCGGTGTACCCTGCAGATTAATGACAGTTTGCATGGTTGGCGTAACAACGGTTTTATTTGCCATCGTTCCATCGGCCGGATAGTAATAAAGTACGCCTGTTGTTTTGTCATAATGGTATTCGCCCGGTGTGTCAAGGAACGAGAGGTTATGTTGCAGGAAATATCTCGAACCGTCACTTACTGTATATTTTACTCTATATTGGTATTTATTATAGAAATCCGTGCCATTTGCTTGTGGCTGGTTCAGTGTAATTGTTGAGGTACCCACGGTTGCACTTGCGACAGGTTCCGTATCGCTAAACCAGTCCCACGTACCGTTAACGCCGCCTGTACCGCCGTCCCAAGTGAACACTTGGGCGACTTCCTCGCCGTTTTGCTGCGCTAGCTGCAATCCGTTGATCTGATCTGCAGTTAAATCACTCTTATTGATTTGAATATTACTACCATTGGAACTTCCGGCTACGCGGTTGTAGGTATCCTTGGCTTCAGGGAATCCCGCCTGAGGAATAAGGTTTGGCGTTCTTGCTGTCGTTGCCCGCGCATCATCCACATATAATGTATTAAAAGCCGGTGAATTCAATCCGCCGAATGTTGTGGGATAGTCCGCTTTGTTCAATTGAACCTTCCACACCTTACCTACCATGCCTGTTAACATACCGTAGTTGGTAACGTCGCTTTGGGCCGCTTGTGTCCAGCCGTTCGAATCAACAGGTTTGCCGCCATAAAGCTTTGCAGCGCCAATTCCGCCCGAGCTTTCATAAACAATGTTGTAGCCGTTTGTGCCGGAATCTTGCGGCGTAAGATTAAGAGTGCTTGGCATGTAATAGTCGCCTGGCGCAATGCTAACTATGATATTGCCTGTCATGTTTTGATTAATTTGTTGCACGGCTTGTTGCGCCTTTTGTAAAGTAGCAAACGGATTAACCTGTGAACCGTCACCGAAAGTGTCGTTACCGTTTGTAGAAATATAAATTATTTTCATTACACTCCGTTGAGATTGAACGTTTACCTCGCTTGCGCTTACGATTGTATTGGCAAATGTAAATGTCGTCATTACCATCGCTGAGGCCAATGCAATTGATGTAATTTTCGTTAAAAATTTGCCCATTTTATTTACACTTCTCCTTCATTTCATTGTTTTTCTGTTTCCATCCGTGTTGTTGCAATACGTTTTCACCTACATTGAGATCCCCCCTATTAACAAATCGACCGAATATCTTCAAGGATACAATTTATCTCAATTACTTCCTTCCGGATCAAGTAATGTAGGAGTATGTAGTTTTGGAGGGAACTAACATCGAACGATAAATGAAAGGTTGAATTGAAGTAATAGTAGCAAATAATAATGAAAGGTTACATTGTAAAAAGAGTATTCTCCTGTAAAATGGTTAAATTGTGTACACCAAAATTTGTGTTTTCTATGAAAATTGAAAGTGGATACCCTTTAAAGCGCTTCCGAGTTGATATAGCAAACGCACAAAGGCTTATATTATCCGAGCTCTGCAAAATCCTGCAAGGTAACAACTGGAGCGTTCGTTCCATGCAGTTCAAATACAATAAGCTCATTCTTCCCTTCCCGCAGCAATGGAGCCGGAATGTATAATGTTTTTTGCGGGCCGATCTCCCAGTAGCGACCGAGATTAAAGCCGTTGATATAGGCAACACCCTTGATCCAACCATCCAGCTTCAAAAACGTATCGCCGACTTGATCTATTTGAAATATGCCTCTATAAAACGTAGGGGTAAATGGGCTCGTCGCTTGCGCATCGGAATACTCCAAAGCAGCTAAATTTTGTAGCGGCAGCGTATGAATCGTCCAATTATACAGAAATTGCAGACCTAGACGAACACCTTCAGTAATTCCTTTTGGATCTTTCAAGTTGTAGCCGTAATTAATCCGACCTTGATTTTCTACCAAAATGCTTAATGTTGCACCCTCGGCTGGTATGTCCAGCAAAATATCATTTGCTCTTACATTCGGCGTTACATCATGTGTGTTTCTTTCGATAACGCCTTGAAAAACGCCATCAAGGTACACGAGCGCGCGATCTCGTACCTCTTGAATCGCCAATTTAGTTTGCGATAAAGGTCCCTCAATCCTCGACGCGTATAAAATAAACCCATAGTTCTGGCCTAGTCGTTCCATTGTTTCTGGACATACACTATGGATTGGCGTTGTCAACAAATCAAGTGAGTCAAACAACTGTGCTTGCTGGTTTAATCGCACTTCACCGTAATGCTTCTTAGGCAAGGGGTGTGGGAATTCTATAGGTTCAACTTCCGAATATTTCGAAAGCACTTCACGAACTGCCCAGTATTTGTCCGTCATATCGCCGGATTCATTCAATAATACGTCATAGTCATAGCTGGTAACCGTCGGTTCATATGTGCCCAAACTGTTCGCACCGTTAGTAAATCCGAAATTCGTTCCACCGTGGAACATATAAAAATTAACCGACGCTCCCATTTTCAACATCTGATCGAGCACTTGCGCTACATCATCACTTTCTCGAACATGGTGTGGTTTACCCCAATGATCGAACCATCCATTCCAAAATTCCATACAGACGAGCGGCTTGCCAGGCTGATAGTCCAACAGCTTGCCAAACGCCTCTTCCGGCCGTGAGCCAAAGTTGACGGTAGCTAAAACATCCGGTAGAAGCGTCCCTCCTTGTAAGTTGCTGTCAGCATACCCGTCTGAAGTGAACAATAGAACGTCTATACCGCGCCCCATCATTGCCTGCTTCAAATAAATCATATAGTTCTTATCATTGCCGTAGCTTCCGTATTCATTTTCGATTTGCATTGCAATAATCGGTCCGCCATTCGTACTAAGAAGCGGTAGAAATTTGGGCAATAACATATCATAATAAGCATCAACTTTATCCAAAAAAGCCTGATGTGAACAGCGCAGACGCATATTGTCTTCCTTAAGAAGCCAGGCCGGCAGCCCGCCGAATTCCCACTCCGCACAAATATACGGACTCGGCCTTACGATCACGTGTAGGTTCAGTTCGCCCGCTAAACGAATGAAACGCTCGATATCAGCAATCCCTTCAAAGTTAAAATGGCCATCTTGCAGCTCATGTAAATTCCATGGCACATACGTTTCAACCGTATTAAACCCACATGCTTTTAGTTTGAGAAGCCGATCTTGCCAATATTCTGGAACGATTCTAAAATAATGCAAAGCCCCCGATAATATTCGGATCGGCGTACCGTTAAATAAAAATTGTCGCCCTTCAATGGTGAGCATGATTTGTACCACTCCTCTAAATTAAAGGGAGCATCCACACACTAACATATTGAAATGTCACTGTGGATAGCTCCCTATTGCTAGAAATTAGTGCTGCTTATTTTCCTTTAGTAAGCTTCCATGCATCGATTTGCTTCTGCTCTTCAGCGATAATTTTGTCGCTGCCGGCCTTTTTCAACTTGTCGATGAACTCAGGCAAAAATTGAGCTGCATCAGCTGAACCCGTTGTCAGCAATGGAATGTATTGCGCGGTCACAGTAGCTGTTTGTGCAAGTTCGGCTTTCACTGGGTTTGGATCGAAAGTGAAACCAAGAATCGGAGATCCAACTGCAGTTTGGTTCATTTTGACTGTAGCATCAGCTAGGCTAGGTGTCATCGTGAAGCTATTCAATGAATTACCGATTTCCCAGTCGAAATCTGGCGCATATCCTCCGTCTTTAATTACTTCTTTCTTGTTGCCGTCTAATTTCTTGTAGTGCTTGCCTTCAATTCCATGCGCCAAAATATTGTAAAGCTCTTTATCTTTAAATAGCAGGTCTAGGAACATAACAGCACGTTCCGGGTTCTTAGAGGTTTTGCTAATACCCGTCATTGTCGCAATAATCGAGCTTGTCATCAAGTAAGACTGCGTTGTTTTTGCAACATATGCAGGAATTTCCGCAATCTTCGGAACAGCGTTTGGATCGTTTGGATCTGCCGGCCCAATGTTACCATTATTCAAGCTGGCGTTTTTACCTGCTTTACGATCCGCCTGAGCATCAGCAAGCGTTGCGGCATCTTTGCGGATATAACCTTTTTGATACCAATCTCTCATTAAATTCACATACGATTTAAACTCTTCCGATTCGAATTGATTCACTACTTTCAAGGAACCATCCGTTAATTTGACCGTACCTGGGATGTTTCTGCCTGCAACCTCATCAAAGCCATAGGCAACCAGATTGGTTCCCCAAGTGCCGTTTTTGTCCATTTCATAGGGGACAAGGTCCGAATTGTTCTTTTTGACGTAATCTAAGAATGGTGCCAAATCATCCAATTTTTTGATGCTTTCCGGTTTAATGTTGGCTTTGTCTGCCAGAGCCTTTTGGAACGACAAGCCGTTCGTCATTGTCCAAACCTGATAGTTCGGAATCGCATAAATTTTTCCGTTGACCTTGGCAGCATCCCAGCCTATCTTTGGAATCGTTTGCAGAATGGTCGGCGCATACTTTTGCAGAAGATCATCCACAGGAATAAATGCGCCTTTGCTCACATTCTGATAATAATTGTTCGCCCAGCCCGCCGTGAAAGCAAGATCGTAGTTTTCGCCTGCAGCGTTGACTACTTGCATTTTTTGATCAAAAGCGCCCCAATCGACGAATTTAAGATGTATTGTTGCATTCAGTTTTTCTTTCAAGATCTTGTTCATTGCTGCTTCAACAGAAGCAACATCGGCTGGCGGCGTATTATCTAAATACCAGGTCAATTCAACAGGCTCGAGCTTAGGTGCAGTAGATGCCGCTGGAGATACCGCTGTGGAAGCGGCTGGAGCTACCGATGGACTGCTCGTTGTTTCACTTTTGGAACCGCATCCTGCCAAAACGCTTGTCATTACGAGACCGAGGGCAAGACCTACGCCTACTACTTTAAATGGTTTCTGCATAATTGAAAAAACCTCCCTGTATGTGTTTTCATCTATTGTAACGGCTTTGCCGCTGACAATCTGCTTCCATATTTAGCCTTTCACTGCGCCTACCGTTAAACCTTTTACGAAATATTTCTGAAAGAACGGGAAGACGACTAGTATCGGCCCTGCTGCCAAGATCGCAATCGCCATCCGTGCMGTTTCATTTGGAAACTGGCTGATATCGATATTGACCGTACTCGGTTTGATACTGCTCGACARATACTGAATATTGTTCATAATCCGATACAACATATATTGCAGCGGGACCAGTTTTTCATTATCGATATAAAGCATCGCCAGCCACCAGTCATTCCAATAAATAAAGGCGATGAATAAACCTACAGTGGCCATCGCTGGCTTGGCTAATGGCAGAATGATTTGATAAAAAATTCTCCACTCTCTTGCCCCATCGATTTTGGCTGACTCAATAAGTGAGGGTGGAATCTCAGATAAAAAYCCTCTCATCAACAGCACATGCCACGGCATAATCACATAAGGCAAGATCAAGGCAAGTATCGAATTRTCGATGTGYAAATAYTTTTTGATCAAKATGTACCAAGGGACGAGCCCYCCGTTAAATAAGAGTGTGAAAAAGATAATAAAGGACAGTGCATTCGCGAAGGCGAAATCCTTGCGKGACAATACATACGCTAGCATRGCCGTAATYAGYAGACTGAGYGCCGTTCCSAGCACGGTTACYGAGATGGAYACCGAATAACCGGTAATCAGTTGACTCGGATTGYGSAGCAAGTAGTCGTATGCAAASGTCGTAAATGTTTYYGGAATCAGTTTATATCCTTCTTTGGCAATGTCTGACTCTGTTGAGAAAGAAATTGAAATGACATACAGCAGCGGTATTATGCAGAAGATGGAAAAMAMGATAAACCAYCCATGAATAAGTCCTTTTGCCAGCGACGCTTTCCGTAACTCCATATTCTTCACTTCCCTATTATTCTAAAAAATCGCATTTTCCTTGTTGATCTTTCGAACTATAAAGTTCACTGTCAGCACGAGTACCAAACCAACTAACGATTGATACAGCCCGATCGCCGTTGACATCCCGATATCGCCTGACACCCGTAACGCACGATATACATAAGTGTCAATAACATCTGTTGTAGCGTACAACGCCCCAGAATCGGCAGTCAGGAAATAGAACATTCCGAAATCGGAGTAGAAGATTTTCCCTACTTGTAAAAGTGAAATCAGCGTAATTAATGGCGTTAACAGCGGTAAAGATATGTTACGAACCTGYTGCCACTTKGAGGCTCCATCGATCGCAGCGGCCTCATAATAGCTTTTGTCGATGCCCATAAGACCCGTATAAAAGATGAGCGTTGAATAGCCGACGCTTTTCCATAAAAAAGCTAGACTAAGTATAAAAGGCCAATACTTGCCTTCCATATACCAATTAATCTCAGTAAATCCTAGCTGTTTAAACAACTGATTAATGACACCCAATTGAGGGTTAAGCAGGGCATAAGACACATAACTGACCACAACCCAAGATAAAAAGTAAGGGAAGAACAACGTCGTTTGATACAATTTCACCGCCTTGCGACTCAATTCGAAGAGCATAAGTGCAAAAGCGATGGAAACCAGATTCGTTATAATAATGAAATTCAAGTTTAGCAGAAGGGTATTTCGTGTTACTTGCCAAGCAGCATCCGAGGTGAAAAAGAACTTAAAATTGTTCAAACCGACCCAATCGCTGCCCCAAATCCCTTTGCCAAAATTGAAATCTTTGAAGGCAAGTACCACTCCGAACATTGGCAAATATTGAAATATAATAACGAATAATAATCCTGGGATCGCTAAACCAATTAATCCCCAATTGCGTTTGATTCCTCGCCAGAACGTATTTCGTTTTCTAGCCTTTATAGCTTGGTGCGCCATCACTTCTGAGTAAGCCATCCTGTTCACCTCCTCTCTGTTGATCACATCTTACTTGAAGCAGTAGAGAAAACCTACTGTAAATTGAGCGTTTTATTGCAATTTCGGCTGTAAAAAAGGCCGTTTATTGTACTTAGCGTTCAAATACACACTATTGCCTCTGTTTATGTCGAAATTCCATAGAGAAGGGGGAGAATTAGATCTCCCCCCCTCCATCAATCCGTTTAGTTTATGATAGTTTTGGCTACGATTGCCAAGTCTATAATATCTACCTTACCGTCTTTATTGACATCCGCTTTGGCATTCCAGCCGGACTGACCTGGTTGTTTGCCATAGCTTGAAGAAGCCATAGCCAAGTCCCCAATAGAAATAATGCCATTTCCACTGACATCTGCTGATATTTTTTTGTCTTCAAATGCCTGAACTGCCTCTTCAAGCGCAGCTTTGGCATTATTCACCTGAACCTGAGTAGCATTCGGGTCATTAGCTGTTGCACTCGCGTTATCGATGGCCGACTGAAGAATTGCCTTTGATCCCTGCAGATATTTACCATCCATATTTCCTTCTACTGCAGCATCATATTTCGCCTGAGCGCTAGCGATTAAATCATTCAGTACTAACTTATCCACCGGTACTGCAGGTAAAATAATTTGTGTGCTGGAAGAGGCTCCGTTAATGTGCATTTCGTTACCCAAGCCGTTAGCAATTGTAAAATTGCTTATATCAAAAGCTGTATTTGTAACTTCGGTTACAGCCGTGGCAGTAAAGCTAAATTTCAGTAAATCGCCTTGGGGAACAAATCCATCAGGGTCTGTGCTTGCAAGAATAATCCGAACATGCCCTGGCACTGTCTCTTTTTGGTCGATGACTTGCAATCCGTAAACAAGTGAAGTCACCGTACCCAGCTGCATTTTCACCGCATCATAGGTAAGCGTCAGCTCTTGTGCGTTGATAAGCTGGAATTCACTTTGTGTAACATTGCTTAATCCCATCGTCAAATCCAATGCTTCCCCAGTCATTACCTGATGCCCACTGGTAAGGGTAGCTTGAGGCGATACTGGAGCTGGTAATACTGTTACTTTTTGCAGTACAACACCCGCATATTGCTCTGCATTTGCAACCGCTATAAATGTGCCGGGCTTTGCATACATCGCAGGATCCAAGTCTACGAAACTTAACGATAAATCTTTGGATTCGTTCGTAAATTGGGCACTAACCGTCTGTGCTAATACTGGGGCAGTACCTGCTACAGTCGTTACATCCGGAAGCGTGCCGATCTCCTTAAGTCCATCGACAGTAATCGTTGTACTGACGGTGCCGTTTACGTCATCCAGTTGTCCATACACTGTAAACGTGCCGGGTGTATTCAACAAGGATGGATCAATTGTATGCCAAGTAATTCCTAGCGTCTGTTGCGTACTGTCATCAAAAGTTACACTCGTTGTTAACGGCAATGTTGGGGTGCTACCCACATTTATCGTTACAGGTGCTATTGGAGCTATAGACGAAATTGTATAAGGTTTGTCTATATCAATGGTGTAATCTTGACTTCCTGCCACCGTTGTTTGGGTCAGCACAAGCGTGTTTTTTCCTTTGATAAGGTTCAAAGAAACCGGTGTGGCATCATCTGTAAAGTTGCTCGTGATATCCGTACCATTTAGTTTGATAGCAACGCTTGTATTATCCAACACTACTTTAGGTCTAATGAGTGTCACAGGCTGTGCAGGATTTGTAACTGTTGCCATATAGGTCGTATAGTTGGGATTAAAATTACCGTTTAAAACAACATTTCCAAGATTCAAATTGGGAGCAAAATTAACATACTTCGGATTCGTTATGATTTGAAAATCGTCAAAGTACTGATCATTGTTATAGGTGCCCAAACCGAAGCTGCCATTGGTATAGACACTGCTTGTATAGGATAAAACTTTGGTTCCATCGACCACTAACCCAATTTTCCCACCGAAAACTTGAATTTGAAATTGATGCCATTTAGTAGGATCAAAACCGGCAGGCACAGGTGCGGTTGCCAACGTTACGTCACCGGGACTGTGCTGATTAATAGAGAAGAACGGTGTACCCGCTGGATAATTAGCATTGATACCACCATTCAAGTTCCTCCTGAAAATAACTTGGTAAGCCGGAGGGTTAGCAGCAGTAGTCGCGGTTTGTTGTGTGCCAACGTACACTGTAAATCCGTCATACACATGCGCAGTATCGGAAGAATTATTCCATACCCCTAATTTCCATTTGAATCCAAGCTGATAGTTGCTCCACGTTTGCTTGGAAAATTGGGCTACTCCGGGTCCTTGATATAGCACTTTGCTGCTCATGTCGCTGCCCGATAGTAAGGGGTTGTTTACCACACTCAATGTTCCACCATAGAAATTCGTAAACCCAGATGGCATAACGCCATTTTCAAAATCCCAATTCATTTGTTGAATATTATCATTAGAATTATCATACGGCGGCGGGGCAGGGAAGGATATATCGCCAGGAGCAGGAGCCTGATCTCCACCGTAGATATACAACTGGTCAAAAAAGCTATTTGTATTGCCGTTAGGCGAACCTAAAGCCACATAATTAAAGGACTGATCTGTGCCATTGATAGTCTTAACCAAATTGTTGTCAATGTACAACTTGACTGATGTAGGGTCAGTATAGTCGAATTTGAGCGTGTGCCAACCTGTGGTACGGCGAAGGCTTGTTGCGGTTGCTGTTCCGCCAACGTTGACCACATAATTGCTTCCGTTGATGCTTGTATTCACACCCATCTCAACAGTTCCTGCAGCTGTGCCGTTGTCTACCCGCGCAGATGTATTAGTTGTCGCGGATAACGGATGTCCGACGCCATATGTCGCAAGGTGCGATGAAACTCTGTCAAAGAAATCAACCGTGACTAATTTATTGAGATTATTAGCAAAATTGCGGTAAAGAATTGATTTGGTCGTTCCATTGTCATTTAAGTCCAGAGCTGCAGTGCCCTGAAAAGCACCTTCCGACATATATTCTTTGCTTAGGGTTGGAAGAACTCCGCTGTATGACCATTTTCTCCAATCAAGACCGTTCTCGAAATTATCAGAGAAGAATACATTTGACGGAGACGTTACCGATGCACTGGTAATTGCGCCCGCATACTCCACCGGGTAACGCGAGGTTTTTACGCCGATATTAGCAAAATCCATTTGTGAATTATCAAAAGCAGCTAGCCCGTCTTCAGGTCCCCTAAAGTTGAACGAACTGTTATTAACGATAACCTGACCGTTTTGAAGATTGGAATTTTCAATGTTATATTGAGCCGCATTAACGGTTTTAATATTTGAAGTCTCAATCCCCACCCAACCCATATCAAAATTGATGTTGTTTGGTGAAATGTCGGTCATGGTCGGAATTGCGGCAACCTTATCTATGACCACCTGATTAAAATAGTTTGGCAGTGAATAGTTGTCTCGGGGATAATACAGAAACGCGGTCATAATACCACCGTCATCGCCACCGTCCTGTTGAACATTGTGCAAATTAATATAAGAGAACGTATTGTGGTGGGCATACTGATCGCGTTGAAGATTGTACGGAAAAGCCTGATTCGTATAACCATCACCCAGATAGCCGTTATCCCACCCTTGCACATTAGAACTTTGAAGTAAAAATGCACGGCGCGGTGAGTTATACGCTTCAATATGCGTCACCGTATTATAAGTCGCATTGCTAATACCAACAGCGTGTGACAGCAAGTTAAGCTGACCAATGTCATGGATGACACTGTTGTCTATTATATTGTGATGAGTAAAACTGACGCCTTGGCTCGTTCCGTCCACTCCCGGATATCCGCCCTGAATGTCAACGCCAGCATGTCCGGTATATTCAATAAGCGAATTGCTGACGGTTATATAGCTGGTACCATATCCAAGTTCGATGCCCATCATTCCCGCATTTTTAATGTGCGTGTTTGTAATCGTAATGTGATCGGCGTACTTTAAAGTGAACACACCATCCATAAACTGTGGACGTTCGCTCTGACCACTGTAAGTCGGATTAGACGAAATTTTTGCATCATCTGGGAAAGGATATTGTTTCACTCCATTCCCATACTGAAGCCATGACCAGCCAGCAGCGTAATAATCCGGATAGGTTGTATCTTTTAACTCAAGTCCATCAAATACGATATTGTGAACAGGCGTAATGACTGTGCTGTCCCATGTACCGGTTCTCTGACCGGTAATGTTAATAATCTGTTCCGTAGTCGGAACGATAATATCCTGCTGATCTAAATTTGTTTCATTTGCCTTTGGATAATAGAAAAGGTCGTATGTTACGGGGTTAAAGTAAAACTCGCCTGGGGTGTCCAAATAGGCTAGGTTGCCTTGCAAATAATACCTGGAGTTGCTTCCAATCGTGTAGAGTGAAGAAAACTCACCAACATTGTTAGGATTGAATGTAAGCGACTTCGAAGATGTGTTAATAGTTGTTATTGGCAAAGTATTCGAATTCCATGAATGCCCTCCACCTATATCGTTAGTCACAATCTGTGCAGTTAAATCGCCCCGGGTTTGTGCATTCGCAAGCTTGGTTTCAAAGATATTGGTTGCGTCGGCAGCCTTATAAGTCATATTGATATAAGACCCGCCTGCAGAAAATAGCGGATTGTCAAAAAATGATGAAGGGAAGCCTGGATATTTATTTGAGTTCAATGTTTTTGCCTGAGTCGCTCTGATATCGTTGACATACATGGTGTTTACATGAAA
>NZ_JBFUHL010000058.1:0-27068 GCF_056402415.1 Paenibacillus sp. P4_A9
AAGCAGAAGAGTCAATTTCAACGTCTAGGTATTCGCGGAGATTGGAAGAACCCGTATATCACGTTGCAACCAGGCTATGAAGCGCAGCAAATCCGTGTATTTGGTACGATGGTACAGAAGGGTTTCGTATATAAAGGGTTAAAGCCTGTTTACTGGTCCCCGTCTTCAGAAAGTGCTTTGGCTGAAGCCGAGATCGAGTACAAAGAGAAAACATCAACGTCTATCTACGTGGCGTTCCCAGTGAAAGATGGTAAAGGCAAGCTTCCAGAAGATGCTGCCATCGTTATCTGGACAACAACAGCTTGGACCTTGCCTGCGAACCTGGGTATCTCCTTACACCCTGAATTCGAGTATGCGGTTGTTCAAGCGAATGGGAAGAAATATGTGTTGGCACAAGGTTTGTTAGCCAACGCGGCTAAAGAAATCGGCTGGAGCGAATACGAAGTATTATCGACTGTAAAAGGCAGTGAGTTGGAGTTTGTTACTTGCCAACATCCATTCTACGATCGGGAATCCCTCGTCATGGTTGGCGAGCACGTGACGCTAGAAGCGGGTACTGGTTGTGTTCACACAGCGCCTGGTCATGGGGAAGACGACTTTGCGATTGGTCAGCGTTATAACATTGGCGTACTTTGTCCTGTGGACGATCAAGGCCATTTCACAGCTGAAGCACCTGGTTATGAAGGCTTGTTCTATGAAAAAGGCGGCAAGCAGATCATCGAGAAGCTGCAAGAGTCCGGTCTTTTACTAAAAGCTGCAGATATTCAGCATCAATACGCGCACGATTGGCGTACGAAGAAGCCAGTTATCTATCGTGCTACGGAGCAATGGTTCGCGTCGATCGATAAGTTCAGACAAGAGATGTTGGATGAAATCAAGCAAGTGAAATGGACGCCAGAGTGGGGCGAGGTTCGTCTTCATAACATGATCGCAGATCGTGGTGACTGGTGTATTTCTAGACAGCGCGCATGGGGTGTGCCAATCCCGATTTTCTACTGCCGCAGTTGTAATGAGCCACTTGTAAACGAGCAAACGATTGAGCATGTTGCCCAGTTGTTTGAGCAAGAAGGGTCGAATACTTGGTTCATCAAAGATGAGAAGGATCTGCTACCTCACGGCACTAGCTGTCCGAAATGTAATCATGGCGAGTTCCGTAAAGAAACGGACATCATGGACGTATGGTTTGATTCTGGTTCCAGTCATGTAGCGGTTCTCGAGTCGCGTCCAGAGCTTCAGTGGCCTGCTGATCTATATCTTGAAGGCTCCGACCAATACCGTGGTTGGTTCAATTCATCCCTGATCACAGGTGTTGCAACAAGAGAGAAATCGCCGTATAAAGGCATTCTCAGTCATGGCTTTACACTGGATGGCGAAGGTCGCAAAATGTCCAAATCCATTGGAAACACGATTGATCCGAATGTGGTTTGCGGCAAATTAGGCGCAGATATTCTTCGTCTATGGGTTTCATCCGTGGATTATCAATCCGATCACCGGATTTCAGACAATATTTTGAACCAAACGACTGAGGTTTATCGTAAAATTCGAAACACCATGCGCTTCCTGCTAGGGAACTTGAGTCAGTTCAACCCTGAAACAGATCGCGTGGCAACTGCGAATTTGTCAGAGCTTGATCGTTATGCGTTGATTCGTTTGAACCGCATGATCGAGAAAGTTATCAAAGCTTATGAAGCTTACGAATTCCATGTCGTGTATCAAACGATTCACCATTTCTGTGCCGTGGAAATGAGCTCCTTCTATTTGGACATCATTAAGGATCGTCTATATGCGAATGCGGCTGAGGACCCAGCACGTAAAGCTTCACAAACCGTGCTATATGCGGCATTAACGGCGATTACGAAACTGATCGCACCGATTCTGCCACATACTGCGGATGAGGTTTGGAAGTACATTCCTGGTGCAGAGCTAAGCTCCGTACAACTTGCGGAATTACCGGAAGTAGAAACGAGTGTATATAACGAGGAATTGGAAAATAAATGGAACTCCTTCTTGGAAGTGCGGGATGACGTTCTAAAGGCGTTAGAAGAAGCGCGTAAAGAGAAAGTCATTGGTAATTCCCTAGGAGCAGCAGTGAATTTGTATCCAAATGAAGCGATGTTTGCTTTGTTGACACAATTCGAGCAATTGGATCAGTTGTTCATCGTGTCCGCTGTAAACCTCCACCCAGTAGGTACTTCCGTACCAGAAGGTGCCCTTCAGTCCAAAGATGTTGCCATTGCAATCGCTGTTGCAGACGGTGAAAAATGTGAACGTTGTTGGATAGTGACGCCAGAAGTTGGGCACAGTAAAGAGCATCCAACACTCTGTGTCAGATGTAACGAAGTCGTGACTGCTCATTATCACGAGTAGAGGAACCAAACGAGCTTACGCAAATTGCGAAGCTCGTTTGTCCTGTTTTTAATCAGGCTATTCAATCATCATCCAAATCGACGGATCTTTCGGGTTCAAGGAATGGATCGCCTTCATCACTGTGCATATACGCATCATAGGCTTTACTTCGTACTATCGTAACATGTTCACCATATAGGTCTGTGGCTACAAAGCTTTCGAAAGACTCTACATAGCCTTCCAGCTCATCAGCTTCGATGTACATGTCGTTGTAGCTTTCCACTTGGTTGCTTTCAGCGAAAGCTGGCGTATTCGAAGTTCCCCAGCTTTCTACGATTTGCCAAGCATCCTCGCCATCGAATTCCGTTTCGTTGTTTTTCTCATCGAAGCTTGTACGACCGAAAGGCGGGTAAAGAACTTGCTCTTCGACGGGACGTCGGAAGGATTGATCTGGGTCTGGTACATGTTCTATGCTGTACAAGGTTGTAGGTATGGCTTGTAATCGTTCGTACGGAATGGGGTGGTGGCTAAAGACGCAAACACCGTATTCGCCGCTTTCCATACGGGCTAAAGCTTCGTTGACTTGCTGTAAATGCATCTCCGCATGTTCATTGAGCGAGATATCTTTTGCTCGTTCGAAAATTTCGGAGCCAATATCACCGGGATGATTATCATACATGGACAGCTCGCCAATGGAATCAGAGAAAGAATTTGCGAGTCCAAAGTTATCATTCGTCGCAAAATGCTTCTCAAGTGAAACCTTTTCCTCCAATAGTTGTACATATAATGTTTGTAATTGCTCATCAGTTAAATGGCTAATAGGTCATACAGCTCCTTTCTAACAGCTCATCCATACCRTTTATGATGCCGATAGACCGCTTTTTTTAGTGAGGTAATTCCTTGCAAATTAGGAATGTACAAGCTTTCAACATTGTAGGAGGTACACGTAGATGAAATATTTGAAATATTACTTGGTTGCGCTTCTTGCATTCATTCTAGATCAAGTTACGAAATGGATTATTGTGAAAAAAGTTCCGCTCGGCGAGGAACGTCCTGTCCTCGGAGATTTTTTCATGATCACTTCCCATCGTAATCGCGGTGCGGCATTTGGCATTTTACAAGATCAGCGTTGGTTCTTTATTGTGATTACGACGATTGTGCTTTGTGCCATTATTTGGTACATGCAGCGCACGATTCGTGAAGGAAAAGTATTGTTGCCCTTCGCATTGAGTTTGCTTTTTGGAGGAGCCTTCGGTAATTTCGTTGACCGTGCCTTATTCGCGGAAGTCGTCGATTTCTTTCAATTCACATTTGACTTTAACTTTTTTGGCAAAGAGGTCCATTATATTTTCCCGATCTTCAATGTTGCTGATTCCTGTATTGTAGTTGGGGTTATTCTAATCTTTATTGAATCCATATTTGCAGCAAGAAACGAGAAAAAAGGAGCAACACATGAACAACAACCAGACCTCACCTGATACCGTGTCCCTAGAGCCGATAGAATGGACAGTTGAAGAACAATTTGCCAGCGAACGCATCGATAAATTTATTACAGAAGCGTTGGAAGAAGATATTTCTAGAACACTTGTCCAACAATGGGTCAAAGACGGTCACGTTAAGGTGAATGGGAAAGCGGTAAAACCAAATTATAAATTATCCGTGCAAGATGTGATTGCTTTGCAAATTCCTGAACCTCAAGGCGTGGAGCTTGTAGCTGAGCATATTCCGCTAAATGTGGTGTATGAGGATAGCGATGTTATCGTGATCAACAAGCAGAGAGGACTCGTTGTTCATCCGGCACCTGGGCATTATTCAGGTACTTTAGTGAATGCCTTGATGTACCACTGTAAAGATTTATCCGGGATTAATGGTGAGCTTCGTCCAGGCATCGTTCATCGCATAGATAAGGACACTTCAGGCTTAATTATGTCTGCCAAAAACGATAAAGCACATGCGAGTCTTGCTGCGCAATTGAAAGATCACACCGTTAACCGAAAGTACATTGCCTTAGTCCACGGATATATTCAGCATGATCAAGGGACCATTGATGCACCTATCGGGCGTGATTCGAATGATCGTAAGATGTATACGGTAACGGAGAAAAATAGCAAGACTGCTGTGACGCATTTCGCTGTTATGGAGCGATTCGGGGACTTTACGTTAGTTGAGCTAAAGCTAGAAACCGGTCGCACGCACCAAATTCGTGTGCATATGAAGTTCATTGGCCATCCACTTGTTGGTGATCCGATGTACGGCAAAAGCAAAGGCATGCTGATGGACGGTCAAGCCCTGCACGCGGCGATTCTTGGTTTCAAACATCCGCGTACGGGAGAATGGATGCAGTTTGAAGCGCCGATTCCTCCAGATATGGAAAATCTGATACAAACGATACGGACAACATAGTTCTTGTTCAATGGAGAGGGGGAGAGCTGGATATGTTGGAACATTTGATTAATCCGCAAGTGAAAGACATTCAAATTTCCGGTATTCGCAAAATTTCGAATCTAGTCAGCACGATTCCTGGTGCTTTGACATTAACGATAGGGCAGCCTGATTTCCCAACGCCGCGGCATATTATCGAGGCGGGTCAGAGGGCTTTGGATCAGAATAAAACCGTCTACACCCAAAACCCTGGACTCTTAGAGCTGCGTGAAGCTGTTTCTAACTTCGTGAAGGTCAAGTATGGACAGGTTTATCGCGCTGCAGATGAAATTATCGTCACAGCTGGCGCTAGTCAAGCTGTGGATATCACGCTGCGAACCATCTTGACGCCAGGTGCTGAAGTCATCATTCCGGCTCCGATTTATCCTGGTTATGAGCCTTTAATCCGCCTAGCCGGGGGCGTTCCTGTCTATGTGGATACAAGAGAGAACGGCTTGAAATTAACAGCTGAGCTGTTGGCGCCTTACTTAACAGATAAAACGCGTTGCGTTATTCTCTGTTATCCATCGAATCCAACGGGTCAAGTTCTGAGCGAGCAGGAAATTACTGATTTAGCGGAATTGTTGGCGGATCGTGATTTGTTTGTTTTGTCCGACGAGATCTATAGCGAGTTAGTTTATGGGGTTCGTCATCATTCCATAGCAACAGTAGGAAAGCTAAGAGAGAAGACGATCGTCATTAATGGATTATCCAAATCACATGCCATGACAGGCTGGCGAATTGGTTTCACAATGGCTCCTGCGTATCTCACAGAGCACATGGTGAAGGTACACCAGTATAATGTGACCTGCGCTAGCTCCGTAAGCCAATATGCCGCCTTGGAAGCGTTGACGGTTGGTATAGACGATGCGCTGCCGATGCGTGAAGCATATGTAGCACGCAGGGACTACGTTTATGAACGGTTGCTCGCCATGGGCATCGATCTAGAGAAGCCAGATGGCGCTTTCTACTTGTTCCCATCTATCGCGAAATTCGGCTTATCCTCGCAAGAGTTTGCCATGAGGCTGCTGCATGAAGAGCATGTCGCGGTTGTGCCGGGAGATGCCTTCACTTCCTATGGGGAAGGCTATATCCGAATTTCTTACGCCTACGCGCAGGATGTATTGGAGCAATCGCTGGATCGATTGCAGCGGTTTGTAGGCAAGCTATAAGAGAAAAGGAACCGTTGCTGCTAATGCAGTTGCGGTTCCTTTTTTTGCTTTGCAAGGCTCGAGCCACCGCGGAAAGCACAGTCTTGGCGCTTTCGCCTGAAATAAGAAAAACCTCCTATTCAACCACCCGAAAGGGGTCGAATAGGAGGTTTATTTCATCTAGCTGGACTTATATCTCAGATAAGCTGTAATCGTATCGATGGCTACATCAATGGCACGCTCATCCGGATCAAGCTTGGCATTATGCAGGCCGTGAGGTGTATCCACCCCTAACCAGAACATGAAGCCAGGTATTTTCTCCAAAAAGTAACCAAAGTCTTCACCGGTCATCGCTTCCGTACATTCGAACAACGTAACATTGTCACGTCCGCGAAGCCAGTCCATAAATTCCACGGTCAATGCTGGTTCATTATACACTTGGCGATAGTTTGAGCCCCAGTCGATCGCGACTTGGCATTCGAAGGAAGCTTCGATACCCGCGGCGACCGCCTCAATGCGTCCTTTGATCTTGTCCATGGAAGCCGCAGAAAGCGTACGAATCGTGCCCTCTAAGCGAGCCTTTTCCGCGATAATATTCTGCTTCGTTCCAGCTTCCATTTTGCCAATCGTAATCACAGCAGAATCCAGTGGATTCACGTTCCGTGACACGATCGTTTGAAGCTGACCAACCATCTGCGTCGCCGCGATGATCATATCATTGGCTTGGTGTGGGTAGGCCGCATGGCCGCCTTTGCCAAGCAAATCAATGAACAGCTCCGATGTGTTGGCGAACAAGATTTCAGGTCTGACCGCGATCGTACCAACGGGATACTCTGGCGCGATATGGAGTGCGACCATCTGGTCAGGCATCCAATCCTGCAATTCCTCGGCAGCTAGCATTGGTAATGCACCGCCAGGGCCTTCTTCTGCGGGTTGGAAGATCAAGACAAGATCATCCTTCATAGGATTCATCACGAAATGAGTCACAACGCCCATCCCGATGGACATGTGAAAATCATGTCCGCAGGCATGCATATACCCTGGATTCTGCGAAGGGAAGGGAAGAGTTGTCTCTTCCGTGATCGGAAGCCCGTCCATATCTGCGCGATAGCCGAAGCGTTTGCTTGGGTTTAAGCCTTTGATATAGACCAGAATGCCCGTACGCCATGTGCGAATCGTTAGACGATCCTGCGGCAGCTTGGCCAACTGGTCAAGCAGAAGCTGCTGCGTTTTAAACTCTTGGAACCCCGGTTCGGGGATTTGATGAAGCTGACGACGCAGCTCTACGAAAGGGCTAAGCATAACGATTTCCTCCAGATCCAGACACCTTATAGGGTACGTAGGTCTGCTAGAATTTCGGTTTTGGATTTCGTTTTGTCATCTACTTTTTTGATCACACGAGCAGGTGCGCCTGCTACAACTGTGTACTCTTCAACATCTTGCGTTACGATTGCGCCGGCTGCTACAACAGAGCCTCTACCAATGCGAACGCCTTCTAGGATAACTGCGTTAGCGCCAACAAGAACGTCATCTTCGATCACACAAGGTTGTGCGGAAGGAGGCTCGATAACGCCAGCGACAACTGCGCCTGCGCCAATGTGACACATTTTGCCTACTTGTGCACGTCCGCCAAGAACTGCGTTCATGTCGATCATCGTACCATCGCCAACGGAAGCTCCGATGTTGATTAGTGCGCCCATCATGATAATCGCGTTATCGCCAATGTGTACTTTATCGCGAATAACTGCGCCTGGCTCGATACGAGCGTTGATGTATTTCAAATCTAGCATTGGGATAGCGGAGTTACGGCGATCGTTTTCAACAACGAAATCTGTAACTTTATCTGTGTTAGCTTCTAGAATCGGTTGAAGCACGCTCCACTCACCGAAAACAACACCGCTGCCGCCGGAAATGAATGCTTGGCTGCCTTCGCCGAACTCAAGGCCTTCAAGGTTTCCTTTTACATATACTTTCACCGGAGTTTTCTTTTTGCTTTCTTTAATAAACTGGATAATTTCTAGGGTATTCATTTCGGTCATGGTGACATCTCCTTCAAATTTATGATTGACTCTCCTATATTAGCAGAAAGGGGGCGTTTGAGCCAATCTGTTTCACACAGCTTTTTGTGCAAATTGACTATGGTAGAGCTCGGCATAGAATCCTTGCTGTTCGAGCAACTCCCCATGCGTGCCCTGTTCAATGACCGTTCCTTGATTCATGACAAGAATGAGATCAGCTTCTCGGATCGTTGATAACCGATGAGCAATCACGAAGCTGGTGCGATTCGCCATCAAAAAATTCATAGCACGCTGGATGGAAACTTCCGTCCGTGTATCGACGCTGCTCGTTGCTTCGTCAAGAATCAAGATAGCTGGATCCGCTAGGATCGCACGTGCAATGGTGAGCAATTGCTTTTGACCATGGGATAGATTAGACGCTTCTTCATTCAAAATCGTATCATACCCATCCGGCAGCGTACGTATGAAATGATCTGCGTAGGCCGCGCGCGCTGCTTCGACGATTTCATCCTCTGTGGCACCATGACGTCCGTAAGCAATATTATCGCGGATTGTGCCATTGAAGAGCCAAGTATCCTGCAGCACCATGCCGAACAGTCCACGAAGATGACTTCGCGACATATCGCGTGAATCCACCCCATCGATGGAAATTCGGCCGCTCTGTAATTCGTAGAAGCGCATGAGCAGATTGACTATGGTTGTTTTGCCTGCACCTGTCGGGCCAACGATCGCTACGGTCTGTCCTGGCTTCACATCGATGTTCATATGGTTGATAAGCGGTGTATCTGTTTTATAAGCAAAAGAAACATCCTCAAACTGTACATGACCCTTAACCTGATCGACGGACTCTGTTACGTTCTTTTCCAAAACCTCTTCAGGCTCATCCAATAATTCAAAAATGCGCTCTGCAGCTGCAATCGTAGACTGAATGACATTCGCGATATTCGCTACTTKCGTGATCGGCATACCAAATTGACCGGAATACTGAATGAAGGCGAGAATGTCTCCTATTTTAATCGCATTATGGGTAACCATGATCCCGCCGATGACACTGACGAGCACATAGCCGATATTCCCGATAAAAGACATCAATGGAAAGATGAGCCCAGAGATAAATTGAGCTTTCCAACCAGAATGATACAAGCGATCATTAATCTCATTGAATTTATCAACAGATTGTCTTTCCCGGCCAAAAGCTTTCACGATGGTATGACCTGTATACATTTCTTCGACATGCCCATTGAGTTCACCTAAGGTTCGTTGCTGCCCTTTGAAATATTTCTGGGAACGGGAGGCGATCATTTTGGTTCCTAAAATACTGAGCGGCAAGGTAACAATGGTAGCTAGTGTTAATAGTGGAGAGATGGTCAGCATCATAATAATGATTCCGACTAAAGTAACGACAGAAGTAATGAGCTGTGTTAAGCTTTGCTGCATCGTTGAACTGATCGTATCCACATCATTCGTAGCTCGGCTCATGGTGTCGCCATGGCTTCTTGCATCAAAGAAGGACAGCGGAACACGCGTAAGCTTCTCGCTGATATCACGGCGTAAATTGAAAACAATGCGCTGTGTAACACCGACCATAATTCGTTGCTGGATGTACATTAAGACAGAGCTGAAAATATATAGCAAAGCCAATATTATAATAATTTGAAATATCGCATCAAAATCAATTTTGGCACCTGCGATGCCTTTTAGCTTGCCCATAGAGCCTTCATAAAGCTTGGTTGTCGCATTTCCCATTAGCTTCGGACTCACGATGCTAAATAATGTGCTTAATATGGAGGCAAGAAGGACGAAGGATATCGAAATGCGAAATGGCTGCATATACGCTAACAGACGCTTCAGTGTACCTTTGAAGTCTTTGGCCTTTTGGACAGGCATCCCCATTCCAGCCATCCCGCCACGGCCAAAATGAGCTGGATTTACGCCGGCTGATGACGGACGTTGCGGTTCTTTTGGTTTCTCACTCATGCACTTTCCTCCTCTGATAGCTGAGAAGCAACAATTTCTTGATAGACCTCACAGGTTTTCATTAGCTCACTATGCGTACCAATGCCTGCTATTCTTCCTTCATCTAAAACGATAATTTGGTTCGCATCCATAATGGTGCTGACACGCTGAGCGACAATGATCATGGTTGCACGTGTTGTTTCTGATTGTAGTGCAGCGCGAAGCTTCGCATCCGTTTTGAAATCAAGGGCGGAGAAGCTGTCGTCGAAAATATAAATGCTCGGTTTGCGAGCGAGTGCTCGACCAATCGCAAGTCGTTGCTTCTGACCACCCGATAGATTTGTTCCGCCTTGTGCGAGTGTGGCTTGGAAGTTATCTTTCATGCCACTGATGAAGTCAGCTGCTTGGGCTGTTGTTGCCGCAGAAGCAATTTCCTCATCTGTCGCTTCTTCGTTGCCGAATCTGAGGTTGTCCGCAACCGTGCCCGAGAAGAGTATGGCTTTCTGTGGAACGTAACCGATTTGATTTCGCACACTTTCCAATGTGAGAGAAGGAAGCGGTAGGCCATTCAATGTGATGGAGCCGGACTCGACATCATAGAAGCGAAGCAGCAAATTGATGAGTGTCGTTTTGCCTGAACCCGTTCCTCCTATAATAGCTGTAACCTCTCCAGGCTCAGCTCGGAAAGAAATATCTTGAATAGCTGGCTGCTCGGCACCAGGGTAACTGAAGGTAACGTGATTAAATGCAACGACGGTTTGTTCGTCTTGGAGATTGCGAGCGTTGTCTGCACTATGTATGTTGGATTTAATGGCAAGCACTTCATTAATGCGCACGGCAGAAGCGGATGCTCGCGGGATCATCATGAAGATCATCGTCATCATGAACATGCTGAACATAATTTGCATCGCATATTGAATGAAAGCCATCAAATCACCGATTTGCATTTGGTTGTCATCGATCCGCACGCCGCCATACCAAAGAATGACGACGATTCCGAGATTGAATACGAGCATCATGATGGGCATCATCGTAGCCATTATCGTATTGACCTTGATGGCGATTTGTGTGAAATCTTGATTCGAACGTTCGAATTTCAGCTTTTCATGTTCGGAACGGTTAAAAGCACGGATCACGCGAATGCCCGTTAAATGCTCTCGCAAAACAAGATTGATCCCGTCGATTTTCACTTGCAAGTTTTTGAATAAAGGAAGACTTTTTCGCATAATAACTGCAATAACTAGGACAAGGATGGGGATTACAGCGTAAAGTACAACTGCGAGATTAGTATCCTTATAGGAGGCCATAATGACACCGCCAATGAGCATGGTAGGCACCCCGATGAACATACGCATCATCACAACTAATTGCTGAACCTGTGCAATATCATTCGTGGTTCTTGTGATGAGTGAAGATGTCCCTAGCTTGTCAAATTCATGCAAGGAAAAGCTCTCGACATGAGAGAAGAGATGCCGGCGTAAATCACGCCCGAAGCCGGTTGCTGTCTTAGCAAGCAAATAGCTCGCTACCATGACACAGGCCATACCCCCCATGGCTACCAAAAGCATATAAGCCCCGAATCGAARAATGTAGCCGACATCTCCTTTCACCACACCGACATCGACAATGTCAGAGAGGAGTGTTGGCAGATAGAGCTGGGCGAGCGATTGTAAGAGCATTAATGTGATGATGACAACCACTGAAGCTCGGTAGGGCTTTAAAAATCGAAACAATTTGAACATAGGTTCCTCCTTAACATTTTGACCACAGTAAATTGGGATTTACTGGGTGAGTAAGTGAATTTATATGTAAATTATAACACATGGCCACAGACTTGCTCAAAAAAAAGAAGCGGAAAAATATTGACTTATCATGTCGAAAGTGGCATAATTCTTTTAATTACATATGTGCCTTTAAAAACAGTCCAGAGAGGCTGGCAAGGTAAAACGATAAGAAAGTCGGGTAATACTGAGTCGAGGATTCAGTAAGCTTGAGGATGTGCGCATCCTGCAGCCCCGCTCTATCTCTTTATGCACTCGTAAACTCCTTGCCATGAATTGGGCAAGGAGTTTTTTGGTTTTTTCACCAGAAAACGCGGAGTGATGCTGACTAAGATAGTTTTGCCAGGAGGCGAAAACGATGAATGAGACCGCCGAACACACCATTATTGATGAAATGGGAATTCGTAGAGCACTTACGCGGATTGCGCACGAGATACTGGAAAAGAATAAAGGTGTAGAGAACTGTACCTTGATTGGAATTCGGACAAGAGGCATTTACTTAGCGAAGCGAGTAGCAGAACGGATACTAGAAATCGAAGGCGTACCGATTCCTGTAGGAGAGATTGATATCACGTCATATCGGGATGATCGCGTAAAGGTAAAATCGGTTGAGAATGTACAAGAAGGCGGCAAGCTGCAAATTCAGGATCGCAAAATCATCCTCTTCGATGATGTGCTTTACACCGGAAGAACAGTGAGAGCGGCGATGGATGCTCTGATTGATTTGGGAAGACCGCAAATGATCCAGTTAGCTGTACTTGTGGATAGAGGGCATCGCGAGCTGCCAATCAGGCCTGACTACGTAGGAAAGAACGTGCCTACATCTAAGAGTGAGAGTATTGAAGTGCTACTAACGGAAATTGATGATAAAGATGAAGTCATTATACTGAGGGGGAAACAGGAGTGAGTAGCGTGAGTACATATACATCTAGACATTTCTTGGGACTGAAAGGCGTAAGTGCAGAGGAGATCACAAGCATTCTTGATCGTTCAGCCTATTGGGAACAAAGCCCTAGCAAAGTAAACAACCAATTTCAAGGGAAATTCGTCTCCAACTTATTTTTTGAAAATAGTACAAGAACCCGTTTCTCTTTCGAACTTGCACAAAAACGTCTAGGAGCAGATGTGCTAAACTTCTCGTCAGCTGAATCCAGCGTGCAAAAAGGCGAGTCCATCTACGATACTGTCCGTACGCTTGAATCTATGGGCATCGATGCAGGCGTAATCCGATTGAAGCCGAATGGCGTGCTGCAAGAGCTTGCCGAGAAAATCAAAATCCCGCTCATCAACGCAGGAGACGGTAATAACGAGCACCCAACGCAAGCGTTGCTTGATTTCTATACGATGCGAAAGCAATTCGGCGCGATCAAAGGTTTGACCGTCTCCATCATCGGAGACATTCTACACAGCCGAGTTGCTCGCTCCAACCTCTGGGGCCTAATCGCCCTGGGAGCGAAAGTGCAGTTCTGTGCTCCAGCTAGTATGCAGGCTCCAGAGCTTGCTGAGTTCGCACCGTATGTGTCATTCGAAGAGGCTTTGAAAGCCGATGTCGTCATGATGCTGCGTGTGCAGCTGGAACGACACGACACTGGGCTAATCAAATCTGCTGAAGAATACCGCGAGCAATACGGTTTAACCGTAGAACGTGCAAGCCGTATGGCGCCTCATGCGATCATCATGCATCCGGCTCCAGTCAATCGGAATGTTGAGCTAGATGATGAACTGGTCGAGCATGAGAAGTCCCGAATTTTCACCCAAATCGCTCACGGCGTACCGATTCGTATGGCGGTCATCGAACGAGCTTTATCATAAAATGAGGAGGATTTCACAGCATGGGAATTTGGATTCTAAACGGACTAACCGTTGATGTAAATAATGTTCAATCAAAGAAACACATTTTGGTGGAGAATGATAAGATCGCTCAGGTTGTAGATGCTACGAATGGTGAAACACCACAAACTGTAGGTCATGAAGTCATAGACGCAGCGGGCAAGCTTGTATCACCTGGCTTCATCGATATGCATGTTCACTTGAGAGAGCCTGGCTTTGAACATAAAGAGAACATTGCGACAGGAACACGTTCCGCAGCAAGAGGCGGCTTTACTACGATTGCTTGTATGCCAAATACAAGACCGGTTATTGATACGGTAAATACGGTAAATTACATATTAGATAAAGCAGCAACAGAAGGCGTCGTACGCGTCATTCCTTATGGAACGATCACGAAGAATGAGCTTGGCCGTGAGCTGACAGATTTCGCAGCTTTGAAAGAAGCGGGCGTTATCGGTTACACAGACGATGGCGTTGGCGTTCAAAGTGCGCAAATGATGAAGGATGCCATGGCATTGGCTGCATCCCTCGGTATGCCAATCATCGCTCACTGTGAGGATGACACGTTGGTTGTTGGAGCACCAGTGAGCGAAGGGACATTTGCTACAAAGCATGGCTTGAAAGGCATCCCGAATGAATCCGAAGCGATTCATGTAGGACGCGATGTGCTGCTAGCTGAAGCGACTGGCGTTCACTATCATGTATGCCACGTTAGCACGGAGCAATCGGTTCGCTTGATCCGTCATGCGAAGCAGTTCGGCATCAAGGTTACTGCTGAGGTTTGTCCGCATCATCTAGTGCTTTCGGAAGAAGACATTCCAGGGATGGACGCGAACTGGAAGATGAACCCGCCGCTTCGTACGCCGCGTGATGTACAGGCTGTCATCGAAGGACTTGAAGATGGCACAATCGACATCATCGTGACGGACCATGCGCCGCATACGGAAGAAGAGAAAGCGAAGGGCATGATGCTTGCGCCATTCGGAATTCTCGGTTTCGAAACAGCATTCTCCTTGCTGTACACGAAATTTGTGCTTACTGGCAAATGGAAGCTTGGCTTCCTTGTGGATCGCATGACCAAGAAGCCAGCTGATGTATTCGGTCTTCCATACGGAACATTGGAGGTAGGCAGCGCGGCAGACATTACGATCGTTGACCTGGATACTTCCAAAGCTGTTCTAAAAGAAGAGATCGTATCTCGCAGCAAAAACACACCATTCATTGGTTGGGAGCTGAAAGGCTGGCCGGTTGTGACGATTGCTTCTGGTAAGGTCGTTTGGTCATAAAAAGTTCGGAAAAGGCTGTGGTTTAAAGTCTAAATCACGCGAAGCATCTATACGATCAATGAAAAATCGTGTATATTTATACAGAAAGATTAATCTTTATGCAAGTCCGTGAAGCGTGAAATCGTAAGCATGACATCCGCGGTTCGAGAGAACCGCCTGACAATAGCGAAGGAGTTGAAAGAACATGCAGGCAAGATTGTTGCTGGAAGACGGCACTCTTTTTACAGGAAAATCGTTCGGTAGTGAAGGTGAATCCGTCGGCGAGGTCGTTTTTAATACAGGTATTACTGGTTACCAAGAGGTACTTTCGGATCCTTCTTACTGTGGACAAATCGTAACGATGACGTATCCACTACAAGGGAATTACGGTGTGATTCGCGATGATTTCGAGTCCGTGCGTCCATTCATCCACGGTTTCGTTGTGCGTGAGCATGAAGAAATCCCAAGTAACTGGAGAGCTCAGTACACGCTAGGCAGCCTGTTGAAAGAATACGGCATTGTAGGCATCAGCGGCATCGATACACGCATGTTGACTCGTAAAATTCGTCATTATGGCGTAATGAAAAGTATCCTGACAACGTCCAATAAATCCGTTGAAGAATTGATGGCAACTCTTAAAAACACGCCGCTCATGACAGATCAAGTTTCCCGTGTTTCTACGAAAAGCGTTTTCGGTGCTCCAGGGCACAAAGAGCGTGTTGTTCTAGTCGACTTCGGAGCAAAAAGCGGTATCATCCGTGATCTTAGCAAGCGCGATTGTGATGTTGTGGTTGTTCCACATAATGCAACTGCTGAACAAATTCGTCGCCTTGCTCCAGACGGTGTATTGCTGTCGAATGGCCCTGGGGATCCGAAGGATGTTCCATACGCAGTTGACATGATTAAAGGCTTGCTTGGCGATATTCCGCTATTCGGAATTTGCTTAGGTCACCAATTGTTTGCACTCGCTTGTGGCGCAGACACAGATAAATTGAAATTTGGTCATCGCGGCGGGAATCACCCGGTTAAGGATCTTACTTCCGGCCGTTGCTACATTACATCGCAAAACCATGGCTACACTGTTAAAGAAGATTCCATTCAAGGTACGAATCTTGAAGTGACACACATTAACAATAACGATCGCACGATCGAAGGCTTACGCCATAAGCAATACCCAGCGTTCTCGGTTCAATATCACCCAGAAGCAGCACCTGGACCATTTGACTCCAGCTACCTGTTCGATGATTTCATCTCGCTGATTCGTCAGCATAAGCTAGATAACCCACAGCAGCCGCGCCAAGCGCAAATGCTTGCTCAGTGGAATGCTTCCACGGCATCGACATCTGTGAAGGAGGAACTGCAATATGCCAAAAAATAATACACTCAAAAAGATTCTCGTTATCGGTTCCGGTCCGATCGTTATTGGTCAAGCGGCGGAGTTCGATTACGCTGGTACACAAGCTTGCCAAGCATTGAAAGAAGAAGGCATGGAAGTTATCCTGATCAACAGCAATCCAGCTACAATCATGACAGATACGAACATGGCTGATAAAGTATACATTGAGCCGATCACGCTTGAGTTCGTTACACAAATCATTCGTCAAGAACGTCCGGATGGCTTGCTTCCAACACTTGGCGGACAAACGGGTCTTAACATGGCGGTTGAACTTGCTCGTGCAGGCGTTCTAGAGAGTGAGAATGTTAAGCTTCTTGGAACTCAGCTTACAGCGATTGAGAAAGCGGAAGATCGTGACCTTTTCAGAGACTTGATGAGAGAGCTAGAGCAACCTGTACCAGATAGCGTTATCGTAACAACAGTGGCTCAAGCCGTTGATTTTGCTAACGAAATCGGCTTCCCAATCATCATTCGTCCTGCTTACACACTAGGTGGAACAGGCGGCGGTATTTGTAACACGATGGAAGAGTTGACAGAAATCGTTGCTTCCGGGATTCGTTACAGTCCAATCGGACAGTGTCTCGTAGAGCGTAGCATCGCGGGTATGAAAGAAGTCGAGTACGAAGTAATGCGTGATGCGAACGACAACTGTATCGTGGTATGTAACATGGAGAACTTTGATCCAGTAGGCGTACATACAGGCGATAGTATCGTTGTAGCACCAAGCCAAACATTGTCGGACCGTGAGTATCAAATGCTGCGTTCTGCTTCCATTAAAATTATTCGTGCCTTACAAATTGAGGGTGGCTGTAACGTACAGTACGCACTTGATCCACATAGCTTCCAATATTACGTTATCGAAGTTAACCCGCGTGTAAGTCGTTCATCAGCACTTGCATCCAAAGCAACTGGTTATCCGATTGCCAAGATGGCAGCGAAAATTGCAATTGGCTACACACTTGATGAACTAGTTAACCCAGTAACGGGTCAAACGTATGCTTGCTTCGAACCAGCATTGGATTACATCGTTTCCAAAATCCCACGCTGGCCTTTCGATAAGTTCACTGCAGCAAACCGTAAGCTAGGTACGCAAATGAAAGCGACTGGCGAAGTTATGGCGATTGGCCGTACGTTCGAAGAGTCCATTCATAAAGCGATTCGTTCCCTAGAAATCGGCGTTCACCGCTTGTTCTTGAAAGAAACAGATCTACTAGATAAAGAAACGTTAGAACTACGTTTAGTAAAACCAGATGATGAGCGACTGTTCTTACTAGCAGAAGCATTCCGCAGGGGATATACGGTGGAGCAATTGCAAAATTTGACGAAAATTGACTGGTGGTTCCTGAACAAAATAAGCGCACTTATCACGTATGAGAAGGAAATCGCAGCCAAGGATCTAACTGCTGAGCTTATTTTCGAAATCAAGCGTAAAGGCTTTACAGACCGTGCGATTGCGGAAATCCGTACATTGGCAGGCTGCTCGACCTTCACGAAAGAAGCGGATGTAAGAACATTCCGTTTGCAACAAAACATTAAACCAGTCTACAAAATGGTAGACACGTGTGCGGCTGAGTTTGAAGCTTCAACACCTTACTACTACTCCACATACGAGCAAGAAGATGAAGTAACAGAAACAACGAAAGAGAAAGTTGTTGTTCTAGGATCGGGTCCAATTCGTATCGGTCAAGGGATCGAGTTCGATTACTCCACGGTTCATGCCGTATGGGCGATTCAAGCTGCTGGTTATGAAGCGGTTATTATCAACAATAACCCTGAAACCGTATCAACAGACTTCAATACCTCAGATCGCTTGTACTTCGAGCCATTGTTCTTCGAAGACGTAATGAACGTGATCGAACGTGAACAGCCAATCGGCGTAATCGTTCAATTCGGTGGACAAACGGCGATTAACTTGGCAGCACCTTTGCACAAAGCAGGCGTTCGCATTCTAGGTTCTGATCTAGAAAGTATCGATACAGCTGAAGATCGTAAGAAATTCGAAGCGTTGCTTAGCAAAATTTCGGTTGCACAACCTCCAGGCGGCACTGTAACATCTGTCGATCAAGCGGTTGGTACAGCAGCGAAATTCGGCTATCCGGTTATCGTTCGTCCTTCCTACGTACTAGGTGGACGCGCAATGGAAATCGTCTATTCGGATGAAGAGCTACTTAGCTACATGGAGTATGCGGTGAAAATCAACCCTGAGCATCCGGTTCTAATCGACCGTTACATGCTTGGTAAAGAGGTAGAGGTTGACGCCATTTGTGATAGAGAAACGGTTCTAATCCCAGGGATTATGGAACACGTTGAGCGCGCTGGGGTTCACTCTGGTGACTCGATCGCCGTATATCCGCCACAATCCATTTCAGAAGAGATTAAGCAACAAATTATCGATATCACAACGAAAATCGCCTTAGAGTTGAATGTAGTTGGTCTAGTGAACATCCAGTTCGTTATTCATAACGATCAAGTGTATGTGATCGAGGTTAATCCGCGTTCTTCTAGAACGGTACCATTCTTAAGCAAAGTGACTAATATTCCGATGGCAAATGTGGCAACACGCGTAATCATGGGTCAAACACTTGCCGACATGGGCTACCAAGGTGGTCTATGGCCTGAAGATAAGTACGTTTCTGTCAAAGTACCGGTATTCTCCTTCGCGAAGCTTCGCCGTGTAGATACAACACTCGGGCCTGAAATGAAGTCCACGGGTGAAGTTATGGGGCGCGATATCAATTTCGCAAAAGCCTTATACAAAGGTTTGATTGGTGCAGGCATGAAAATTCCAGCTGCAGGATCCGTTGTGGTCACTGTTGCGGATAAAGATAAAGATGAAGCGATTGAAATCTTGAAAGGCTTCTACCGCTTAGGCTACAAAATCATTGCAACAGGTGGAACTGCCGAGGCAATTGCACAAGCCGGTCTTCCAGTTACAACCGTGAACAAGCTTAGTGAAGGCTCACCGAACATTCTTGACCTTATCCGTAGCGGTGATGCTCAGTTCGTTGTGAACACATTGACTAAGGGTAAAACGCCTGAGCGTGACGGCTTCCGAATTCGTCGTGAAGCGGTAGAGAACGGTGTCGTCTGTATGACATCCCTCGATACGGTTAGAGCGCTAGTCAATATGCTAGAAACGATTAACTTCTCCTCACGTGCAATGCCAATTCATGTCTAAGGGATGGTGCCAAACTTGAGTACATTAACACGCACAGATGTTACTGGACGCATTATGGTCGCCTTGGATTACGCGAACGCAGAAGGTGCTGAAGGGCTGCTTAAGCAGCTCGAAGGCATCCCCTGTTATGTAAAGGTAGGAATGCAGCTGTTTTATGCTGCAGGTCCTACCTTTGTCGCGAGTCTGAAGGATCGCGGCTACAAGGTGTTCCTCGATGTGAAGATGCATGACATTCCGAACACTGTCAAGGGCGGCGCGGAAAGCGTGACGCGCCTTGGGGTTGATGTGTTCAATGTGCATGCTGCCGGAGGCAAGCACATGATGGAAGCCGCCTTGGAGGGGATCGACAAGGGGCTAGCTTTAGGGGCAGCACGCCCGATCGTGATCGGCGTGACGCAGTTGACCAGCACCTCGCAGCAGGTGCTGAATGACGAGATCGGCCTGGCCGGTACGACCGAGCAGGCCGTCATTCGGTATGCCCACTTGGCGCAAGCCGCGGGGCTTAACGGGGTCGTCGCGTCACCGCTTGAGGTGACGGCGATTAAAGCGGCGTGCGGTGACGGCTTCGTCACCGTGACGCCAGGCATCCGCCCGGCGGGGGCCGACGTGGGCGACCAGTCGCGCATCATGACGCCGGCTGAGGCGTTCGCGCAGGGGACGGACTACGTCGTAATCGGGCGTCCGATCACAGGCGCAGCGGACCCAAGAGCAGCGATTGAAGCGATTATCGATTCAATCGTGTAGTTTTCAAGAGCTGTTCGATCTAACTTTGAAAGGAACGGTGAGGTATGAGTAAGCTCGAAACAATCGCGCAGCATATTGCAGCGTCGTTATTAGATATTGAAGCGGTGGCTCTTCGTCCGCAACAGCCTTTTACATGGACATCGGGACTGAAATCTCCCATTTATTGCGATAATCGTTTGACCATGTCACACCCCGCTATCCGTGATGCGATTGCCGATGGTTTCGTCGCATTGATCAAGGAGAAATTCCCTGAAGCAGAGGTTGTTGCAGGAACGGCAACTGCTGGCATTCCACATGCAGCTTGGGTAGCTCAAAAGCTAGGTCTTCCGATGATCTACATTCGCGATAAAGCGAAAGGACATGGCAAAGAGAACCTGATTGAAGGCTCTGTGAAACCAGGTCAAAAAGTCATCGTCATCGAAGACTTGATTTCCACGGGTGGAAGCTCGCTGAAAGCGGCAGTTGCCGTGAAAGATGCGGGAGCTGTAGCACTTGGTGTACTAGCGATTTTCTCCTATCAGCTGGATAAAGCAACAGATGCGTTCGCGGCGGCAGACATGCCTCTACACACGCTGTCTAACTATTCGACCTTGCTAGAGGTTGCTTTGGAAAAAGGGAAGATCCAGCAAGCGGATATGGAACTGTTGCGTTCATGGAGAGTCAATCCTTCTGCTTACGGCGTTTAACTGTTTCACAATGACGAGAATTGACGAAATGTGTATGATTACAAGATTTCGTGAAGAACCAAGCGCAGGTTACCGCTCCAGCGGCGCCGCACTTGGGTGCTAATCTTGACATTCGCGATTAATTAAGAAGAAGCTCTACCTTTTCGCAAAGGTGAGCTTCTTTTTTTGTTCAATTTTGTTTGGTAAGCAAGTGAATGAACGCTTGCAGGGGCTGGGACATCCACTTTTTCGGATGAATCGCCATTTGTAAGTCCATAGAGAGCTGCGTATGCGTAAATGGGAGCTGTACGAGCTTGCCCTGTGCAAGTTCACTCGCAACCGTGATCCGCGGCAACAAGGCGATCCCTAACCCGCTCATCACACAATGTTTAATCGTTTCTACATTGCCTAACTCGAAGCCGATTTTTAGGGCGACGGCATTGTCTTTCAGCAGCCTTTCAAACTTCCCTCGATAGATACAGCCTTCCTCCGTGACGATAAATTCCGTGTTCCCGAGGTCGGCGAGCTGAATATGCGATTGCTGAGCTAAAGTGTGATCCAGTGGAGCAATGAAGACGAGCTGTTCTTCTCTGACACTTGAACATACGAGTGTAGGATCTGCTGGATATTGATCTAACAAGAGTCCAATATCATAATCTCCTTCTTTTACCTTGGTGAGGATAGAGGCTTCGCTGTCAGGGAAAAGTTGGATATTTAGCCCAGGATAAAGTTGCTTTAATTCATGGAGAAAAGGAGGTAAATAGTAAGCTGCCAGGGAGTTAATGGTCCCGATTGTTAAAGTTCCGCTCACTTGATTCGCTATCATTTCTTTGGATTGATCATAAATCTCCAACATTTGCTGCGTTAGCACGAGTAAGCTTTCTCCAGGTGGCGTGAGGCGTAACTGTCGCCCATACCGTTCAAATAGGGGAACACCATATTCACGTTCCAGCTTTTGAATTTGCATAGTTATGCTTGATTGCGCATAGCCCAATTCTTCTGCAGCACGTGTGAAGCTTTTCCTACGGGCAACCTCCCGAAAGGTACGGAAATACGTCAGATCCATGTATGGCCTCGCTTTATTATCAATATTTTTGATGAGTTCTATCATTTATTATAGCTAACTGTGATGGATAGTTCCATGCTAAAGTAAATGTACAAACAAACGAGGCAGGGAGATGGTTATTTTGCTAAAAGAAAAAGACCTACAGGGGATTTATGTACCCATCATCACCCCTTTTGATCAAGAACATGAAGTGGATGCAGCATCCTTTTACAATCAAGCTTATAACCTGTTTCAAGATGAAATAGATGGATTAGTTGTCAATGGGACAACTGGGGAATCACCCACCATTACGAAAGACGAGCTTGGTGTCTTGTTCGCTACAGCTCAAGCAGCTCGTGACGCAGCGCATGTTCAGGTGCCTCTTATTGTAGGAACAGGAACGAATGATACATTATCAACGGTTAGAAAAACAGAAGAAGCTGGCAAACTAGGAGCAGAGGCTGCGTTAGTTGTGGTACCTTATTACAACAGACCAAGTCAGCAGGGGATCATTGAGCATTTTCGTCGGGTAGCAAGAGTTGGTGTGCCTGTGATTTTATATGATGTTCCGCATCGCACAGGGGTGACACTAGAGCTGGATACGGTGCGTACCATTCTCGACATCGATGGTGTTATTGGCATGAAAGATAGTACGCCTAACATCGGGCTGGTTACGGAGTTGACTAGACTGGGCTCTAAACCTGTTCTATGCGGTGAAGACACGTTACTTTTTGCAGCGCTGCAAGCAGGGGCCAAAGGTGTGATGAGTGCTTCAGCGAATGTGGAGACGGAGCGATTTGTTTCGTTTATTCGTAGTTATGCACAGGGGGCCTATGAGGAGAGTCGAGAACAATTTGAGGAGTTGCTTCCACTTATCCGTCTGCTGTTCCAAGAGCCTAATCCAGCTCCGATCAAATGGTTGCTGCACCAACAAGGCGTCATCGGGTCAGGTGCTTTGCGGTTACCACTTTTACCTGTGACAGAGGGCTTACAAATGAAATTAGCTACCTATATATAAAATGCAAGGAGTTGTTGCGGGAAATGGAACGAACGAGAGTATTTACGGGTTCACCGTGGGAACCTGTGGTTGGTTACTGCCGAGCCATTCGCGTAGGGGACCGGATAGAGGTTGCAGGTACAACCGCGATGAAGGATGGCGAGGTGGTTGGTGTAGGCAATGCCTACGAGCAAGCACGATTCATTCTTCAAACGATTGAACAGGCGCTTCAAGAACTTGGCGCACAGCTATCCGATGTCATTCGAACTCGGATGTTCGTGACGGATATTTCGTTGTGGGAAGAGTTCGGTCGGGCACATGGTGAGTATTTTCGAGAAGTGCAGCCTGTGGCGACGATGGTTGAGGTGAAGGCTTTGATTGACCCGCAATTGCTGATTGAGATAGAGGTGGAGGCCGTTGTAGCGCCGCGTGAGTTGTAAATGGTGAATGGAAGCGCTACATCCCCAAGCTCAGCGATGTCGTTATTGCTGGTTTGAGAGGAGTAGCGCTTTTACTTTTGACTCAGCAAGTGAAGGAGTCCACTAACCCACGCGTTTACCCAAAATAATCAAATCACGCTCAACGCCATCTAACTCGGCGACCCCGGGCAAATGCGCCCAATTGGTAAAGCCAAATTTGCGGAAAAGCTGCAGACTCGGCTCGTTGTGCCCGAAAATAAAGCCTAACAACGATTTCAGCCCAAGCTTGGGACTTACTTCAAGCGCTTGTTCCATCAAGTATCGACCGATGCCTTGTCCACGATAGGCTTCATCCACATAGATGCTGACTTCCGCAGTTGCGTTATAGGCAGGGCGCCCGTAGAAGGACTGGAAGCTCAGCCAACCACAAATGCCACTCTCATTTTCAAGCACCCATAAAGGTCGGAAATCGGCGGAATGCTCATGAAACCAGCGCTCGCGGCTGGCTGTTGTGACTGGCTCTGTGTCTGCTGTAACCATGCGTCCTGCGATCGTTGAGTTGTAGATGCGTACGATTTCAGATAAATCTTCCAATTGTGCATCGCGTATATGTAATTGCTTCCCCATTGAAGTTACTCCTTTTGTTTTAGCTTAGTTAGTAGTAGTTTTACTCTCAGACAGCTCGGCAAGCTTCAACCAGTATCGGCTGATCGTCTCCGTACCATTGTCCCAATTCATCAAATGGAAATGCTCATTCGGTGCATGAAGATTCTCACCAGGCAATCCAAAGCCCATAAGGACCACAGGCGCATCCAATACACGTCCCAAAACCTCAACAATCGGAATAGACCCGCCACTACGCGTGTAAACCGGCCATTCACCAAATGTTTCCTCATAAGCTTCCGCTGCAGCAACCATAACAGGTTCATCTATAGGTGTGATAAAAGGGTTACCTCGCAATTGACGGTCCAACGAAATGGACACGCCTGGAAGAACCTGTGCATGAATATGGGCTTCGACCAAATCCATGATTTCTTCTGGGACCTGCGCAGCGACTAGGCGGCATGCGATTTTAGCCGTAGCGCGATTCGGAATAATCGGTTTGATCCCCTCACCTTGGAAGCCGCCACTAACTGATGTGATTTCAAGTGTAGGTCGGGAAGTCGTTTGCTCATAGAAGGAGAAGCCTTTCTCACCGTAAAGATCCGTAACATTTAAATTCGTGCGAACCTTATTCTCATCGGGTTCAACTTGCTTGAAGGCTTCGCGTTCTTTGTCTGAGAGCTCAATGACACGGTCATAAAAGCCTTTTACAGCTACATGACCGTCCTCATCATGGAAGGAGCTTAGCAGCTTGGACAAAGCGTGAATCGGATTCTGAACCGCACCGCCAAAAAGACCCGAATGCAGGTCACTATTGGCACCATCGATGGTGATTTCGAATCCTGCTAAGCCGCGAAGCCCGTACATAAGCGCTGGCTTGCCAGGACCGTGCATTTGCGTGTCGGATAACACGATGGAATCAGCTTGCAATTTAGCAGCATGAGCTTCAACAAACGCAGGGAGGTTCTTACTCGCAATTTCTTCCTCACCTTCAATGCAGAATTTCACGTTAACCGGAAGCGTTCCATGTGTTTGTAGAAAAGCCTCAACAACCTTTACATAAAGCAGGAGCTGGCCTTTGTCATCTGTACTTCCACGTCCGAACAGCTTATTATCACGGATGATCGGCTCAAAAGGAGGCGACTCCCAAAGATCTAATGGCTCAGCGGGCTGCACATCATAATGGCCATAAATTAGAACCGTCGGTTTGCCAGGCGCATGTAACCAATCCGCATAAACCACGGGATGCCCTTTCGTTGGCATGATTTCGATGTTATCGAGTCCTGCCTTTTTTAAAGACTGAGCAGTCCACTCGGCACATCTCAGCATATCTGGTTGGTGCTGGGCAACAGCACTAATGCTTGGAATCCGCAAAAACGCCAAGAGTTCCTCTATGTGTTCATCCTTATGTGTTTGTAAGTAGCTTTTGATCGTTTCAATCATGGGTGTAATCTCCTTTTTCTGCTGCCAAATAGTCTACATCACTTAACTTCCCCAAAAGCAGGGAAATTCCTGCTATTCCTTTAAACCGTCACAATTTTATTGTTATATGGTCAAAAAAATGCAGTCCCTACGTAAAGAAGCAACGCAGCGTGTTGGGTTGCTAATAAGAGAACCTTAATATGGATAAGCTAAAGGTAACGATCTGAATATAATGGAGTGATGAACATGAACTGGATTTATTGGGCGAAATTGTACGATTCGAAGTTTCAAGCTGGTTGTTTAGCCAAGAGAATGGAAGAAGATTGGTGGATCTATGGGTATGAGTGCCCGCAGGAAGTTGAAGTGTATAAGTCGAAAAAGGGCCGTTTCGGCGTGCGGTATAACACGTAATTGAACGGACTATGCATAAAATTAACGCTTGACTAAGCCTGCGCCGTTAGTGTATATTTATTTTTGTCGCTGTTGAGCGGCACTCATGACGCGGGGTGGAGCAGCTCGGTAGCTCGTCGGGCTCATAACCCGAAGGCCGCAGGTTCAAATCCTGCCCCCGCAACCAAATTTCATTAGGGCCTATAGCTCAGTTGGTTAGAGCGGTCGGCTCATAACCGATTGGTCGGGGGTTCGAGTCCCTCTGGGCCCATAGCACGTAAACCCTTGATTTATAAGGGTTTTTATTTATTTTAGGGGACGAAATATGAGAGATAAGAAAATATTTTGTAATAATTTGAAAGCGCTATCTTGACAGCGGTTATATAGAGATGTTAAGCTTGCAGTGTGAAGTAACTCAAGGAAGGAACCATACTTAATGTCACTGCTTCATAAGATTGGGAATAATCCGATAATTGCCGCTGTTCGAAAGGTTGAAGATGTCGAAAGTGCACTTGATAGCCGAGTAGAGAACCTTTTCTTCATGGGTGGAAATGTGAAAGAAATCATCCATGCCGTTAGGCTTACGAAGGAAAGTAAGAAAAGTGCTTTTATTCATTTAGATTTAATTCGAGGTTTATCGAGTACGGATAAGGAAAGTGTGGATTTCATCTCCGATTACGTCGGTGCAGATGGAATTGTGACAACTAAAAGCCATTTGATTAAGGAAGCGAAACGGGTCGGCTTATTCGGAATTCTTCATCTGTTTATACTAGATTCATCTGCATTGATGAACGGGTTGAATGTTTCTCAAAACGTACGACCAGATGGTGTCGAACTTATGCCAGGTGTTGTCTCGAAGATTATCCATACATTTTCCGAGACACTTACCGACATTCCTGTAATAGCAAGTGGATTAATTGATTCGAAAGAAGAAGTTAAGGAAAGCCTGAATGCGGGTGCGACTTGCCTGTCTGTAAGCGATAAAGCTTTTTGGAATCTTTCTTTTGAAGATCTATTTTAAATCAAATATAATTTCATAATAGTTAGTTTGGAGTGAAGGACGAGAGAAAGCTCTAAACAATGAACTAAGAACTTAGGTTCTTTATGTTTATTGTTTATGTAGCTTTCTTTTTTCTATATATTGATACATTCAAAGGTCACTAACGGGGAGGAACATCCAAATGTAATTGAGAGTACTTATCATCGTTGGAAGTCTAGGCATAGATACAATCCGACAATTTACTTTGACTTATCTTCGAAAATCAATAAGTACTTGGCAATTTAGCGAGTAAATAAGCTAAAGCTCTGAAGAATGGAAACCATATGACTAGTAGAAAGGTTCTGATAAACATATGCAAACAATAGATTATAAGTTTCTCAGGATGGCAGATGTATACTTTTTTGACCTTGATGGCTGCGTTTATCATACGGATCATCCAGC
>NZ_JBFUHL010000059.1:0-25087 GCF_056402415.1 Paenibacillus sp. P4_A9
CTAATATTATTGATAACAGTAATGGGTACAAGCGGCATTCTAACAGCCTGCCAAGGTACGGATCATGCTGCACCTACGAAAGGTGTCAATACGGTTTCGAAAAAGCCGATCGACATCACCATCCTCATGCAGGACGGCGGTAACCAATACGCCCAGAACATAACCGAGGACGATAAGTATTTCAAGGAAATCTCAAGACTTTTCAGTCAATATACCGGTACCCCCTACAATGTTAAGTTTGAAATGGTCAGCTCCAGCATTTATAACAAACAGATTGCGATTCGGTTTGCTTCAGGTGATATTCCCGAAATTATGTGGACGACTCGGATCGACTGGGAAACTCATCCCAATGCGGTAGAAGACGGTGTGTTTCTAGAACTTGGGCCGCTCATTGACAAATATGGACCGAACTTGAAAAAGAACATTCCGCCTGAAGCCTGGAAAGATCCGCGTGTAAGCAAAAACGGAAAAATTTATGGAATCCCCAAAATGGCAGCGCTTCCAAACGTGCTTGTTTTGTTATACCGCAAAGATTGGCTGGACAAGCTGGGCATGAAAGAACCGAAAACAATGGATGACTATTTAGCCTTCTTCGAAGCGATTAAGGATCTCGATATGAATGGCGATGGAAATACGAACGATGAGGTTCCTTTTGCCATGCGTAAAGGTCTTGCGTTCTCCGAAGCCTTCTTCGGATATTTCGGTGCCCATCCGGATGCCTGGCAATATCGTGATGGACGTTTTATTCCGAATTTGATTATACCTGAAATGAAAGATGCGATCCGCTTTTACAAAATGCTCTACGATAAGGGCTATGTAAACCATGATATGTTCACGATGAAAGATAATGATTGGGGAGACCTGATTCATCAGGGCAAAGTGGGCATGTGGTTTCATCAAGTGCAAGTTCTGACTAGTGGAGGTCAAGAATATTTGTTCACCGATCCGAAAGCTAGTGTGGGGGTACTGCCAGGCCCGATGAATGCGCAAGGAAAAGTGAATTTGGTTCCAGAAAGAACAGGTGTGAACAACGTCTATACCATATCGGCTAATGCTGCGCACCCAGAGGATATCATAAAGTTTTTCGACTGGGTCCATTCGGATGATCCGGCTAAAAACAAGTTTTTTGCTTATGGGATTGAAGGTATCAACTATACGGTAACGAATGGAACTGTCAACTGGGATCCGAATGCGAAAGTCAATGTGGACAAAGGCACAAGAATTTTTTACCAATCGATTATTAACCCAGCCGGTGATTCCCGTATGTCTCCGCTAGTCATTAAAGCTAGTAAATTTGCCGCCTTGACCMAGAAAGGGATCGAATATACGAAGATGAATTTCTTTAAAGATGAGTCCATGTATATGCCGACACCGGACATACTGAAAGCGAAGCCTGAGCTCGGATATCGAGACACTTCATTATACATGGACATGTTCATAAAAGTGTTGACGGGTCGAGAACCCCTTGATACCGCATTTGACAAGTTCGTAATTGATTGGAAAAACCAAGGCGGGGAACAGGTTATTCAAGAGGCAACGAAATGGTATAAAAGCTATTATAAAAAATAATAATCTATTTAACAGCCCGTTTATGTAATCGATAAACGGGCTGTTTATTTAGGAGGAGAACGCTATGCAAGAGATTATGGGTACTCATTATAAAACCGGTGAATCGATCATCGTTACTGTGAATAAGGGCATCATTACTGACATCCGTGCCGTACCTGATGACTGTGATTACAATGACCAATGGTTGATTGCACCGGGACTTGTTGATCTGCAGATGAATGGCTGCATGGGTATTGATTTAAACGTGTTCCCAATAGATTCAGAGCGTGTACATGCGATTGTTCGTGAGGTTTGGAAAGAGGGGATTACGACATTTTTTCCGACGATCACGACGAACTCGGCGGACAACATTTCGGAAGCGATGACAGCGATTGCAAAGGCTTGCGATGAAGATTCYGCAACGGGTGCTACTGTAGGTGGCATTCATCTGGAGGGACCGTTCATCTCACCTGAGAATGGCCCACGAGGAGCTCATAAACGGGAATATGTTTGCGAGCCCGATTGGGATGCCTTCGTGCGTTGGCAGGAGGCAGCAGGGGGACGTATAAGGATAGTTACATTATCCCCTGAGTGGCCAAGTTCCACTGATTTCATTCGTCGATGCTCAGAAAGCGGTATTATAGTCGCAATCGGACATACTGCAGCATCTCCGGAGCAAATTCGGGATGCGGTCTCTGCCGGTGGCCGGTTGGCGACCCATTTTGGAAACGGAGCCCATTTAACGCTTCCACGTCACCCTAATTACTTATGGGAGCAGCTGGCCCAAGACTCACTTTGGGTGTCTTTAATTGCGGATGGGTTCCACTTGCCTGAATCTTTTCTTAAAGTCGTTATGCGGGTGAAGCAGGAATGTGCCATTCTCGTAAGTGATGCGGTGCATTTAAGCGGGATGCCTCCTGGCAACTACTACTCTCATAATCGCGTACATGTTGTGAAAACAAACGAAGGCCGTCTTCACTTAGCGGATGAGCCTCAGCTGTTAGCCGGTTCTGCACAGATGCTTCCATGGGGAATCGCGCATTTGATACGTAAGAAGCTGTGTTCCTTGCATGAAGCTTGGGAAATGGCTTCTGTTCGTCCGTCGACTTTGATGAATTTGTCAACAAAATGCGGGTTGCAAATAGGTGGTCCAGCTGATCTTGTGCTGTTTAAAAAGGAGGGAGACGGAGKGATTTCCATCTGCGAGACCTATAAACAGGGGATTTCACGATATGCAATTGAAGCACAAAAAGACATGTTTTAACGCTAAAAAACATGTTCAAACCCGCCCAAATTGACTAATCTGAATATGAATTTAGGGAAAGGGTGCTTATATAATGTTGAACATATCGAGAAGTGGCAGTTAACATGAAAAAGTGGGGTTTTGGTCTTATAGGCTGCGGTTCCATTGCTGACGTTCATTTAGAAGCATTAAGCAGTATCGAGCATGCTCGGATTGTTGAGGTTGCCAGTAGAACAGAGCAACGTGCACGGGAGACGAGCGAACGCTATGCTTGTGGATGGACGACCGATTACCAAGAAATTTTGGCTAATCGGGATATTGATATCGTCTGCATTACGACAGGCAGCGGCAGCCATGGGCGCATCGGTATAGAAGCACTTCAAGCGGGAAAACACGTGCTGGTAGAGAAACCTATCGCCATGTCGGCTGATGAGGCTTTGGCGATGATCAGCTTAGCTGAGGAGAAACAATTGACTTTATCCGTCGTGTCACAGACACGATTCTTTCCGCATCATCAGCTTCTCAAGCGGACGATTGAAGAGGGTAAGATCGGCAACCTGCTGTTAGTGGAGGTCTCTCGACCGTTTTATCGATCGCAGGCCTATTATGATGAAGCGGATTGGCGCGGTACGAAAGCCGAAGATGGAGGGGCCTTGCTTAATCAAGGTATCCATTCGATTGATCTGTTGCTCTGGCTTGCTGGTAAGGTGAAGTCAGTAGTTGGGCGAACTGCGACGCAAACTCATCATATGGAATGCGAAGACATGGGACTCGCCTTGTTTACCATGGAGAACGGAGGCTTTGCCACCCTGATGTGCACAACCTCCGCATTACCTGGATTTCCACCTAGTATTAATGTTTACGGAGATAAAGGAACTATCAAAACCTTAGGTAATGAGATCACCMATTGGACGGTTCCTGGCATTCCTCTTCCTACCTATGAAAATGCCAAGACAAGCGGAAATGCCGGTGCTGATCCCCGAAATATTAATTCAGCTTATCATAGCATGCAAATCATCGATTTTATTGAATCCATCAGCCAGAGGCGAAAGCCAGCCGTGACTGGTGAAGCGGGCAGAGACGCGGTTCGCCTTGTTGAGTTGATTCACCGCTCATCTGCGCAGGGTGGGATAACAGTTCCATTTGAATAATAACCAGTCTGGGAGGAATAGTCCATGAAAGAACAATTGGCTATCAATGGTGGAGAACCGGTTCGCAGTAAACCGCTTCCGCCGATGTTGAGAGGTGCAATGCTTTACGGGGAAGAAGAGACAGAGCATGTAGCCAAGGTCGTTGCCGAAGGCTCTCCGTTTCGCTATTACGGACCGAACTTGCAGGGAGCAGTTGAGGAGTTTGAGCGACTTATGGCGGAACGGTTAAATGTTTCCTATGTTCTTGGCGTTTCATCTTGTACAGCGGCACTTATTGTTGCATTAAAGGCACTCGGCATTGGCTATGGAGATAAAGTAATTGTTCCAGCAAACACTTTCACAGCAACAGCGGGAGCGGTTGTGTGTGCGAACGCTGTACCTGTGTTTGTCGATATGGATGACACATTAAATATGGACGTGGAAGATTTGGAAAGGGTTATGGATGACGAAGTGAAAGCGATAATCGCAGTTCATATCAATGGCAGCGCCTGCGATATGGACCGAGTTATGGCTTTTGCTCGTAAGTATGATCTTCCGGTAATTGAAGACGTTGCGCAATCACTTGGCTGTACCTATAAGGGACGCTACTGTGGCACGATCGGAGATATCGGCGTATATAGCTTTCAAATGCAAAAGATTCTCACTGCTGGAGAAGGGGGAGCTGTGGTCACGAATTCGCCAGAACTGTTCGAAAGGGCAGCACGCTATCATGATCAGGGTAATTTCCGAGACAAAGGCAAGTATCAAATTACGCCTCAGTTTTCGTTCATCGGTCAAAACTACCGGATGAATGAAATGACTGGTGCTGTCATGATTGAGCAATGGAAAAAGCTGGATACGGTCATCTCCGCTATGCGGAAGCATCACCTAAATATTCGCGAGGCTTTGAATACGCAAGTCCCAGGCATTCGAATACGTCCATCAGTTGATCTGCAGGGCGATGTTGACTGCGTTTTTGCGCTGCAGCATGCTACGAAAGCTGCTGCCGATTCCTTTGTGGCAGCGATGAACGCGGAGAACATTTTCTGCTTCAAAATGTACGGTGGAGAGCCGATTTACATGCAATCTTTTATACTTAATCAACGAACAACGGATAGAGATAACTTTCCATTCAACTATCCATTCCAAAATCCGGTCGTCTACAGCAAAGGGATGTGCCCGCACGCGGAAGACTTGCTTCAGCGGACTACGCTCCTGCCAGTAAGCCCGGTTATGACAGACGAAGACACACAGGATATCATCAACGCTGTGGTTAAAGTTTATAAAGGTCTGCAGTTGGAGGGAATCTCATGGCCGAACTCAAGCTTGGCTTAATTGGTTTAGACACTTCCCATTGTAAAGTGTTCTCCAAAATTTTGAACGATCCGAATGATCCTAATCATATCTCGGGGGGCCGCGTCATTGCGGCTTTTCCCGGTGGATCACCGGACTTTAAAGCGAGTGCAACGCGCGTGGAGGGATATACAGCCGAGCTTCGAGATGGGCTGGGGGTTCACATTGCGGAATCACCGGAAGAGGTAGCCTCGAGTTGCGACGCGATACTTATCACTTCGGTAGACGGTCGGGTGCATCCTGAGCAATTTGCCAAGATTGCTCCTTTTGGAAAGCCTGTTTTTATCGATAAACCTTTAGCTGTTAGTCTGGTGGAAGCACAAATGATTGCTCATACGGCAGAGAAGTTCGGTGTGAGATGGATGAGCGGTTCAGTACGACGCTATGCGGATGCCTTGAACACGGCGCTGAGCAGGGAGGACAGCTCTAACATCACTGGAGCTGACTGCTATGGTCCGATCGAGTTCACACCTACGCAGCCTGGCTATTACTGGTACGGAATTCACCTAGTTGACGTCCTATATCGGGTTCTCGGAGCCGGCTGCCGTTCTGTCACAGCCTTTTCTGGGAATGGTCATGAAACGGTTACTGCGGTCTGGCAAGACGGTCGTATCGGAACTTTGCGGGGAAATCCGCACAATGGCACACATGGAACTTGGATTCACCGAGACAAAGCCTCGGAGTACGTGGACACGGCCGCTGATGGGCTGCGCAAGTATGCCAATTTATTGCAGGATGTTCTTCATATGTTTCGAACGGGAGAGACCCGCATTAACCCGGAGGAGACCTTGGAAATTATCCGGTTCATAGAAGCGGTCAACGAAAGTCGAGAAAGCGGAAAAACCGTATCACTCTAGGGGGAATTCCTATGCAATTGCAAGCGGATAGCTTAGCGCAATGGATCTGGTCAGACGGTGAAGAGAGCCCACGAAACGAGTGGAGATGTTTTCGCAAATCGTTGGACGTGTCGGCTAAAGGCTGGGATTCAGCCAAAATAGCGATCACAGCGGATTCACGCTATGTGCTTTACATTAACGGGGAGATATTAGGTCGTGGCCCTGCTCGATCGTGGCCTACAGAGCAATTTTATGATGTTTACGATATTGGGAGGCTTCTAAAGCCAGGACGTAGTAATACCATTGCCGTTCTTGTGCAGCATTTCGGCCTCTCCACCTTTTATTATTTGAGGGGACGTGGCGGTCTGGTTGCTCAATTAGAGCTCCATTCGCAGGAGAATATGGTGCAAGTAATAGGCACGGATGCATCCTGGCTAACCTCACGCCATTTAGGACAAGACCCACGTGCGCCAAGGATGTCGACACAGAATGCTTTTGCAGAACGAATCGATGCAAGGAAATGGGACAACGCTTGGATGAATCCTGACTATGATGACACCGATTGGACACCGGCAACCCCTATAGGACCTGTAGGAATGGAACCATGGACAAGGCTTGTTCCTCGAGATATTCCCTTCCTGACGGAAGAGCCTATTTATGCGGCGCGAATTGAGAGCTTAAGCAAAGTTAAGCCGATACAATGGAACGCCTATATAGACATTCGTAATCAAATGGTTCCCGGCAGTGAGAGTCACATGAACGCGGTCACGTTTGGCGGATATCTAGCCACGGTTATTCGTGTTCCGAAAAAGACAAAAGCCATCTTTGGTTTTCCCAACTCAAGTATATTCGGTCCCCTTACTTTAGGAGGAGTTCCATATACACATGAGCAGTTCTACGGAAATGAACCGGAGAAATATGTGGAAGTTGAGCTRGTGGAAGGCGACARCTTCTTTAATATGGATATCACCGGAGCAGATCATTCTGTAGGCTTTTACATGGGAATTGACTGTGAGGAGCCTTTTGAGGTCGTATCCCCGCTCCCATCTGGTGAATCAGAATCTCCGTTCGTTACGATAGGGCCGTTTGAGTATGGCGTTGTTGCCAGCCGTCCAGTCGACCGAAAAGTGGTGTGTGCTCATCCTGACTATATCCGTGCAAAGAGGTTATCTTCAAAAGAAGAGTTAACTGACTTTCAGAAATKGGTGAAGCCCGTATCGAAGGCGCTCGTCGACGACGATAACGTGTTTACACTTAGTGTGTGGAAAAACCGAACCGAAGCACTTGCCGTGCCGAATCAACTGCACAATATCGTCAAAGCAAGCCCTTTACCTGCTGAAATACCCTTGTTTAATGGACAAGATACGGAATTAATCATCGATTTCGGACGATTAACCTCCGGTTTTATTACATTTGAGGCGGAATGTTCTGCCGGTACGATCCTAGATTTTTATGGATTCGAATTTATGGAAGACGGATGGCGTCAGGAAACCTATAAGTTAAACAACACACTTCGTTATGTGTGCCGAGATGGTTTTCAATCCTATGTATCTTCGATTCGCAGAGGTCTTCGCTATTTAATGGTGACTGTACGTCGCGGGGAAATGGAAGGTGAAAGTCCCGTTCTACTGTACAACATTGGAATGAAGCAAAGCACTTATCCTGTTGCAGACATTGGACGGTTTCAATGCTCCGATTCGCTGCTTACAAAAATATGGGATATTAGCCAGCGTACTGTCCGATTGTGCATGGAGGATACCTTTGTAGATTGTCCCACCTATGAGCAAGCGTTCTGGGTAGGAGATGCACGCAATGAAGCGTTAATTGGGTATTACTTGTTTGACGCGGAGCCGCTCGTTCGTCACTCACTGAGCTTAGTACCTGGGTCTGCAGGACAATCACCTTACTATGTAAGTCAAGTGCCAAGCGGTTGGAGCGCCGTCATACCAAATTGGACGTTTTTCTGGGTAATGGCTTGCAAAGAATATTATCAACGTACGGCTGATGTGACTTTCGTAGAACAGATTTGGCCTCACATTCGCTTTACCTTAGATCATTACCTAACTCATCTGAATGAACAAGGTTTATTTGATTTCCAAGGCTGGAATTTCTTTGACTGGGCTGAAATTGATCAGCCAAATAACGGGGTTGTCACTCATCAAAATTTATTTTTGATGAAGGCACTGCAAGTGGCCTCGGAGTTAGCACAACTGTCGGGTGACCAACAAACAACAGTGATTTACGATCAGGCTGTCACCAAGCTGTTGACAGCGATCAACCTATATTTATGGTCGGAGGATGGTAAAGCTTATTTAGACTGTATTCATGCGGATGGACGTAAGTCGGAAAGTTTCAGTATGCAAACCCAAGTAGTGGCTTCCTTATGTGCGGCTGCAAAAGGAGATCGTGAAGCGATCATCGATCGTTACCTTGTGGATTCGCCTTCTGAGTTCGTACAGGTTGGAAGTCCGTTCATGTCCTTTTTTTACTATGAAGCCTTAGCCCAAAAAGGTCTCTACAGTCAGATGTTAGATGACATCCGCACACGGTTCGGGCAGATGATCGAGCATGACGCAACGGCTTGTTGGGAAATGTTCCCGAATTCTACCAATCGGCAGAATGACAAGTTTCTATCTCGCAGTCACTGTCATGCATGGTCGGCGGCGCCCGGATATTTTTTTGGAGCTTATGTTTTGGGCGTTCAAAGCAAAGTGCCGGGTTGGCAGGAAATTATCGTTGAACCGAACCCATGTGGATTGGCATGGGCGCGAGGCAGTGTGCCTCTTCCTGTGGAGGGACGAATTGATGTTTACTGGAAAGTGGAGGAACAGGGTCAGATCGCGATTCGGGTCGAGGCCCCATCTCATGTTCAGGTAAATATAAAGATTCCGAACGGCTTTGAAGGACGTGTAGAACTCGTACAAAATACAGCGGGAAACGGAGAGGACACCCATGAAAAGCTATGAGCAATCGAAGTCCCAATATGAAACATCCTCTCAATATTTGGCTGGGGGAGTAGCTAGCTCCCTTCGGGCGGCGATGAAGCCTGCTCCGCTATTTGCCGATTCTGCTTCTGGCGCCTATATTCGTGATGTCGACGGCAATGAATATGTCGATTATTTGCTCGCTTATGGACCACTTATTCTGGGTCATGCCCATCCGGAGCTAACGAATCGTGTCCACATGGCCATGCAGAGCGGATTCACATATGGGCTTCAGCACAAAGGAGAAGTTGAACTGGCGAAGCGTCTCGTAGAGGTGCTTCCAGGTGCGGAACTTGCAGCCTTCAGCGGTTCCGGCACCGAGGCTGTCATGCTTGCGTTGCGCGTAGCAAGAGCTTATACCGGTAAACGTAAAATCGTTCGGTTCCACGGTCATTACCACGGATGGTCGGATTCTATATTCACCTCTTTCCCGAGTGCCGACATGAAAAAAGGAGCAGGGCAGGCGAATGCAGATGCTTCCATCCTTCCAGGAACAGGAGGACAGAGCGAAGTTAGCCTGCAGGAAGTCATCTTGCTTCCTTGGAACGATCCGCAAGCTCTGGAAGATACGCTGAGACAACATCACAATGAAATTGCCGCAGTCATTACTGAGCCTGTCATGTGCAACTCCGGTTGCCTCGCGCCTCGGCCTGGTTACTTAGAATCGATGCGGAAGCTGACTGAAGAGCTCAGTATTACGCTTATTTTCGATGAAGTAATTACTGGATTCCGGCTTGGACTTGGAGGGGCTCATGGTCGTTTCGGCATCTTGCCTGATTTAATTGTCATGGGAAAAGCTTTAGCTGGCGGTATCGCGTTAAGTGCAGTAGCCGGTAAGCGGGAATGGATGAATCTTATCGCTACAGGAGAGGTCAGTCACTTAGGGACGTTGAACGGCAATTGTATCTCCACTTCAGCGGCACTAGCTGTACTTGATTTGCTTTCACGCAATGATGGGGCTGCTTTTCAACAGATGGAAAACACTGCTAATACGTTGGTCGACGGACTTCGTGGGCTGCTGCAGAAACACAGAATCCCTGGCGTCGTAAATCAGGTGGGACCCGTATTTCACATGATGTTCGTCGACCTTCCGGAGGTGAGTGATTTCGCTGGATTCTCCAAACGGGATGCTGGTAAATATGCAACATTCGCGGAGCGAATGTTGCAGCAAGGTGTATTAGTAAGGCCAAACGGCTTATGGTACGTTTCTGCAGTCCATGGAGAAAAAGAAGTGACTCAAACGCTCCATGTCGCTGACCTTGTGTTAAGTAGCCTTTAACATCGTAACGCAGATAGGGGATTCGTTCATGTCCAACGAAGAGAGCATGCGTATTCGAACGATCGCTTGGAACAAAGCTTCCGAAAACGAGCTGTCCGCACGAATTCGCCGTATATTGCAAAAGTGGCTGCCTTATGCCGAGAAACAGTTTGCAGATTGGTCTAGGCGCCCTTCGTGCGGGCATTTTTTTGGCGGTGCCTATTGGTATGGACTTGATACCGCCTATACAGCATCCGTATATGCTTTGCTTGCGAAGCTTCCGAATTATGAGGAAAAGTTAACTGGAATCCCTCGAGAAGAGGTCAAGCGGAAAGCTATTGCAGCGATCCGCTATTTAGGTTTTACCCATGATACAGGCCCGGAGGATTGTGTGCGGGCTGAAGGGAGGAACCGTTTTTGCAGCTTGACGAAATGGGGGGGAAGAGGGCAAAAGTTTTTTCCCGCCAGCCAAGTCGGAGTGACAATTGCTTCCTTCGGGTTATCGGTGTGGCTGCTTTGGGAAGATCTAGACGAAGAAACACGCATTCTGAGCCGAAATGTTCTGACCGATTATGCGGACCGCTGGTGCGAAGAAGATCCGAGAAATGGCGCTTATTTCGACACACAGACCGAGGAAAATGCTTGGACAGCAGGGGGAATTGCAGCGGCACTTGCGCTGTTTCCTAACCATCCACGACATGAAAGTTGGAAAAAAGGTTTTGAAGCCTGGTCACTAAACGCCATTACGACGCCAATCGATCGAGCTAGGGAACCAAAATTGATAAAAACCGTTACGTTTCACCCCGACTTTACAACGGAAAACCACGGGTTCGCTCACCCCGGATATATATGTGCAGGCATTAATCTTCGAGGGATTCATGCCGTATTTTCCTTAATAGGAGGTGAACCCATAGCGGAAACAGTGCTGTATAACAACGAACGTCTCTACAATAAAACGATTAAAGTGTGGGCGCAGTTTGACGGCTTGGCTGTCCCCGTACAGGGTCAGGATTGGTGGTATAACAGGCAGCATGAACGTCAATTCACCCATGCGTTTATGAATGTGATTCATAGGGACAGAGATGCGTCTTTATTAGAGCGCAGAGCTCTTGCCATTATTGAAGGCATTCAGAATAGTAATCAACAGGGTTGCCTTCTTGAGGAAAACGGGGAGCAATGCATAATCTCCGGTTATCAAACGGCAAAAGATATGGAGCATACATCCGCGAAGGATTTGGTCGCTTCCTGCCTGCTTCATTTGTTTGGAGGGGGAGGTGCGGAACCCAGTGATGGTGACGAAATGAATGCTAGGCTGATTGGAGTTTATGTGTATCCATATGGGTGCTCAGTGATTCACAGGACGCGTGACAGCTTCTCGAGCTTCAGTTGGCGCAACCGAGTGATGGGACTTACGATTCCTGCAAAAGGATGTTGGAGCATCACGCCACTGCCCGCTAGTTACACGGGTACGGCCCAGTTTGAGATTGAGGTGGATTCACAAAGAACTCTACACTCGAACGAACGATTTGTTCTGCAAACCGAGAGGGAAAACATTCGGGACTATGAGGATGGTTTCGGTGCGATAGCCTCGCTAATGCGGGGTGTCGAAGAGCTTCGCCAGGATGTGGCTTTCGTTTCTTTGCCAGATGGGAAAAGCGTCTATATAGAATGCATTCAGGTGTTGAAATCTTGTAAGATTGCTGAAATGAACACAGGGATGATAGGAATCCGCAATGAGCGATACAGCGCTATGCCGGACTTAGCCCAGGGACGAAGGACTCTTTACTTCCCAGATCGAAGCGCTTCATACGAAGGGTTTTATGGGTGCGAACCGAATCAGATTACAGATTTAAACCCGGCGGAATGGGTACAGGTGGATGATGAAATCGGTTATGTCCTGTTCGGTTCCCAAGGAATACGGTACATCAATCAGCATGAGTATAAGAAATGGAAGGGCGTTGAGGATATTCTCATTTTAAATCGACGCAGCGAAGAAACGTTCAATGGTCCAAGTACACTGGAGCCTTTCGTAGTGATCACCTTGCCAAACCGAACCAAGGATGAGACGAAAGCCATCGCGAATCWAGCACACCTTTTTACTTGTGAAGAAGAGGGTGTTGTTTTGCTCAGTTGTGAGAGTCAGCTCATATTTGCGAATTTCAATACAACATCTTTGACGGTCCATGCCAAATGGGAAAGTAAGTTGAATCTGAACAAACAACCCTTATTCGAAGGAATTAATCGGATTGAAGGGGATACCTACTTTTGGAGCGGCAAGTTGGATGCGTTTACGAGTGGATTTCGAAATAGTGAATGGACACTGGAAATTTTGGGGGACGGGCAAGAGGATATATGTCATATAGAGATATCAGTGCTACCTGATCGCCTTTATGTGACGAATAGGAGAGAGGAAAGCATCTCGATTGTGCTTCAGCATACTGATGACGGGCAACGGCGAGTGTTGGAGCTTGCGCCTGGTTTGACAGAAGTTTTGGAGTTTTAACTTAAAAAAGGTGCCCCTCAGAAGGGACACCTCATTTAAATATACCTATGTAGACGAAGGTCTGTCGAAGTAGACGGTTTTGACTTGCGTGTAGAACTCACGAGCCGACTTTCCTTGCTCACGGGAATTGGAGCTTGATTCCTTCATGCCACCGAACGGAACATGCGGTTCCGCACCAGCTGTTTCGGAGTTCACATGCACGATACCGCATTCGATCTCATCGACGTAACGCATGGCTTTACCGATATCACGAGTGAATACAGCTGTACTTAGGCCAAATCGGCTTGTATTAACGAGAGAGATGGCATCACTTAAATTAGCTGCAGGCACGACCGATACTACGGGTCCGAAGATCTCTTCAGTAGCTAGTCGACTATTAGGATCGACATCGCTGAACACCGTTGGTGTTACAAAGAAACCTTCTGAATCGAGAGTTTCACCACCCGTTACTAATCGAGCTCCTTCTTCTTTTCCGATTCGTATGTAATCCAATACGGTTCTTTGCTGCTCAAGGGAAGCCAGAGGTCCCATATAGGTTTGCGAATTCAACGGGTCACCCACGGCGAGCTTACGGCAACGTTCGGCTAGCGCTTCGGTAAATGCGCTCAGCAATGGAGCTTCAACGATGACACGGCTGGTAGCGGTACATTTTTGTCCGGTTGAGCGCATGGCTCCGCGGATCGTCATTTCAACCGCTAAATCCAAGTCAGCATCTGCTAGAACGACGACGGCATTCTTTCCGCCCATTTCTAGCTGATATTTCTTGCCCAGTTCAGCACTGCTAATTGCGATGTTTCGACCAACACCATTGGAGCCAGTGAAGGAAATTCCGCGCACTTGATTGTCTGTTGTAAGAGCGGGACCGAGAACGGATCCTCGACCGAACACGACATTGATCACGCCTTCCGGAAGCCCAGCATCCACCAGAGCACTCGTCAAGTGATAAGCTGTCAGTGGAGTCAGATCTGCCGGCTTCCAGACCACGGTGTTGCCGTAGATGAGGGCGGGTGCGATTTTCCACGCTGGAATCGCGATAGGGAAGTTCCATGGTGTAATGACACCGACTACGCCAATGGGGTCACGGCGTGTGTAGAGAAGTGTGCTCGGATCCGAAGCAGCGTAGACTTCGCCGGTTTCTTGACGTGCTTCTCCGGCGTAGTAGCGGAAAATCGCTGCAGCCCGCATCGTTTCTCCAATGGCTTCGGGTAATGTTTTTCCTTCTTCCAAAACCAAATCTTTCGCAATGAGCTCGGCACGAGCTGTAAGCAATTCGGCTGCACGGTATAGAATCTCACCGCGAGCGACGATACTCATGCTGCGCCATTTGGGGAAAGCAGCAGCAGCAGCAGTTGTGGCATTCTGAAGATCATGGGCATCACTGTCTGGAAATTCAGCCAAAATCTCTGATGATTTAGTAGGGTTTATGTTTTGACGCAGGCTTCCGGATTGAGCTCCGACCCAGTGGCCGGCAATTAGATTATGATAACTTTTCAACAATTCCAACACCCTTCCGTAGTGGATTATCAGCAAGAATAATTGAGTTAGTTCAGCTTAAGTTGATGAAATCTAACGAATTCAGCAGCAAGGGTTCGAGAGATGATTTCGAGAAGTTTTTGCCCGCTTTCCGCGCTTGCTAAGCCTGCGTCGTCACTGTAGCCGTCAATCGCTGCCCAACTACCGTGCCGTTGGATAAGCGGTCCAGTAGAAGGATCTCTAGGTGTTGAAGGGAGGGGACGGCGGTTGGGTAAAGGCAGCAACTCGGTTCTTACCAAATCCGGTCGTAGTGCAAGAAGTAAAGAAGTTTCAAAACCACCTGCATGGCCGGGGACGATTCCCAAACTCCCAGCTTGCCCTTCCTGTACGATTTGGTCCCAGGCGACCGTCCAATAAGAGACGGCTCCAGCGATAACGGGGTGACGAAGTGCAAGTTCACGGGCCGCGAGTCGCACGCATTCTTCATTTCCACCATGGGAATTGATCAAGTAAATTCGACGAAAACCGCTGCTCACCAAGGAGTCAGTCAGGTCGCGCAGCACCCTAATTAACGTATCGCCCGAAAGCGACATCGCTCCTGGATAGATAAGGTGATGGTGCGAGGAACCATAGGTTACGACGGGGCACACCAAAATTGGAATCTCATCACTAGCTCGTGCTGCGGCTTGAAGGGTAATGCTTTCCGCTAGAAGGGAGTCAGTCCAAACGGGTAAGTGCGGTCCATGTTGTTCAATGGCAGCAACGGGTAAGATGACGGTTGCTTCAGGGGCCCACTTCCCGATTTCATCCCGGTTCAATTCTTGAAAGAGCAGGCTTCCTGGTCGATCTGAAAACGTATACATTTGGAAAAATCCTCCTTTACACCCGAACTCACTCCTATTATACTTGGATTATCATCATTTTTGAAGTGAATTTCAATATACTGAACCAAATTAATTTGTGAGATCTATTTACAATAAAACCGGGGGTGCTGTTATGAAAGAAACGCGTGAGTTTTTGGCCAGTTTAGGTTATCCAATGGGAGATGCTCATCATCTTCCGACTTCATCAAAACGTTTTGCAGACGGGGCACAGGTTCGATTTGAAATCCCGAGTGTAGAAGGACCTAACGCTCTCGCGGCTACTTTGGAAACAGCCAAGGAGTACGGCGTAACCATACACCGTGTATCGCAAGGCAGCGGAATAATGATGCATACTGATTCGGAAATTCGTGAGATGCTCGAGCTTGCAGTGGCAGATGGTGTAGAGGTCAGTCTGTTTGTTGGCCCCCGTACGACATGGGACATAACGGCAGCTAGTCACACCMCTGCAGGTAAAGGCCAAGCGTTGCGACATGAAGGGATGGATCAGTTGATCTATGCCGTCGAAGATATTAAGCGGGGCTGCCGTTTGGGACTGAGGGGAGTACTCATTGCCGATGAAGGCCTTCTTGCCATTGTGGGTCAAATGAAAAAGGCGGGACAATTACCGGCTGATCTGGTCGTAAAGGGCTCTGTTTCACTGGGAGCAGCAAACCCTGTCTCCATTAAGCAAATGGAGACGCTCGGCGCAGATACCTACAATGTACCAACATCACTAACATTAGCCCGATTAGGGGCAATCCGTGAGGCTGTTGATATGCCGATTGATATTTATGTGGAAGCACCTGACGATTTTGGCGGTGCTATTCGCTTTTATGAAATTCCGGAAATTGTCCGGGTTGTTTCACCTGTTTATGTGAAATTCGGGCTACGAAATGCCGCAAATGTTTACCCAAGCGGTATGCACATTGAACAAATGGCAATAGCCCAATGCAAGGAGAAGGTTCGACGGGCTGCATTAGGATTGGAAATTTTACAGCGCTATTATCCAGATGCCATCATATCCAAGCCTGGAGCAGCTGGCTTGGCTGTACCGGTACTCCGATAATGAAGGTTTCGTTCCATAAATAAAAAATAGAGGAGGGGGATTTCAGTTGTCCGGAAATGTTGTAAAACTAGCTGTGATCGGATGCGGAGACATTGTGATGGGGCAGCATCTTCCGACTCTCCTTGAGAACCCGTCTGTTCACGTAACAGCGGTCTGTGATAAAGATCCGGTTCGAGCTGAGGCGGCTGGAGCTGCTTTTGGCAGTGCTTATCATACCACCGACCATAAACGAATTTTAGAAGATAAAGAAGTGCAGGCTGTTCTTATTTGTACGCCACCTTGGGTAACACCAGTTATCACCATGGAGGCTCTACATGCTGGTAAAGATGTACTTTGTGAAAAGCCGATGGCTACTTCGCTTGAAGCTGCCGAACAAATGGCTGAAGCAGAACGCTTGAGCGGGCGTCTTTTGCAAGTCGGCTTCACCTATCGGCACGGCCCGTTAATGGATGCATTGCGGGAATGGATAGAGAGCGACAGGCTCGGTCGTCCACTGCAAATTCGATTAAGCACATTTGATGAAGTGTGGGATCCTAAAGGTAATCAAGAGCACTATGAGCGAATTTTAAACACCTTGCGTCACGGACCGCCCTGTATACATGACGGCGCTCACGCTGCTGATCACCTTGCTTTCCTGACAGGGTCATCTCCAGTCAGAATTACAGCTCGGGGTCTGACTAGCAGACCCGAGTTTCCTTCACCTAATTACAACTCCGCTCTGATTGAATTCGCTAATGGCGATCAAGCTAAGTTGGAAATCGGATGGTTTTTCCCAGAATTTCCTCTTGGTGAGTTTCAGATTCTTGGTCCCAAAGGAATGGCCTATCTTGATCGAGCCAACGGTGAAGCTGTATTGATCAGTGATCGGTTAACCGAGCGAATTCAACTTACCGAGAACCGAGTTAGTTCATGTTTTCGGGCTCAACTACAGAAATTTCTTGCATCCATAGCGTTACGCCAAACACCCGTACCTGGCAGCCGGGAAGGTATCTCAAGCCTGCGTCTAACGCTAGCCTTCGTTAAAGCTATGGAAAGCGGTGAGTCGATCCAGTTAAGTGAGGAGAGAGAATTGTGATTATTGACGCGCATGTGCTTGCAGGTGTAGGACAGTATCACCGGGTAGATCCAGAACAATTAATCGATCAGATGGATCAAAGCAGGATTGACATGGCCTTAATCAGCCCGATAGATCGTGAGATGGCAGTTCATAACCGAGAGGGCAATGACCGTGTGCTAGCACTTTCCCGTAAGTATGCAGGGAGGTTTCTCGCTTATGCCACAGCGAACCCATGGTATGAGGGAAGGGCAGTTGCTGAGCTAGAGCGGGCATTGGGAGAAGGTGCGGCTGCCGTCAAACTTCACCCTCCTTTACAAGGTTTCATGATTCTTGAGAAGCTTGTGCATCCTTTGATCGAAGTGGCAGCACGCCACCGTGCGCCGGTCTATGTGCATACTGGGACCCCGGCGTTTGCTCTTCCATTGCAACTGACCGAATTGGCTCTAAATTACCCCGAAGTTTCTTTTATTATGGGGAAGAATGGGAAATCCGACTTCTGGATGGATGTCATGCCGGCATTTGAACGAGCGCCTAATTTGTACGGCGACACAGCCCATGATTTTCCGGAACGTGGGATGGCACGCATGTATGGAGGAATTGGGTCACAACGAATGATTTTTTCCAGTAATCACCCTGTTGCCCGCATGAGGCTTGAAGTCGATAAGGTACGAGACATGGATGTGTCCGATTCAGATAAGTCAGCCATCTTAGGTGGAAATGTTGAGAGATTGCTAGCTGAACGATTTCGCCAATAAGCGACTTCTCAGACAGGAGGTATATGTATGAAAATAGACTTTCACGTACACCAACCCGCTAGACGGGAGGACGGTACCTATCCATTTTCGGCAGCAGAGTATGTTGCGTATATGAACGAACTGAGCATCGACATGAGTGTCATATTTACGATTGACGGCTTTTGGCAGAACGCCAAAGCGTGCAACGATTATTTAGCTGAGTGGTGTTCGCCATTTCCGGATCGACTTGTTCCCTTCTGCACGGTAGACCCTAGGCGGCGAGGAGCAGCTGAGGAAGTGTATCGATGTGTAACCGAATTAGGGATGCGTGGCGTGAAGCTGCACAACTGGCTGCAGGGGTTCAGTCCTTTAGAAGCATTCATGGCACCAGTATGCGAAATAGCCTCAGAGCTTGGTATTCCTATCCTTTTTCACGACGGTACACCGCCATACGCCTCCTCCCTGCAAATCGCCGAGCTGGCAGTTAGGCATCCAAAGCTAAAGGTGCTGCTTGGACACGCAGGGTTGCATGATCTTTGGCCGGAAGCGATAGCAGCGGGAAAACGGCACCGTAACGTTTACTTATGCATGTGTTCAACGCCTCCTTTTGCCATGGAACAGATTGTGGCTGAAGTTCCGCTTTCACAAATCGTATTCGGCACAGATGGAGGTTTGTTTCATAAACCACAACAACCCTATGTTGATTACCGGTTCCGAGAATTTGATTTACTCGAAATTCCCGAAGATGCGAAAACACAGATTCTAGGTCCCAATGCCCTTCGCTTGTTAGGGATGGATAGGAAGGAGGCCTCGCAATGAATATGAAGATCACTAGCATCGAAACTATTCCCGTTCAGGTACCCATACATCCGGAGCGTGCGATCCGATCAGGTCGGGGAAGCCATCTGGTTTCACCGTTTCTATTGGTTAAAGTTCATACGGATGAAGGGATCATCGGTCTAGGTGAAGTGTCCTGCACACCAGGATGGAGCGGAGAGGATAGTGTTACGGCGGCTCATTTCATCCGCAATTTTTTGGGTCCCTTACTGATCGGGGAAAATCCGTTACATATTGAGCGGTTAACACAAAAAATGCAGAAACGTATTGCACATAACGTCTTCACGAAGTCTGCACTCGAAATGGCTTTATGGGACATTTTAGGAAAAACGGCTAATTTACCGATTTATCAACTCTTAKGTGGACCCGTACGAGATTTCGTGCCTACTAAATTTTCTATTACGGGAGTTGAGCCCGCACAGGCTGCGGAAATCGCGGTATGGGCTGTGGAACAAGGTTTTCGCACCATGAAAGTCAAGGTTGGTACAGGACCCGAGAAGGATATTGCTCGAGTAAAAGCAGTTCGGAATGCGATTGGACCATCCATTCGATTAGGCGTTGATGCAAATGGCGGTTGGACGCCCCGTGAAGCAGTTACGACGATTAGACGTCTAGCCGAAGAAGGCATATATTTTGCTGAACAACCGGTACCTTCGCTGGATATGTCTTGGTTAGCCGATGTGCGAAATCAAGTGAACGTGCCGATTATCGCCGACGAAAGTCTGTACTCGCTGCAAGATGCCATGGCGTTAGCCCGATCTGGAGCTGCAGATGTGTTCTCCCTCTATATTGGAAAAGGCGGAGGCATCGGTCCTGCGAGAAAAGCGGCCGCAGTTGCGGAAGCAGCCGGACTTACTTGCACGGTGGGCAGCAATCTTGAGCTTGGCGTAGCAAGTGCGGCGATGATTCACCTTGCCATGGCTACTCCGGGGATCGGCGCAGAAGAGTATCCTTGTGATATTTTGGGACCTTTTTTCTATGCTGACATGCTTTTAGCAGAACCGTTGCCAATCCAAGGAGGCGAGGCGCGACCTCTCGAGGGGCCTGGGTTAGGCGTTGAGTTGGACGATGAAAAGGTGGAATATTACAGGGTCAAATAATGCCCGAGGGAATGGGAGGAGAAGCGATGTATTTACCAAGGAGCAACGGTGCGCGTATCAGCTGTGATGTCATGTATCAAGGGCATCGACTGGCTGTGCTGGAGAATGAACAATTAGCTGTCACTCTGTTATTAGATCAAGGGGGCAGTATTGTAGAATTTCGATACAAACCTTTGGATATAGATGTGATGTACCGGGCCCCATGGGGAATGCGGACTTGGGGCAATTGGGTTCCTACCACATCCAACCCTCGCGGCAACTGGATGGACCATTATCCGGGCGGCTGGCAAGTGATCTTTCCTGCGGGAAGCACGGCTTCCACTTACAAGGGAGCTGAGCAGGGCATGCATGGCGAGGCCAGTCTGATGGCTTGGGAGTATGAAGTGATCTTGGATACGCCCGACGAGGTCGCTCTGGTAATGCGTGTAGAAACGCAACGTTTGCCTTTCCGCATGGAAAGAGAGCTTCGGCTCAAGCGGGGAAGCGGCGCTTTACAAATTCGTGAAACGGTAGAAAATGTCAGCCCTGTTGAAGTTCATTGCATGTGGGGCCAGCATCCAGCGCTTGGTGAACCTTTCCTCGGTCCGGAGATGGAGCTGCATCTGCCGCCTTGTCGTATTACTCGTTCGGCAGGCGGAGAAGACTTACCGGGACGGGTTGTGCCTGGGACATCCGGCGAATGGCCTTATCTGCCGGGAAGAGACGGTCAGCCAGTCGATTTAAGACAAATGCCGCCTCGCGAGCAGTTGGCTGCGGATATGCTTTTTGCTGCTGAGCTAGAAGAAGGTTGGGTAGCGGCATGTAACCCACAGCTCGGACTGGGGTTTGGATTGAGCTGGCCTCTCGAGGTTTGGCCGCATCTGTGGATTTGGCAAGAGTTTGGCGGAACGACTGGCGCTCCATGGTTCGGTCGAGCCTACACGATGGGGATCGAGCCTTTCAGCAGCATTCCAGGACCGGAATTGCCTGGGCTTACTGGCGCGGTTGCCAATGGCACCGCTTCGCTTTTTGCCCCTTTTGAGAAGAAATCCATTACATTTAACGCGGTAGCTTTTGCCTATGAAGGGAATTTGCAACGGATTACGCCGGATGGGAACGTACAATGGCAGGATGGAGGCGAGGAACAATGATCGATTATCACACTCACTTGGGTGAGCCTAAGCATTACAGTCCAGCGTATTTAGCAGAGGGCTTCAAAATGAGAGGCAAGCCAGTACAGCGTACGACGCCGGATGAACATTATGAAGCGATGAAAGCAGTGGATAAATGTATTGTGCTAGCTTTTCGCAGTCGCCATCTGGGCTTTAATGTCCCTAACGAATATGTGGCGGAATATTGCCAAAGGGACCCGCAAAAGCTGATCGGATTTGCCTGCGTCGACCCCCATGATTATAATGCGTTGGATGAATTGAAAGAATGCCATCTCAATCTGGGCATGAAGGGTTTAAAGACGAGCCCCATCTATCAAGCTTACGATCCTATGGATGAGCGCATGCTGCGCATTTACCGATACTGCGAGGACAACGGGCTTCCAATTCTCACCCACCAAGGAACGACTTTTCCCCAAAGGGCTCCGATGAAATGGGCTCACCCCGAACAATTGGAACAAGTGGCACTAGCCTACCCTGAGCTGCGGATCATTATCGCTCACCTAGGTCATCCGTGGGAAGCTGAAACGATCAGTGTCATTCGCAAACATCCAAATGTGTACGCAGATGTATCAGCACTTTACTATAGACCATGGCAGCTTTATAATTCCTTGATGCTTTGCAAAGAATATGGCGTTTGGAAAAAGCTGATCTTCGGAACGGATTATCCGATTTGCAACTTTGAAGACTCGGTTAAAGGGCTTCGTAAAATGACGGAATACGCCCAGCAGATGCCTTTTCCAGGTTTTACGACAGAGGATATGGAAGCACTGCTGAACAATGATATTTTGGCTGAGCTGAATTTAGTATAAATTCTTAGAATATAAGGAGGCGTCAGGATGAAAAAACAAGCTATTTTAACCGATGGAGCGCCGTTACCCGTTGGGGCTTACTCGCAAGGGTTAAGGGTGGGAGACTTTGTGTACGTTTCCGGTCAAGTGGGGCGTCATCCCTTAACGGGAGAGCTTGCTGAGGGCATAAAGGAGCAGACAGCGCGTACATTGGAAAATGTCCTTGCAATTCTTCAAGCAGGCGGAGCGACTTTTGAAGATGTGGTGAAGTCAACCGTTCACCTGAAAGATATGAGTGATTTTGCTCATTTTAATGAAGTTTATGACAGCTATTTTCCAGATCCCAAACCTGTAAGGACAACAGTGGGCAGTTATTTGCCCAAAGCATTGGTGGAGATTGACGTCGTTGCCTATGCACCGATTGAAAAATAGTTCCTTAAACCGAAAAGTGGAGGTGCGATGATGGAACCACTCACGAAAGAATCACTAATCAAGTCTTTTAGAAGCTTGGGGATTCAAAAGGGGACTCGCCTTGTCGTCCATAGTGCTTTACGTAATCTGGGGCCCATTGAGGGCGGTGCAGATACTGTCCTAGATGCGCTATTATCTTGTATCGGAAGCGAAGGCTTGCTTGTCATGCCTACGTTTACCTATCAGAACGAAAGTTTTAATCCAGCCATTTCCCCTAGTAAAACAGGCATATTATCCGAAATGCTGCGCAAACGCCCTGGTGCTGTTAGGTCCTTACATCCTACGCATTCCATCACTGCGGTAGGGGACGGGGCTGTCGCTCTTTGTGAGGAGCATTATTTGAAACCAGGCCTCGGTATAGACAGTCCGTTAGATCTAGTGGCCAAAATGGGCGGCGGAATTCTTCTGCTTGGTGTTGGTCATACGAGCAATTCAACGGTCCATGTAGGTGAGGCTTATGCCAAAATGCCCTATTTGGACATTCCTTTTCGTCCGAGTGATTCAAGGCGTATTCAGATACTTGGTTCCGTTCAAATGGAGGTTGAATTACTTGATCCCCCTGGGTGCAGCCGGGCTTTTGGCGTCATTGAGGCTTTACTGCGCAAGCGCAAAGCAATTCAAGATGGTCTAATTGGCAAAGCTATAGTCCAGTGGATACCAGGCGAAGAAGTGATATCTGCCACGACAGAGCTGTTACGCTTGGACGAAACAGCCCTGCTCTGCAGTGATCCAACCTGTTATCGCTGCAGAAAAAGTCGTGAGAGACTATGGCAATAGAACGTTGGTTAAATTAGCATCAAAGAGATAGAGAAGGTGAGTTCGAATGAATAAACGAGTATCCAAATCCCAGTTAATTCCAAACGTCGATCGAGCGTTCAAAATTCTTGAGCTTTTAAGCGCATCCCCTGACGGGCTTCGGTTTGTCGATATTTATGAACGACTTTCCCTAGCTAAAAGCAGCGCATTTGTTCTCCTAGATAATTTGGAGATGCAAGGGTACGTCGAAAAGATGTCCGAGGGTAAATATCGGGCAACGCTGAGGCTTTTTCATTTAGGCAGTCAAGTTTTGAAAAATATGGATATTCGCACGATTGCGCTCCCCTTTATGACCGCGTTACGTGACGACACAGGATTTCCAGTTCACTTGGCTATGCTGGACGGTATGGATGTCGTGTATTTGGAAAAAGTCGAGGGCACGAGCTTCATCCGTTTCGACACTTATATAGGTAAGCGCTCCTCGTTGCACTTAACGGCAGTAGGAAAGGCAATCGCTGCCTTCTTACCCGAACCGCAAACGGATGGGATCCTTGCGGCTCGAGGTCTCGGAGGAGGAACGGGAAAAGCGGCCGCTACTTTGGCCGAATTCAAAGCGATGCTGCAAACCGTACGGGAGAATGGCTATGCGATTGAGGACGAGGAAGAAGTGCTCGGAGTACGCTGTATCGGAGCACCGATACRGAATCACGAAGGCAATGTGACGGCATCCATCAGCATCATCGCCCTTATTCACGAGATGCCGGAAGCCCGTTTTTCTGAGCTCAGCTCAAAGATCATTCATACGGCAGGACTAATTTCGTCAGCGCTTGGAGGCTCAAGATGATAAAGTTAGGTTTTTCCGAGTGCACCGTTACACCCACCGTGGGGACTTGGCTCGGTGGTTTTTCCAACCGGACGGCACCGTCAACAGGGGTGAAGGACCACCTCCGTGCCCAGGTCATGTGGCTGGAAAGCACGGATCGTGAAGAAGAGCATGTAGTCGTCGTCGTCGATCAAGTAGGTTTAACCCGAAGCTGGACGGATTCGCTTCAGGAGCGGCTCCAACATTTATGGGGTCTTCGTTCTGATCAAGTGTTGGTTCACTGGACTCACACCCATTGTGCACCGCTTTATCGAGAGCCGACTCCGGGCTTTGAGCACGCGGTATTTTCAGCGGACTATTTCAATGGACTTCTAGATGCAATTATTGAAATAAGCCGGGCTGCGCGGGACGACATGGAACCCGTCTCGTTATTCTTCGGCACGGGCAGCAGCGATTTAGCTGTTTCCCGACGTCTCATTGTGGACGGCCAGAATGTATTTGCCGCAAATCCTTACGGCGTAGTAGACCATGATGTTCCCGTGGTAAAAGCTTGCCGTACCGACGGGAGCTGCAAACTTGTCCTGTTTAGTTATGCCTGTCACCCCACCATGACCAATGAGCTTCTCGTTTCTGCGGAATTTCCTGGTGTGGCGCGGAGTTTGATTGAGAAACGCATCCCGGGGACCCGAGCGATGTTTCTACAAGGCTGTGGAGCTGATGCTGTAGTCGGCGTACTCAGCAGCGAGAAGGAACGCTATCTTCTCCAAGATCAATGGGAGGATGTAGAGGCGGCCGGAAGGAGTTTAGCCTGGAAAGTGCTGCTCACATTGGCTCATAACATGGAGCCTGTAATAGACGATACGCTGGCAGGCTTAACGGAAAGTTGTTATCCGACCTTCGAACATTTCCCTACGAGAATTGAACTTGAAGATCGTGCCAAAGGGGAACATGTTGGAGATTCCCGCTGGGCGAATTTTCTTTTGAAGCGCTTTCCATCTGAACCAGTCTGGCCACAAAACATCGAAGCACGCGTTCACGGACTTCGTCTCGGCGATATATTCATATTGGGCCAGCCGGGTGAGGTCGTTGCTGCATATGGCCTGCGTCTGAAGG
>NZ_JBFUHL010000060.1:0-24333 GCF_056402415.1 Paenibacillus sp. P4_A9
CCCTTTATTTCTCATTTWTTTTAGAGAACAGCAGGAATTTTATGACTCGTATAGAACATGTCACAAGAGTGAGTGAACGGCGGATATTTCCAATCGGGAGATGATACGGTGATTATCAATGGGGTTTATTATGCTTATGTCATACTATATGGCCTATATACTATCTATCTACATTCAGTGTTGAACATCCCTTTACTTCTTATTGCTGTTATTCTATATGTCTTGTCTGTTCGTTTTCAATCATCACATCCCGCCATGTCATGGATTCAACTCCTCATTATCGGTTCGCTTCATGCAATTGGACAATCTAATTTGTGCTATCCCCTATATTTATTAACATTGGCACGCCATTCATATAAAGAAGAAAACCTGAAGAAAGCTTGGTTTCTTTCAGCAGGATATATGATAATTTATTTATTTATGGTCAATTTCATAACGCAATCTGCTTCTAAAGATTCCATGTTCGGATTAACGAGTATCCTCGACATCACAGCAATCACCTTGTTAACGCGAGCTGCCTTCTTACAAAGCGGAAAAACAGAACGCATTCGCAATGAACGCCATTTACAAACGCAAAAAGACTCGCTAACCGGTCTTTATAACTATGAAGAATGCCACAGGAGACTTGAACAACAAATCAAGCTTCATCAGCCTCTTGTGCTGTTTCTTATTGATTGTACAGATCTGAAAGCAATGAATACTTCTGGAGGCTTTCAGGCAGGCAATTTTGTGCTGAAGCAAATGGCTGATCTTCTGCAAATATTATTCAAAGAGGCACTCTATATTGCACGATATGGCGGAGATGAATTCGCTGTCGTCATGCCGCTTCATAAGGATTTTCTTACAACTGCTTCTTTTCAACAGAAGTTAGATTCTGAGCTTCCTAAGCTTACCGGCATTCAAAATACGTATGGATTTGCTATCTTTCCGCAAGATGCCTTGACGAAAGATGATCTTATTTTGCATGCTGAGCATAATCTATTTATGAAGAAACGTGAATCTTGGTTAAAGCGTGAAGAACAACTGCAACGGTCAGAAAAACTGCGTGTCGTCGGAGAACTAGCATCGGGAATGGCTCATGAGATTCGAAATCCCCTAACAACGGTCAAAGGTTTTTTGCAATTATCAAAAGCAAGCGATTACAATATTAAAAATTGGTATGGATTGATCATGGATGAAATCGATCGGATGAGTGATTTGACCGGCGAGTTCCTTCAATTTTCCAAGCCGCACCAAACCATATTTCAAACCCATTCGCTGAACGAATGTGTCTTGAAAGTTATTGCACTTGTTGAATCCGAAGCCACCAGCTCTGGACATGAAATACATTTTCATGAGTCGTCCAATGCCGTTCTCATGCTTATGGATCAAGATAAAATGATACAGCTTATTTTAAACATGATGAAAAATGCTTGCGAAGCGATGGAGGCAAATGGCTCAATCCACATGAAATTAAGCCGCGATCAGAAGAGCGCGACTTTAATTATTGCGGATAACGGACCTGGCATTCCGAGTGATCAGCTAGAGAAAATTTTCCATCCCTTCTTCACTACCAAAGAAACAGGCACCGGTCTTGGATTATCCATTTGTTATAAAATCGTACAGGATCATCATGGCACCTTGGAAGTGGAAAGCGAGCTCGGGATAGGCACACGATTTATTCTTACCTTTCCACTTGCCGTTAGTGTGACATCCGGGAATGACAATGCCGCAGTAAGTTAAAGTATTTTCTTCATTCTGACATGTAGAATGCCAGCATCATAGAAAGGCTCATCTGAGATCACTTGATAGCCCAACTGGCTGTAAAAGCCTTCTGCTTGGCATTGCGCATCGAGAATCGCATATTTGCAACCTAACTCAAGAGCCTGTTGTTCCATAGCAAGGATTAGTTGTTTCCCAAGAGATCGGCCTCTATAGTCCTTTAAGACGGCAACACGCTGTAATTTGGCTGTTGCTTCTTGATATTCATACCATCTGGATGTACCGATTGGGACTTCTCCATCTGCAATAAGAAAATGATGACACGCTTCCGGCGACTCATCCTTCTCATCCATCTCAAGGTGTGCAGGTACTTGCTGTTCATCAACAAATACATTAAAACGTACAGCAAAACAAGCTTTCAGTTGCTCCATAGTCGTAACACGAATCGTTTCCATGTGGGTTTCTTCCTCTCTAAGATCGTTTCTTGATCTTATCCCATTCCGGAAATGTTGTCCACATGTACACAGATCACGACTTTATTTTCTTTCCAATAAATAGCTGCAAGCTCCAATGGCAAACCCTAGGAGCGCGCCAGCGGCTACTTCCCGCGGTAAATGACCTAATCGTTCCTTCAGAGCTTTACGTCTTCTGGAATGATACAACCCAGGGTGCTGCCGGGCAATTCGTTCCACTTGCTCGTCTAGATCATTCACTTCAACTGCAATCTCGCCTGCCGATCTGCGGATGCCCATCGCATCATACATGACAACAGCCCCGAACACGGAGCTTAGTGCAAAATCGATGGCTGAAACGCCTCTTTTCATCCCGATATATGTGGCCAATGCCGTAACACCTGAAGAATGCGAACTCGGCATCCCACCCGTTTGAACCAATTGTGACCAATCCCATTTCTTACTGAACACATACGTTAAAGGTACTTTGATGGCTTGAGCGGCACCAATACCGATCACAGCTGTAGTCAATGCTCGATTCATTTCCGTTCACCTCACTACTAGCATCCATCACAGGTTTAGATTCTATGCGCAAAATTTGATATACTAGACACATTGATTCTTATGTAAGGAGTGTGCCTGATGAATATCGCCTTTTTCCTATTACCTAAATCCGAAGTCATTACCACGACTCCACAAGCAACCCTACGACAAACATTGGAACGCATGGAGTATCATCGATATACCGCTGTCCCGATTCTGTCCGATGATGGTCATTATGTAGGAACCATTACGGAAGGGGATTTACTATGGTTTCTCAAAAATTCAGAGCATATCGGTTTTGAGAATGCTCACCGCCATGTGCTTGAAGAAGTTCCTTTGCGAGTCAAAAATAAACCGGTTCATATCCATGCAGATATGGTCGATCTGATTGATTTGGCTAAAGTACAAAACTTCGTACCTGTCGTAGATGATTCCGACAAATTCATTGGGATCGTTCGGCGGAGCGAGATTATTGAGTATTGTGCGAAGCAGATGAACTTCAAAACCAAAGCCATACAGCCCTAATACATTACTTATGAGAAAAGCAAAAAGGCTGAATCACTCAGCCTTTTTGCTTTTTTTCAATACATTCTGTTATTGAATCTGGCCATTGGAGGAAGCTTTGGATGATACGAATTCACTCGCCCAGTCTACCATGCCATTCATTAGCGTCAGAATGAGATTAACCGCATCTTTCTCGGTCAGCGAGCCATTTGACTGACTGCTGACGTACTGCGACGTTTTTTGTTCAAGCTTCACGACTAAATCTTTAATTTTCAAAAGTTCATTCGCTAAATCAGTTACTTGCTGATTATTCGAATCACTTTGGCCTGATTTCATATTCTGACTTTGGCTTTGACTTTGACTTTGGTCTTGAGCCTGGCTTTGATCTTGAGAGGTGCTCTTCGCCGCTGACTCATCTTGTGCGGAATCACCGCTTCCAGATGAAGCCTGCTGCCCTGGGCTGTCTTGCGCTTGAGCTTGAGAGCCTTGAGAGCCTTGAGTGCCTTGAGCACTTGAGATCAACATTTTTTTGACCTGTTCTAGTTCAATCAGAACCATATCATTTTGTTTTGTCAATTCATCCATTTGCAGCTTGAGATCCTGTGTTTTGATCATGTTGTCGAAACCCTTCCTTCCCTTATTTCACAGCACCGCAAGCGATCCGCTTACCCGAGTTGCCGGATGGATCCGTCTTCAGATCATCTGCCTTCTCATGAACAACCAAACTAGATCCATCCGTTTTGATCAGCGAATTTGGCTTGTCCTTTTCCAATATGACTGCCTTTGTTACAGCGCTGAACTTCCCGTTACCTTGTGCATCTACAATGAGATTAGGCAGATCCCCCGCGTGAGCCCCTTTTGGATTCAAGAAGCCGTGTTCCTTCATCTGTGGATTGAAATGTCCACCTGCCGAATCAAATGTTGGCGCTTCACACATCGCTTTTTCATGGATGTGCAAGCCATGTACACCAGGAGGAAGCCCGCTAACCTGTACATCCAGCTGTACACCATCCTTGACAGCAGTAAATTGAGCTGAACCTACCGATTGATTGTTCACTCCAATGAGCGCAACACTGATCGATTCTGGAGGCGTAGACGCCTCAGATACAGCGGTGCTTCTGGCAGCTTGACAACCTGTCAATAGAAGGAGACCCAGGCTAGCCGTCACCATGATTTGAACTGATTTCRTATTGTACAATCCTCCTGTAAAACCACACATTGGTATATTCTACCCTTAGGATGCACAACTGCTCTTCACGGTAACCCCCTTTTAACCATAAAATTTTCAAAAACTTCCGATATCTAAACAAAAAAACCTGCAATCTTTCGATCACAGGCGCCTTCTTCATTGTTCATCTAGGAAAATCATAAAATGGTCATGAGCTTGGCGATGATTTGAAGATTTTCTAATTTCCGTTTGTAGAAGTGAAACTCAACCTTCGTATGTTCAACCGCATCTTCCATCTGTAGAACCTGCTTTTGTAAATCTTTCGTGTACGGCCATAATTCCGCTTGTCGTTGCAACTCATTTTTCCCTGTAACAATCCCTTCACCAATCACTTCATACTCCTTGGTAAGAAGCATATGCTTCGCCCAGTTCAATTCTGATACGGCATCGACATAGATGGCTTCTGCTTGTTTCAATAACTCCGGTACAAGTTGTAACTCTAAAATAACATCCGACCGATTCATTCGGATTCCTCCTAAGCATTTTCATAGAAACGCAGCATAGTAAATCATGAAAATATTGTTGCATAGCCTCATTTATATTCATAGAAAAACAAAACATGCACAATCACTAAAACCCGCGAAAATAGCGGATTTTCTCCTCTTATTCGACCTATTCCGCATCGGTATATCCCTATAGAATGACAGATTTATCAAGATTACATTAAATCTGCTAGATAGGCTTCCAACCTACTTGTATAACCTAGTAGAACTGATACAATGTTACTATACGTATCAGAGGAGGTGACATAAATGAGCCAAGAGGAAGAAGTAGTACAACAAAATGAGCAAGAAGAAATCTCTGCTGAATCCACTGAAGAAGTGGTGAGTCAAGAGGCTGAAGAAGAAATCGCTGAAGCGATTGAAGAAGCAGCAGCTGCAGAGGAAGAAATCGAACAATCCGAAGAAGAATAATGTAACCGTTATCATAATATATCAAATATCCCCCTCAACTTAACCGTTGGGGGTTTATTGATTTTACATGAGAAAAACTTCTATCGAAGTACTTCGAAGATGAGCGACCGCGTTTTAAAGGTTGTTTTTATCGCCAATTAGAAAGATGTTTTCGGGAACCGAAAACTTATCTTTCTAATGTGGTAAAAATTTTTTGAAAATTTTATTGAATTCCGCGAATAAATATTCTGAACATTCAAATAATACTGGTGTACCAAAAAAAAGGAGATGATTTTGAATGGCTAAAACTTTAGTCGTACAACAAGCAAAGGCAGCACTTGATCAAATGAAGTATGAAGTCGCTCAGGAAATTGGTGTCCCTCTCTCCCCTTCTGGTTACAACGGCAATTTGGCAACACGTGATGCTGGCTCAATCGGTGGCAACATCACAAAAAGATTAGTGCAAATGGCTGAACAATCTCTAGGCGGCTACAAACGCTAATCCTTTGATGTAGGAGCAAGCTCAAAAAGACTGAATCACTCGATCCTCCTTAGAGTGACTTCAGTCTTTTTCTTTTTTCTTAAATATCCTCCGATTTCCCTTCGATTTCCTCACAGTTTCCCCAAACCTCTATATTTGATTACCAAGTTTTAGTATGATTACCTTGCCTCTATCCCCGAAAAAGGAATGTTGAACCGACCTTTCTTATTCAGCATGACAAGTTTGTGTACAAAAAGAATCTTACAGAAATCACCTGGTTTCAATTTTTGGGAAGAGACATTGCGTGTAATAAAGACTTATCCCGCGAAGAGTATAATAAAATGTTTGTTGATTGCCTTGCGTCCTTATACAATATTACAAATAAATGAAAGAGCTGATCATTAGATCAGCTCTTTTGCTTATTCAACTACTTCTTCTTAACTTCTTCAACGAAAACGTCACTTGCATCTCGTGTACTACCGAGCTCAAGAATCGTATATTTCTTCTCGCCGATCATGATCACATCTTCCACTTCAGGTAGCGGATCGCCTAGGTACACAGTGCCTAAATACACATTACTACTTTTTAAACGCAAATTCCAACGATGCTGTTGTTTCGTCATAACCTTCGTCCTCCCAAACTCTAATGATCTCAAGTTACCATAAATTCACGCAAGATGAAAGCTATACTAGGAAACATCGCATGGATATGATACATTAACTTCACATTCATTACCAGAGAGGCTGACAACTTGCGATGACATCACAGGGGATTTCGAACGAAGAGCGCTCCATTCTACTCCCGAATACATCAGATTCAACACTTACAGAAGAACAACCCACTTCCTTTATACCGCGGTCCAAAAAGAAGCGAAATCCTTATTCAATCCTGCATAAACTGATCTTTTTCTGGCAGAAATAACACCACCCATCAATTGACAATCTCTCGAATTCTTGGTATATTACTACCTGTATCCATTAACGACTTGTTAGCTCAGCTGGGAGAGCACTATCTTGACAGGGTAGGGGTCAGTGGTTCGAGCCCACTACAGGTCATACCGAAAAGAAACCCGCGAAGCCTTATGCTTTGCGGGTTTCTTTATTTTTATAACAACTCCAACATCCCCCGTATCGCACGTTTCGTTTCAACAATTGCCTCTCTCAAAGGCAGTGTCTCACCCTGAAAAGGATGAACACTCCCAAAGGTATGATTCCCCTCAGGAATCCTCACCCACTGAATATTAGCATTATTAGCCACCAAATTCTCTGAACCTCGAATCCCTCGTTCCCCATCCGCTGTTCCTTGAATAAGTGTAATTGGAAAACTTGCTCCACTGACCCTACTGATAATATCAAATCTCTCTTTATTTCGTTCCATATCTTCTAGAATCTCGAGATCGAGCGGCATCATCTGTTTCGTTCGCCCATTCAAGGTATAGGAGCGGCCAGTGGCCCTCATCTCTGTTTTATTCTCAGGTGTGAGCAAATCTACATTGGCAATGCCATTCCAACTGATGACACCGGCAATTTCCTCGGGATGATCTAACGCGTAGATCAAGCTCACAGCAGCCCCTCTGCTATGACCCAGCAAAAAGATCGGTTTCACCGCCTCATCTTTGTGAATATCAGCTATGACAACCTGAATGTCCTCAATATCCCTGGAGTAGGTATCACGGGCAAACTTCTCAAGCTCCGTAAAATCCATCAAATTTTCGCCAACTCCATTATGGGAAAAATTCAATGCAACGACATCCACAACTTCAGCTAATTCGCTAGCTACATGCGGGAACATCCCCCAATTTTTGAATCCTTTATAGCCGTGACATAGTAGTAGTGTCCCTTTACTTGGTGCAGTATTGGCTTTGTAAACATCGCCTCGCACGACCCGCTGGTCGGTGATATGTAATTCAAAAGGTATTCCTTTGGGTTCTTCCATATGAAATTCCTTCCTTCCGTTCCAAATTGTTCGGTCATTCGAATTCTGTTGTTATTTTATCACAATCTAACTCGTACCTTTTATAAATTCATGCAAAAAAGCAAACACTTAGCTTAGCTATGACAATATACCTAACCGAAAAAGGAGGAAGCCCTCATATGTATTCAGTCCGATCTCTTATCAGGCAGCGACAACTACTTGTCACATTCCTTCTTACGCTCCTTTTGAGTCAAGGGTTAGCTGCTAGCACCCAGGCTGAAAGTACCCTGCCGCTGCATCGGGAAGTATCTGCTGATTCCGACTCGATTCAATTACTTGTCAAATCATCTCCTCGAGCTGTATATCAAACAGAGATGTCTTTTGTAGATAAATCATTGCAACGAGAGCTTGAGTCGGGCACAGTGGGTGATCCCTATTTAGAACCTCTAATGCCAGACACCACGCTCCGTTATATCAAAAACGAACAATCCATGCTCTTGGGTCTGACCCCAACTGGTGAGGTTATCGATTTGGGAGCGAAGCAAATCGTCAAGATCTCGAGCAAAGCGCAGGAGACGCTTCAGTCACAGGTTCTAGCAATCCGCGCCAAGCATTATGGCGAGCTGCTCACCTGGGAGGAAGCCAGCCTCGTGCTTCCCAAATATAGTTCTTTCACCGTCCTCGATGTAGAGAGTGGCCTTAGTTTCGAAGGGCAGCGTCGCGCAGGCTCTCATCATGCGGATGTTCAGCCGCTCACCAAAACCGACTCTGCGACGCTCAAAAGCATTTATGGCGGCAAATGGAGCTGGGACCGCCGCGCGGTCCTAGTCAAGCTGAATGGCCGCACACTCGCCGCCTCCATGCACGGCATGCCTCACGGCGGTGATGGTATACCTGGAAATGACTTCAACGGTCATTTCTGTATTCACTTCCTCGGGAGCGTGACCCACGGCTCCCGCTCCATGGACCCGGCGCACCAGGTCATGGCGCACCGGGCCGCAGGCTTGCTGCTGGACTACGTCAGCAAGCTCTCGCCCTGGGGGCTGATCGACGTGTGGATCAGCGCAGCACATCAAGGCGACCTGCAGCTGCTGCAGGTCACCACAGGGCAAGAACAGGCGATGCACGTGCGAAGCATGCGCCGCCTGTCCAAGTTCCCGGAGCAGGATGTGTCCCAGCTCCTGCAGCTCGACACCGCAGTCAATGTGACAATGACTGCGGCTAGAGCTTCCGCGGTGTCTAGTCGGCGCGTGCTTTTCCATCTAGAGCGTGCCTCATTGCAAGATCGGTGGTACATACGCAGCGCGGTGATAAATTGAGTAAAGCCCGGCCACTTTGAGTTCATCCAAAGCGGCCGGGCTTTATTGCTATTCTCCTATTCCCCACAATTATTGCAAGGATTGTCCAGAAATCTTACGTAATTCATTGGCAAGTCGATGGAATTCTTCTTGTGCAGCTTTTGAGGACGTAGCTGAATACCCTGCTGAAAGGAAAGGGATGATCGCATTGGCATCATGAACTGAAAGCGGATAATTAGGTGGTTCTGGAATAACAAGTGAATTCCACCAGCCTTCATTCCCATAAGATTCATCATAATCAATCGCAATACCATTCACCATCACATCATTTAAATATTGATAAATCTGGATGAACGTCGATTTCTTTCCTGCGCTCCATGCATACGTTTGCCAGAAATGAGAGCAAGCACCTGCGGCATACATAGCCTCCATCACAGCATATGAACCATACACACCCGTTGTAAAGGAAGTCGTAGCCTCACTTGCAGCTTTAATATAATCAATGACCGTTGGCATTAGGTCAGTAGATACATCGAAATCAACAGCGAAATAGATACAGCTCCCCTCCGGCTGGCCTACTTGCGCTGCAACTTGTAAGGCGGTGGCTCCGTCTGCCAATCCAGCATTTCTTCCACCAAGTGCACGACTCGCAGTTGTCTCAAAAACAGATACCAACTGCAAGCCAGCTCCACTAATTGCATCAGCCTCTGATTTCGTTAATGCCTTTGTACCACCTGGCACCAAATATCTGGCGACAAATGTATAACCTTGTCCGAAGAAAGCAGCCGCTTTTTGTGCCGTAAGCGGTGTTGAACAATCAAACCCTTTCGTCACTTGCAATCACCCACTTTCAATTAGTAATCTAGCTTATGCAAAACTAGAATCGCGCGACACTAGCTAGAATCTAGAGACAAGAACTCGGGCACAAAAAAGGACTTCTCTCCGGAGAGAAAAGCCCTTTCCTTCTATCTATTAAACTTCTTTCGTACCAAAACGGATCGCATTTCGTTCCTTGGCGCGCTGTGCTTCCACCTCACGATTACGAGGCTCTGCATGGGTAACCATGGCATCCAAAAGCTTTTGAGCTGCGACAGCAACATCTTGAACTGCCTGCTGAAAGGCTGCTTCATTCGCTTTGGAAGGCTCCGTAAACCCTGAGATCTTACGTACAAATTGCAGCGACGCCGCCCGAACTTCATCTTCCGTTACTGTCGGTTCATAGTTGAAAAGCGGCTTAATATTTCGGCACATAGTGTACTCCTTCGGGCTATACACAGCCCATAGAATAAATAAATACTTTTATCACCATTATACCTTAAATCTATTAACCACTTCTTGCAAGCCTGTCATCTGATCGTGGAGCTCTATCGTTTCTTTTTGAACACGGTTGAACATCTGTCCCAACGTCTCTACGCTGGCCAAAACTTCCTCGGAACTTGCTGCCGTCTCTTCGGAACTCGCGGAGGAAAGCTCGATAAAGCCAACAATTTTGTTTTTACGGTTATTTACATGCTCCATATCTGTCGTGATCTTTTCAACTGATTCATGGATTTGCTGCAAAGAGGTATGAATAAAATCAAATGTATCCGATGTCTCTCCTGCGTTCTCTTCCTGCGAACTTACGATGTGAAGCGACTGCTCCATCGCTGAAGACGTTTGCTGTGCAGAATGCAAGACATTCTCAATCAACGTCTGAATATGTTCAGATGCCTCTCCAGCTTGTACAGATAGCGTTCTCACCTCAGCAGCAACTACGGCGAATCCACGGCCGTTTTCACCAGCCCGAGCCGCCTCAATGGAGGCGTTAAGCGCAAGTAAATTCGTTTGTCTCGAGATGTTATGAATCGTGGTGACCATCTCTTTGATGGCATCAATATCCTGCATAAGTTTGCCTACGCTGGACTCCACGTCTTTGGTCACGGTAACATTATTGCGGATCAAATCAATCATTGCTCGCATCGATTCAGCGCCGCGCTCTTCCTTCTCGCGAATAATCGCACTATTATTTTGCAGAATTTGAACATGTTCTTTGGTGTCATCAATCAATTCCGCCAATTCGTGAACGCCCTTCATCCCATCCTCCACGACCTCCGCCTGACTCGCAGCGGCTGTTGCCAATTCGTGGATGGTTGTATTAATTTCATATGAAATCGTATTTGTTTGATTCATCGAATCTTTGATATGATCGGCATTGCCTTTGCTCAGACTTGCAGATTGTTTAACATCTTTGACGATCGTATGAATTTTCTCAATAAATTGATTGGTCGCAGTCGACAATCTGCCGATTTCGTCCATCGAAGTATCGGGAAGCCTTCTCGTTAAATCTCCGTCTCCCTGAGCAATCGCAACCATGGCAGCTTGCAGTCTCTCCAGCCTTTTGAACTGGCGACTGACAATGAAAAACAATACAGCCCCTGCAATCAGTAAGCCTGCTAATGTGGCAATACATGTGAAGTAAAAGAAGTTGGTCAAGACCTGCTCCGACAGTGCCAGTACAAGCACTTGACCCGTCGACAACGCTCTAAAGTAATACTTGGCTTTTGTTCCATTATGAGACATTGTCTTGTACGCTTTGTGCTCCGCTGTAAGACTCACGTTAAGAGAGTCAAGCAGTTCTGCGTCTAATTGCGTAATGGCATCATCAGATGAAGCAACGAGTTTACCGGTGGAATCAACGACACCAGCGAATAGCACATCTCCGCTAAGCTCTGACTTTAATTGAGTCAGCACCGGCTTAGCACCTATTTTGCCATCGAGTTCAGTTAGCGCGGCTCCATCTCTTCCTGTTTGTACAATGCGTGGAGATGACCAACCGGACACCCCGACATATTTATACACCTTAGGATCGATGCTTCTCTTCTGAGCCGGCTGTGTTACTACTTTCTGTTTACCAGTAATTAAATCCATAAACTCATACGCTTGATTCTTAGGGTCAGCACCGAAATTGAAATCTATCTTTTCGCCCGCATTCGTTAGCACCAACTGTCCCTGTGCATTGGTAATCCAAAACTCATCTATTCCGGAGCGCTCAGCTAATTCGACAGCTTGCTTATAGGTCATGGGAATTCTATCGTACATATACGACAGAAGGGCCGCTTGTCCAACCATTTCCTTCTCCATTACACTTTCCGTTGTTTTTCTCGCAATCAAAGCGTTTTCAATTCCAATCCGAGCCGTTTCTAACGTCGTAAAGCCTTTCTCATGTAGACTTTCAGCCGTCTGCTGATACGTAATTGTCGCTGTCCCAACGGACACTGCTAACAACACAATCATTAAGGGCCAAATAATTTTGTGCTTGATTGATTTAAATGCCATGTCGTTCTCCCTTTTCTGTGATTTCTATGATTTCCCATGTTTTAATTCGCCATTTTTCTACAAATTCCTGCAAAAAAGACGGGAATTTGCGATAGCCGATTTGATCAAAAAAATAAGCTCTCCAGAAGTAGAATGATCTACTTCCAGAAAGCCACCTGCTCGCCAATTTTGCAGAATCAACATGCTTCTTTAGGCACGTCTCAGTTCCTGGTTTGCCATTTCAGCTGCTGCTTGTTTCTAATTGACCGCCGAACTGTTAATATACCCCTTTACCTCTCCACTTCTTAGGATAAACCTATTAACATCTGAAGCTTTTATAGCGAATCCCATGTAATCTGTATCTTTTGCTCCTTTAGCCACAACACCAATCACTTTGCCATTAAGATTAGCCAATACACCACCCGATGATCCAAAAGTAACCTTCGCATCAAACTGGATCATGTCCCATCTTAGACTGCTCACTATGCCTTTAGACAGGGTGAATGGAAATTCTCTAGGATTGCCAAAGGCTAACACGGTTTGCCCTTCCGTTACGTCCGTGCTAAGCGACAACACAGTATCACTGATACATGCTGTATGAATGATTGCTAGATCCAGCTTTTCCTCCCGATAACCGACAGTCCCCGTGCACGTTTGTCCAGCTTTGTTGCTAAATTTAACCGTAGATGTTGGAAGCTCATGAACCACATGTGCATTCGTAATGATCGTGTCCGGAGAAATGTAAAAACCACTTCCCGATGTAAACAACTCTGCGTTAATCATCACAGATGCTTTGATCAGTTTCTGTGCAGATGAGATAGCCTTGTCCTCATCCGTCTGTATATCAGCATGGATCGGCTGGTTGAATAATAGAATAACTGCGAGGAGTAAACCTGCATAGTACTTCATTTTGCTAGCGTGGTACTCAAGTAGTTTGAAGGATTGCGGTTCACTTGTTTGCGAGTTGAGCAAGAGACGGTGATAGTGATACAAGATTTTCCGAAGTAACTCCATTGTTCACCTCTTGTATTATAAAGATACTCCCCACTAATTGGGGGGCCATTCTTCATATAATACTAATTGTATCACGCATTCTCTTTCAAAGATACATATTGTATCTGATTTTTACAACAGCCTTCTAATTCCCTGTTAAAAAAATTCTGTATAAATTGTAAATCGACTAGACCCATGCGCAATTGCATGGGCCTCTCGCAGATCCGGACGTGCGGGTCATCGCATCCGGCTCGTCCGTGTTTATCCCCTTTGGGGATGAAATACGGACAGAGCACTATGGGTCAACTATGTACCTCCGCCATCTCACGGTGTACTTGGGACTTCCACCCCTTAGCACGATGCGCTGCCAAGCGCACACAAGACAAAAAACACGGAATGTTTCTCCGTGTTTTTTGCTCGCTATTCAATACCAACTTCGAGTACGTCTTCAACTTGCCTTAACTCGTCTGTCACTGGAAGCAGGACATCTGCACGAGGCATTTTGACTGACAAGAAGATCGATATGAGCTCCTGCTCACCTTTTCGTCGATCTTCAATAATAACTTTACGAATATCTATTGCTCTGCGAGCCAAAACTGCCGAAACTGCGGCCAAAGCGCCTGTACGGTCGGGCATCTCAATTCGGATCACGTGGGTCCGCTTTGAGCTGCGTATCCATTTTTTCTCCACTTTATTGAGGATGTACAAGCTGATAAACATAACTACGGTAACTAAGATTGCCGGATAGTAAAATCCTGCGCCTACCGCTAAACCAATACCAGCAACAACCCATAAGGAAGCCGCCGTCGTCAGACCGGAGATCGATGCACCGTTAAATACGATTGTACCTGCGCCAAGAAACCCGATTCCCGTAATAACATTAGCTGCAAGACGTGCAGGGTCAATCCGGACATTCGTTTCATCCACGAACTCGTTAAAGCCGTACATGGATAATAACATGATGAGTGATGAACCAACGCATACAAGAATGTGCGTTCGTAAACCTGCCGCATGGTTGTTCTGTTCACGCTCGAGGCCGATTAACCCTCCTAGCACTAATGAAATGAGCACTCTTAAGGTTAAATGCCAATTATCTATATACCAAGGACTGGTATGTAGAATGTCATCCATACTTATCCCCCCCGTTTCATTGTATTTCTGTCAGTCACCTGTATTTTCTTGCCGAAATCATAAGCACTCTGCTTCTTATCCGCCCTAGAGTGAGAAATGTTCGGAGAATTGTTTGGAAAATCGGCGGAACTTCTCCACTTCCAGCCGATTCGTCGCTGTGAATTCCTTATGATTTCTGGAGCGACAGCGGTAATTAGTTGGAAATCAGGTTAAACGAATACGAAATGTTTTCAACTCGTAAGGTTTGAAGAAGGCCGCAAATTTGTTGTCGTTATGCTCCATTAGCTGCTCTTCGCGCTCCATCAAGTTTACTTCTTCTACAACCGCGATCGGAAAATGCGTTGTGAACTCCGCCGTCCCACGTTGTCCCGCATATTCATAGCAGCGAACAATCCAATGGTCAGAATCCTCTGCACGCTTGATAGTATCGACTGCAATATGATCTGCGTCGCAGTTGAAGAAGCTCAGCGTGGCGGGCAGCTTATTCTTACAACCTGCACTTCCGGCAGGCAGTTCCATCACCGATGAGGGAATGTTTAACTTGTTAGCCTCCACCATCGTACCGGCGTTAAACCAGTCTCCGTTGTGTGGCAGAAGCGAATACGTAAATTCGTGCTCTCCGAGGTCGGCCGTCGGGTCTGGCCTAATCGCCGACTTGATTAAAGTCAAGCGAAGTACGTTGTCCCGCACGTCATGCCCATATTTGCAGTCGTTCAGCAGGCTTACACCGAACCCTCTCTCTGAGAGGTCCACCCAACGGTGTGCGCACGTTTCGAATCGTGCAAAATCCCAACTCGTATTCCAATGCGTTGGACGCTGTACGTTGCCAAACTGGATCTCAAAAGTTGCAGCCGTGGCACGTACGTCGACTGGGAATGCCACCTTCAGCAGTTGCTGCCTTTCCTGCCAGTTTACACGCGTAACGAAATCGATCCGCGGATTATCCGTATAAAGCACCATATCCTGTTCCAACTGTGACTTTTCATACGTCCAAATAAAGCGAATGATTGTTCGTAGACAGCCTTGTTCAATAACTTCAACGGAAGTCAAATCTGTTATGTAACGTACTTTCTCGAGATAAAAGATATCGATGTCCCATGCGTCCCAGTTGACCGGCTTATCCTCATGTACGTCGAAACGGTTCCCCGTCTCCCCGGCTGCCAGCACTTCCCTCTTCGTACGCTTGTCGAAAACTCGGCTTAATTGTCCCTGCTCGTTCCACTCAATTTCATAGAATGGCGTCGATGCGGAACAGTTCGTTGCGATAATCCGACTTAATGCCGGTGAATCGGCGGCGGCGGCGTTCTCACAGCTTATCGTTGTGTAACCGAGCGCTGGAATCCCATCAACCTGTAGCAGCAGAGCGCTGCCATGCTGCGCATTCTCTACCCTTTGCGCCGTGAGAATTCGCTTGTTAGTGTCGTACCAAACTTTCCCCTCAAACCGGTCCTCCCACGGCAAGCTGACTAGATCACCACGTTTCCACGGAAGCGTATTCACGACAATCCAGCTTGGTGAATCTCCAGTGCGAATGAGCCCAGCAAGTCCCTGCAGACTTTCCATCTTGGCCCCTGCTGCCAACGCTTCTGCTTCTGCATACTCTACATGACAATCCTGGTACACTTCCGCGATCGAAGAGCCAGGTAAAATATCGTGGAATTGATTGCGCAGAACGATCTTCCAACAGTCATTCAGCTGCTTCTGTGGATAAAGGGAGAAGCTCGCCAATGAACCGAAAAAGGTGGACACCATCTCGGCATCGCGCAACAGATTTTCCATCTTCCTATTCATTTTCTTGTTATATGCCTGGGAAGTATACGTACCGCGGTGCAGCTCTAGATAGAGCTCGCCATCCCATTTATGAACGTAGCGGTCCGTCTCATTCACTTTCGCTTCGAGTTTGTTGAAATACTCGTCCGCACGGCCAATCGTCACATTCGGCAGACCCGGCATTTGATCCAGCCTTCTTCTCATTTCCAGCATCGCCCGAGTCGGACCACCGCCGCCATCTCCATATCCGAAGGACAGAAGCAGCTCATCGTTGATTTCTTTGTCACGGTAATTATCCCAAATTCCGGTTACCGTCTCGGGGAGAATATGACCGTTGTAGGTATAGTATTTATTATTACTGTCCGGACTGCGGTTCGCTTCGGGCGTTGTAATGTAATGAGTAAGAATATCACTGCCGTCGATGCCCCGCCAGATGAACGTATCATGGGGGAACCGGTTGTAAAGGCTCCAACTAATCTTCGTCGTCATGAAGTAGCGCAGGCCAGCCTTAATCAGAATTTGTGGCAGGGCCCAACTGTAACCGAATACATCAGGAAGCCATAAATATTCACATTTGGCTCCGAATTTTTGTTCAAAGAAGCGCATTCCGTACATGAGCTGACGTACGAGTGATTCCCCCGACGGAACATTGCAGTCCGACTCCAGCCACATCGCACCCCCTGCTTCCCAGCGACCTTCACTAACCCGATCCACAATTTGTCCATACAGCTCAGGGTAATCCTTTTCTATATCGTCGTACAGCTGCGGTTGTGTCTGCAGGAATCTGTACTCGGGGAATTGCTCCATTAAACGGAGCACTGTCGAGAATGAACGCGCCGATTTTTCCCTAGTATGCTTCAGGCGCCATAGCCAAGCTACATCGATATGCGTATGACCGATACAGCGAACTGTAACCTCGCTGTTTTTCGGAATAGCCGCTAACTCCTTCTTCAACTTCGCGTTCGCTTCTTTCACGCTCGCGTAAAAATTGGCATCGCCCGGAACTCGCCAGTCGATAAAACGAAATGCGCGATCTAACGCCTTAAGCAGGCTTTGATATTCCCAGCTGTTGTCGTTTAGTACCCGGATGGTTCTCAACATCGCATAAGCGGTGAAATACAGATCGTCCGTTTCCTCCTCCAGTAAAGACAGCGAAGAAACGCTGATTTGATGCTCCAATTCACTTTTTACGCCAATACTTCCATTCAGACCTGTCCATACCTTAAACATCAGCTCGACCTTCTGACCGACAAGCTCTTCCGGCAAAAACACTTCAGGATGATTACTTCCGACCCCCTGGAACGGTTTTCCGTTCAGAAATAGCAAGGATTCAAAACCCGAATTATGACCGCTTCCTGTTTTTCCAAAGTCGAACAGACCAAGCGCCTTCTTCCCTCTCCACTCTGCCGGCACGGTGACTTCCGTCTTCAGCCAAGCCGTCAAATCCCAGCCCCGCCAGCGTTCGCCAATCGATATTGCCCCCCAGTCCGCATTGTCTGGAGGCATGGCACCTACCATAGCTTGACGATCTACCCAGAATTGATAGCTCGGAATCGAACGCTGATCGATATAACGATATTTTTCTAACTCTATTATGCGTTTCTCAATCTTCTGATCTGCCAAGTGCATACTTTTCTGAAGCATCTTCAGACCTCCGTTTGGTAAATACGTTATTGATTCCAAGTCGTATGGTGTCCAGAAAACGAAGAACGCCGCTTGACCGAAAGTCTCGGCAATAGGCGTTCTCGCTTTTCATCTTCTCAGGAGCGCAGGTTCTTAGTTGTTTTATTCAGTTTTTCGTGATGATGATAGACTGATATTTATCAAATAGACGATTGAGAGTCTATCCTATTTGCACAATTCGAACACAGCCTTCATAGCCTGGTTCTGTTACAAATTGCTTCAGCTCTCCGGATACTCGTTCTTCGTAATCAAAGTGCACATGACCGCTGAAAATCCCATGCAGCGATTTACTTTCATTGGCCAAAATCAAGTCATAAAACTCTTGTGTAAACACACTTGTATTTTGCACTTGCCATTTCTTCAAGTTCTCATCGCTCCAACCTTCCGCTGCCATAAGAATCGGAGCATTCCATTTGGCAATAGTTTTCTGCACCAAACCTGGAAGGTAGATAGGAATGTGCATGAAAAGAAGGCATGGAACAGGCGATGCTAATAAACCTTTGATCTCGTTCAATTGTTCTTCATTAATCTGATAATTGCTGTTGTCGACCGCAATAAATCGCAGGCCTGCAATTTCTCGAACCTGTATAGAAGGCTGACCATGCGTGAATTCCTTAAAACAGTGATAGTGGTCTGATCGTGTTTGATCATTCCATGGCAGATGAGAGAAATGCCAGTCATGATTCCCTACTGTATACAAATAAGGAGCACGAAGGTTTTTCAATCCGTCAGCCAATGTCTCTAGATTGGCCGCGCTTGGATAGTGAATAATATCGCCCGTAAATATCACAGCATCGACATTACGATCGTTTGCAAGCTGTACAATCTGATCCAAATAAATCTGTCGTGAGACAGGATAAGGTGAATCCTTGGGGAGATATTCATCGAACAAATTGCGAAACCTATCCAAATATTTCATTGCTTCCGGATCGCGCTCGTCAACTTCTGTCAGATGTAAATCCGTCACATGAAGGAAAGTAAGCTTTCGATTAAAACCTGGAACGGCGACGACGGTTTCGGTTGGATGTAGTACACTGCCGTTACTCATAGATTTTGAAGGACAATTCGCAGCCAGGATCGGTTTCGTACTGGTTTGTCATTGGGTTGAATACTTGAAGCTTGAGCGTATTTTCATTCATGTCGTAAGTAACCACTCGGATGCGGCCCCCCCCTCCATTTTCCTTGCTTTGCCAGTTTTGAAAACACTGTATAACTGTATTATCATGAACGCCCTTATCGGTCCGATAGCTTAAATTTTCATATACATGATGGCCGGAATATACAGCTGTAATGTTCTTATGATGACGCAAATATTTCTGCCACATATCTTCCCCGTCATTGGCGTCAGGAATAGCCGCATATATTTTCGGATTATGTTCGTCTCCTGCTTTAGTTCTTTCTCCATGCATATACATGTAGGAATGTGTAATAATGATGGCCTTACGATCCTCATGTTTTCGTAAAATTTCGCCGGCCCACTCCATTACTGAATCCCTTGGACCATACTCCAAGATTAGGATTAGGAAGGACATACCATCCACATCGAACAAAGCATATGTATTCTCGGCCTTCCCATCCTCATACAAACCACCAAACCAGGGTTTATCTTGAAACATGTGAACGCCAACATATTTGTTGAACATGCTAAGGCTTCTGGTAGGATCGACTGGCATAGTTGCGAGTACGGATATTCTCATATCATAATCATGATTACCTGGCGCTACCAACAGCGGAATATCGGCGTCATAAATGGGTTGCAGCGCGCGAAGCGCGTTCTCATACTCATACTCGTACTCAGCGCCACGATCGACTAAGTCACCTACATGCGCAATAAACTTAATGTTAAGTTCATTGGCATGATCAACGATCCAGCGGGTCATATTGAAAAAAACCTCTGGATATGATTTAGCTAATGACTGAGTGTCCGGAATAATAATAAGGCTAAACGAAGAGGACTTTGATTCCTTAGCGTCCATTATTTAATCATCTCCATTATTGTGGTCTGACTACCATTTATTATGAACACGCCGCACAGTTGAACTGATCGTCGAGATACCCTTGAATAGCGGCGTGTTCATAATTTGATACATGCTCAATGCGTTTCTTCTTCGATTATTTCTTAACTTTCTTTGCGTCGTAAGCAGCCTGGTTGATTTCAATATACTTCTTCAAATTCATCTTATTTAGCGTGTCTAGATAAGTGTTCCATTCCGTATTCAAGTTGGCTTTACCAGTAATGAATTTGGCGATCATCGAATTGACATAATCATTGATTGTTTTATCAAGATCGGCAATTTGTGTACTTTGATCCAATGAGTAATACAATTTTGGAACAACATGCTCAATTTTTTCGTGATATTTCTCATAGTGATCTTTGGTGGCGTTGTATAGAATTACTTCCTGATTGGTTTGTGGATTCACAGCTGATTCACTATAGCGTTGCTTCAATGACACCCAGTAGATACTGGTTTGTGCCCAATGGTCATTCTGAACGTTATTCGTCTTCAGCCTTGTCCACTCCGCAGGTTGTCCAAGTACAGTTTTCTCCGTAGGTCCAGCTTTAGCCCAACTGATCCCTTCACTACCGTAAACAGACCGGAACAGGATTTCAGTCGAGTAGAAAGCGTCAAGCCATCTGAAAGCAGCTTCAGGATTTTTACTTGATTTAGTAATAACGGCAGCTCCGGAAACGAGCGTGCCAAGCGGCGCATAAGGAGTGGTCTGCACCCCTGCCGGACCTTTCAATGGAGCGACCGGCACATAATCCAACCAACGCTTCCCTGTTTCCCCAGTTTGTCCTGGATTTGTGTTGTTTGGAACGGCGCCAACCAATGGAACACTCGGATTATCGACCAATAGCTTCAATTGGTTAACATCCTGAGTGAACGACTCCGCACCAAGCAAACCTTCGCTGAACAGCCTGTTCAAGTACTGCAATCCTTCTTTAAATTCCGGTTTATTGAACACGGCATCAATTTTTCCATCCTTCAAATCCAGGTATTTATTTTCTCTATCCGCATAAAGGAATGAATTCATAAGGAAGATTTCGATGCTGTTAGGCGCACCGCTATTAAAACTCATTAGTGGAATCTCATCCGCTTTATTGTTTCCATTGGGATCTTGAGTTTTGAATGCTTTGAGCACCTGATAAAACTCTTCAGTTGTTGTCGGCATTTTCAAATTCAGCTTATCCAACCACGGTTTATAAATCCACATCTTATTTTTTTCTTCGCAGTGATAACAAGTGCCTCCACGCGGTAGCGAGTATATTTTACCGTTCGGAGCGGTTATCGCATCCTTAATGACTGGCGAATCTTTGAATAGTTGCTTCGTGTTCACGCCGTACTTTTCGATGTAATCATTGAGTGGGAGGAATACACCTTGTTCTCCATAAACGATCTGCTGTGCCTCGTTGATATTGAAGTTTAAGATGATATCTGGATATTCACCACTACTGAGCACCAAATTCAATTTGGCATCCTTACCTGCTTCAGGCACAAATTCAAATTCAACATGAAGATTTGTCTTCTCTTCCATAAACTTAGTAAATGTATTCKTATCGTAATTTTCTACCCGGGGACTCGACAATACTAGAACCTTCAAATTTTCTTTGTTCTTGACAATCGGGTATGCACCCGGTTCTGTCAGATTACTTGAAACAGCGGGTTCTTTTCCAGAATTCGACGATTTCGACGAACACGCCTGCAGGAGGAGCATCATACAAATAACCAGTAAGAACATAATCTTCACGCTTTTTTTCATTTTTGTTACCTCCCTTTATATTTAAAAAGCATTTATTGCCAACTTCATTTACCCTTTTAACGACCCCACCATTACCCCCTTCACAAAATACTTTTGAGCAAATGGATATAAGATAAGCATAGGTAAACTGGACACGACAATCAGGGAATATTTCAATAATTCACTTAAACCCTGCCTGAGCTCCAGTTCCTCGGCATCCATCATCATAGACAAGTCTGCCTGATTCGTTACGAGAATATCGCGTAATATGATTTGAATCGGGTATAAAGCGCTCTTATTTAAATAAATAAGTGCGGTAAAATATTGATTCCAGTGTCCTACTGCATAAAACAACCCTATAGCTGCCAAGACCGGACCAGACAACGGCAGTACAATCCTAGTCAAAAACTTGATATCTCCGCAACCATCCATCTGAGCAGCTTCCAGCATTTCATTCGGTATGGTCATTTGGAAATAAGTACGGCAGACAATCATATTGTATACGGAGAGAGCACCAGGAAGCAGCATAGCCCAAGGTGTATTTAGTATTCCAATATCCTTGACAAGCAAGTAAGTTGGAATGAGTCCGCCCGAAATCATCATCGTGAAAACGAATAGAGCCATAATAATATTTTTTCCATGAAATTTGGGTCTGGACAGTGGATAAGCCGCTATAACAGTAATAATCAAATTAATAAGCGTGCCCACAACCGTATAGTAAATTGAATTGCGAAATCCGATCAAAATCGAATTGGAACTAAATATCGCTTTATATCCAGCCAACCCCGGATCTACCGGAAAAAGCCAAACTTTACCCGAAAGCACCGCATTCGGAGAACTGAAGGAAGCACTTACAATGTAAATAACCGGGTACAAAACAGTGAGAAAAAACAAGGTTACAACGGTATAATTCACAATCGTAAATACTTTATCACCTTTCGTCTCATTATAAACACCCATTTCCATTTTACTTCCCACCTTACCATAGACTGGATTGCTTCAATTTTCTTGCTGTTTGATTCACTAACAAGAGTAGTATCATGTTCAGCACGTTTTTGAAAAGTCCTATTGCTGATGCATAAGAATAATTCGGAATTTTCGAGGTTAAACCCACCTTGTACACATACGTATCAATAATCTCTGAATTATCTAAATTGAGCGGATTTTGCATGAGAATGACTTTCTCGAAACCAAGATCAAGCAAATGTCCGGTATTCAAAATCAGCAATATGACCACAATGGGTAGGATTCCAGGAATATCGACGTGCCAAATTCGTTTTAATTTAGTTGCTCCGTCGACAACAGCCGCCTCATGCAGGTGCGGATCTATCCCCGCGAGAGCAGCCAGATATAATATGCAAGAGTAACCCATATTCTGCCAGACGCCCGACCATACATAAATGTGTTGAAAATATTGCGAATTCCCCATAAAGTCCAATTTCTGCATTCCTAACAACTGCATCACATTATTGACGATACCCGTGTGTGGTGCCAGGAACTGAATGAGAATCCCAACCATTACAACCATGGAAATAAAATGCGGAGCATAGCTGACCATCTGAACTGTTTTCTTAAAGAAAACATGACGTATATAATTCAAGTTCAAAGCGAAAATGATCGGAAGTATAAATCCAGCAGCAAGTTGATAAAAACTTAGCGAAACTGTATTTTTCATAACCGCCCAGAATTCGTAGGAATTCCAAAAACGTTCGAAATGCTTCAATCCGACCCAAGGGCTGCCCCCAATTCCTTTAAATGCAACAAAATCCTTAAAGGCGATGCTAGCGCCATACATGGGTATATACTTAAAAATGAGCAGATATAATAATGGAATTGATACGAGAAGATATAACTGATAATCCTTAGCCATTTCACTAAGTACCACCTTATTTAACTTTAGGTATTTCAATCTCGCTCCCCCCCCAAACTGAAATCTTTAAAAACTATTGTGTGTTTTTATAAAGACATAAAAATTCATCCATCGAATCAACGATCATATTAGGCCTTGGAGTAGTAAGGTCGCTGTCAGATAGCGTTTGATTCATACCTGCCCCTCGAATCCAAATGGTCCTCATACCGGCTTGACTACCACCAGCAATATCTGTGTACAAGTTATCTCCCACCATGATGCATTGATGAGATTCAACCCCATAAAGACGCATTCCGAAATCAAACATATTCGTGGCTGGCTTACCCACATACTCCAGACGCTTATCTATGATTACCTCGACAGCAGCGGCTAAAGCCCCCGTTTCAGGTACTCTCCTCCCCCTCTGACCGGGATGAAAATAATCGGGGTTTACCGCCAACACACGAGCACCCATGCCTTCGAATTCTACAATCTGTTGGAGCTTATCGAACGTAAAATCAATATCTCTTCCAATTACAATGACATCCACTTCATCTGAAGAGGCAATGTCAACAACCCTATGTCCCCATTGTTCGATTGAACGCGCCAGACCAATCGATCCAACTACCTTTACGGTTTGTATACCGTATCGTTCTTTAAGGTAGTAACCCGTAACATCTGTTGCCGTTATAATCTCCTCCGGCTTAATTTCAAATCCCATCTTCAACAATTTCTCCGCTATATCAAAAGCCATTTCCCGAGAATTATTGGTTATAAATCCCACTCTCTTGCCATCGCAACGGAGCTGCTCTAACAATTCTTTTGCACCGGAAGCTGGATGATCCGTATGATAAACGC
>NZ_JBFUHL010000061.1:0-24150 GCF_056402415.1 Paenibacillus sp. P4_A9
TCTGATTCCTTATCGTGAAATCAAGGAATTCAACGAGTTGGATGCGCTCAATTCGGAGCTCATGTCCCGTGAGTTATGCTGGACGGATTCACCCGTTGCTGAAATATCAGAATTTACCTATTCGATTCAGCGGCAATGGGCACGTTTTGCTGAGCTTGCCAACACTTCAGAAGAGGTATATGTGTTCGAAGCCGTTTTTTTTCAGCATCAGATTCATGATTTGTTAGGTCATTATCAGGCTGTTGATCACCATATCGAGCAGCATATTCAGGGAATCGCCGATCAGATTGCTGCTTTGCATCCAGTAGTGATTTATTTAACTCAGCCGAGTGTGCGGGATCAGCAGGTTTGGATTTCTTCCATCCGTTCAAGCCCCCACTTCGCGACGGAACAAAATATTGGGTTTATGGAAAACCGCAAGCGGATCGAATTGAGGCTGCTTGATATGCTGCCATTTCCAGCGTATACAATTGAAAATGTAAATCTTGACTGGGAAGAGGTCTTTAGTGATATGGTCGGGGCCATAGGTCGGAAAATCGGATAAATGGAATTGAAACGAAACGGGCAGATTCGCTTATCAACACAAATGAGCTGAAAGAATGCTAGGCACAAATTTTTAGGTATTGTATTTAGTGACGTATCATATTATGTTTTGTAGGAAATTCTATCTAAATCAGGAAGGAGTGGGTAGGATGAATATTAAGAAAAATAATCAAGAATCAATGACTGAAACGGGATCAATGGATTATAAAGAGGATTACGATTTGATTCGCGGATATGCTCAACAGCTCAATGGGGGAATAGATGCTTTTGATGAGGATTCGGAAGTTACAAGTCACGAGTCAATTGATGAATATAATCATATTTAAAGAGTTATTCCCAGCTGGTTTCAACTGAAGGACACCGCTGTTGACAAAGTCTTCAATAAACGCCGATGAACCACTACAAAATATAGTGGTTCATCGGCGTTTGTAATTCTATGGTTCTAGTCGATAGGTACGAATGCGATTGGAGCTTGGCTCGAGATAAGGTGATGGCATCATCTTATTTCGGGCTTTTTGCTACCACATAAGGATTTATAAGTTTCCGGTACTCGGAAGAACAAATTCTTATTGGCGATAAAAACWACATCTAAAACGCGGTCGCTCTTCCTCGAATTACTTCGATATAAGTTTTTCTCATTCTTGCTAGAAATAAAGTGATGGCGTAACGCTATTGTGATTAAACCTGAGGAAACATCAATTTTTGGCGTTATTAGCGTTATCGTATATTGTTTTGTCTATGTAGTAAAGGTTCACTTTGTTTCCCTAGGACAGAGTGTGCTAAAATAGGGGGAGGCAGATTCATACTCTGCGTAGGCAAGCGCACAGAGATTTCCAAAATAATAATCTGGGAGGTTATCGTATGGATGATTACTTTTTGGTTAAGGACGGTAAAATTGTACGCTGGGACGGGCTAACACTAGGGGGAACCAAAATCAGAGCCGATGAGCTAATCGAGTCTTTTGGACACAAGGCTATTGAAGAAATCGAACGATTTGGATCTTACACCATAAAGAAATCTTAACGAATTTCCCGAAATTGATGCTATAGGTTTTATCACGGCAAAAAGCTATGCAGCCTGCATGGCTTTTTTCATATTCAATTTGCGGGGAAAATGGGGGGGGAGCACAGGAAGATTTCTTGCGATATAGGAAATTACCGGAAAGCGCTGACTGGGGGAAGATAAAGTGGTTGAATTAGTGAAAATAGTTCTGGTCCTAACCTTTGCACTTCGCACAAACGCCATAAAACTCTACCTGATAGTTGTCGACCTGGAACGAACCGTTATGTGTACCGACTGCCATCAGTGCTTCGCTCTTACTCGGCTCCAAATCGTAGATCTCACCGCAAACCTTACAATTAAAATGCCAGTGTTCCGCTTCGTTCACTTCAAAGTTGCTGGACTTGTCGCCATTCGTAAGCTCTTTGACGACACCGATTTCCTTTAGTTTTCGGAGCGTGTTATAGACAGTCGCTTGACTCACATACGGAAATTTCTCGGTCATCATGGAATAGATCCGTTCCGCTGTYGGATGGGACAATTCGAATAGGAGTTCGACGATATGAATACGCTGGGGTGTAAGACGCAGCCCATCTTCTTTCATTTGGTCTAATACCGTATCCTTATTCATTATGATCACCTCATTTCGTGTTTTTTTCTGATTTAATTTTAGTACAACAAAGAGCAGTATGTAACGATAATACTGCTCTTTGCTATACAAAGTATTACGTTTTTAATTCAAGTCATAACGATCTGCATTCATTACCTTGACCCAGCTAGCTACGAAGTCACGCACAAACTTTTCTTTGTTATCGTCTTGCGCATAAACTTCTGCAATGGCACGCAGAATGGAGTTTGATCCGAATACAAGGTCAACTGTAGTTGCTGTACGAACGACTTGACCCGTTTTGCGATCGCGTCCTTCAAATACATCGCGGCTTATCGGATTCCACTGAACGCCCATATCGAGCAAGTTAACAAAGAAGTCGTTCGTGAGTGTGCCTACACGATCGGTGAATACGCCATGTTTGGTACCCCCGAAGTTCGTACCTAGTACACGCATACCGCCAACAAGAGCTGTCATCTCCGGTGCAGTCAGGTTTAGCAGGTGTGCTTTATCGATTAGAAGCTCTGCAGAGCCTACGCTAAGATGTTTCTTCAGATAATTGCGGAAACCATCAGCGACCGGTTCAAGCACTGCGAAGCTTTCTACATCGGTTTGCTCTTCTGTTGCATCACCGCGTCCTGGAGTAAAAGGAACTGTTACATCAAAGCCTGCGTCACGCGCAGCTTTTTCCACCGCGGCACTGCCGCCAAGTACAATCAAATCAGCGAGGCTTACTTTGACATCTAGATCTTCTTGAATGCCTTCTAGGATCGTAAGCACTTTGATAAGTTGATCGGGTTGATTCACTTCCCACTCATTCTGTGGTGCAAGTCGAATGCGAGCACCGTTCGCTCCGCCACGCATGTCAGTACCACGGAAAGTGCTAGCCGAAGCCCAAGCCGTAGTTATCAGCTCACTGACTGTAAGGCCAGAGTTTAGAATCTTTGTTTTAAGATCTTCTACATCTGCGTCTGTTAATATATATGAAACAGCTGGCACAGCATCTTGCCAGATTAGCACTTCTTCAGGAACTTCCGGCCCCAGATATCTGGCCAAAGGACCCATGTCACGGTGTGTAAGCTTAAACCATGCACGAGCAAAGGCATCTGCAAATTCTTCTGGATTTTCATAAAAACGACGAGAAATTTTCTCGTACGCTGGGTCCATACGCAATGCCATATCCGCAGTAGTCATGATCGTCGGAATACGAATGGATGCATCTTCTGCGTCTGGTGCGAGATGCTCTGCAGCAGGATTTACTGGAGCCCATTGTTGTGCGCCAGCAGGGCTCTTCGTAAGCGTCCATTCGTATCCGAATAGGAGTTCGAAATAGCCATTATCCCACTGTGTAGGATTCGCTGTCCATGCCCCTTCAATACCGCTAGTGATGGTGTCGCGACCTTTGCCGGAGCCGTGTGTGCTGATCCAACCTAAGCCTAGTGCTTCGACTGCAGCAGCTTCCGGCTCAGCGCCTACATGTGCAGCATCACCAGCGCCGTGTGCTTTACCGAAGGTATGTCCACCGGCTACGAGAGCAACGGTTTCTTCATCGTTCATACCCATCCGTTTGAAGGTATCGCGGATGTCGCGTGCACTTGCAAGCGGATCGGGTTTACCGTTCGGACCTTCTGGATTCACATAGATAAGACCCATTTGAACGGCGGCAAGCGGATTCTCGAGCTCGCGATCGCCGGTGTAACGCTTATCTCCTAGCCACTCTGTTTCTCCACCCCAGTAGATGTCTTCTTCTGGGTGCCACACGTCCGCACGTCCGCCGCCGAAACCAAATGTTTTGCCGCCCATCGATTCAATAGCGACATTACCAGTTAGAATGAACAAGTCAGCCCAAGAAATTTTGTTGCCATACTTTTGCTTAATCGGCCATAGTAGTCGACGAGCTTTATCTAAGTTGCCGTTATCAGGCCAGCTGTTAAGGGGAGCAAAGCGCTGCGTGCCGGTTCCAGCCCCACCGCGGCCGTCACCTGTGCGATATGTACCTGCGGAGTGCCAAGCCATACGTATAAAGAAGGGGCCATAATGTCCGTAGTCAGCCGGCCACCAATCTTGACTGTTCGTCATGAGATCACGAAGATCTTGTTTAAGAGCTGGATAGTCTAATTTACCGAATTCCTCTGCATAATCCAAATCGTCGCCGAAAGGGTTTGTTTTGCGGTCATGTTGATGGAGAATGTTCAAGTTCAACTGATTTGGCCACCAGTTTCTATTTGTCGTACCACTAGATTTGTGACTTGTAGCGCTTCCATGCGAGAACGGGCATTTTCCTGAACTAGCAGAATCCATTGAGTTCATTTCTACCTCTCCAATCAAATTAAAATTAGTTTTAGATAATAATCATTACAATTTAAGTTATAATACAAATTAGGATGGAAATCAATCTTTTTTTGTACTATTAATATATGATATGCAGGAATATAGAGAAATTGGACAATTAGTTAGAAGGCGAAGCGGTGAGTGGAATTATAGTAATGCCGCATAACCCAAAAACCCACAACAGTAGACTGCTGTGGGTTTTTGAGATATTTTCTCATCTAAATAATATCTACTCCAACAAAGAATAATGAATAATTGTTGTTGATAGTTGCCTTAGAACCATCGAAACGCCTCCATGAGCAATACCGAGCTCTCCTAAATCCGAACAGTAAATCTCTAGATTTTGAAGAAACCTCTTCGGAATCATTTCATGAAGTGTATGCCATAAGGAGTTAATCAGAGCTGGACCTAGCAAGGCAAGAAGTCCTCCAATGCAAATTACTCTAGGATTATATGCATTAATGACGTTAGCCAGTCCTATACCTTGAAAATGACCAATCTCATGAACAGCACTTGTTATTTTTGAATCCCCCGTGTGAATCCCTTGGACAATTTCCGAGAAGGGGAGGAGTTGCGGGGTTGTTTCGAGAAGGTCATACAGCGCCTTGATGGACGCATACATTTCCCAGCATCCTCTGCTGCCGCAGGTGCATTTCTTACCGTTCATATGAATGGTAGAGTGTCCCAATCTGCCAGCTGTACCTGTGGTGCCGGTAAATAATTCTCCTTTGTTGTAAACACCAACAGATAATCCCCAGGAACTGGTGACATAGACTAAATGATCGACTGCTTTGGACTGCCCAAAGTGAACTTCCCCCATAGCGCCAGCATATGGCGCAGGATTCACATAAATGGGAAGTGAGGGAACACGCTTTGCTAATTCACTTCGCAAGGGGAAATCGTTCCATTCTTGCAGGTTCGCACTGTAATCGACGACATCCGTTCGAATATTGTAATATCCCGGAATAACAATGCTAACACCTACAATTCCTAATGGAAGAATAGCATGCCCCTTAACTAAATCTGTCAAAATAGGTGAGATTGATTCGATAAAAAATGAAGGGGCTTTGTTCTGGAGCGGGATGATCATGCTGTCTAACTTTTTACCTAAGAGATCCGTAACGAGTACGGTAAATTGGTTGATTTCAACTTCAACACCTACACAGATACCAGCTTTTTCATTGATATCGACCAATGTTGGCGGGCGTCCTCTTGATGTTCCTGTGGTGCCTAATTCAACGACAATTCCTTTTTGCAGGAACAGATCGACACAGCTGGAGACGGTCATTTTATTAAGTCCGGTAAGTGAAGCGATTTTGGCGCGAGATAAGGGACGATATTTCAGAATCGTACTTATCGTATGTTCCATATTTATTTTTTTGACGAGATCATAATTACCAATAGGCCCATTTCCATGCATTGTGATCACAACCTTACTTCCAATCGATTATGGTTATTTAGTATGTATAATATACAAAATAGTTAATTATGTCAAAACGGAATTGACTTTTAAGGCTTTAAAAATAAATATAGAATTGCCTGAAACATCACCGATTTATTTAGTATAAGTTTTATACTAATTTAATAAAATGAATTGTAAGCGCTATTACGAAGCGAATTAGGGGGTATGTAAAGAAATTCAAATAAAATTATAAATTAGTTATTGACTTATTCTGGGATAGAGATTAAATTAAAAACAACTAAACCGAGTCATTTACTTGGTATTACAGTTATACTAAATAAAATTAAAAGGGAGTGTTTTTGTTTATGAGAAGACTTAGACTCATGAGTTATTTGCTGATTGGCATTCTTCTATTGTCCGCATGCTCTTCGCAGACAACAAGCAGCACCGCCTCGCCATCAACGGCGACGAATGCAACGGCAGCTGCCGCACAAAAGCCAGAGGAGATTACAGGAGAAATATCGTTCTGGTCTTGGTCGCCTGATGATAATGTGTGGCAACCCCTCATCAAGGCATTTAACGAGAAATACCCTAAAATCAAAGTGAACTATGTGCGTACACCATCTGCCGACTATGACAAAAAAATTCAAGTTGCGATTCAAGGCGGAGAAGTACCCGATGTTATGGCATTCTCCAATGGTCCGATGATCAAAAATTACTCGCCGATCCTCGAGCCATTAGCTCCTTTGGCAGAGAAGTCATTGGGCAAGGATTGGCAAAAGCTGTTCAAAGCTACGCCGTTGGAATCTGCCAAGAAGAATGATTTCAAGACGATTCCCACGGGCGTTGCGGTAACACCGTTTCTATCTTACGATGTGGATTTGTTTAAAAAAGTAGGTGCGGAGCCGCCTAAAACCTACGATGAACTCAAACAAGTCGTTAAAAAATTTGAGGATGCCAAGATACCTGGAATTATTCCGCGATTAGGTTTCGCTGGCGGTAAAAGTACAACTGTAACGGATGTGTTCTATACCCTTGTCAATCAGATTGCACCGGGGAAATTATATGAGGCAGATGCGGGGAAAGCGAAATTTACAGATCCGGTGTTTATTCAAGCGACGAATGCCTTCAAGCAATTTTACACAGATCACATCTTCCAAGACGGTAACTTGACCACCAAATTCGATCCAGACCTACGTGATATGTATGAACAAAAGAGACAGCTTCCCATGATTCTCGTAGGTGCTTGGATTATGACAGATGTATCGAATAAGGAAAGCTTGAAAATGGGGGATCGTACATTTGGTCTCGTGCCTATGCCGACAATTGCCGGTGGTAAAACGAGTGTACTTATTAACGGTGACGTTCCACTGGGGATTAGCAAAGATTCGAAGAATAAAGAGGCAGCTTGGCGATTTGTGGAGTTCATGGCAACAGGTGAGTACCAGAACATCTTGAGCAAGGCACTTCAGTTCCTCCCCGTAAAAGAAGGACTGTCGATGGATAAAGCGAACCTGAAAACAGATATAGAGAAGCAATCCGTTGATGTCATTCTGAATGCACTTACGAAGGATGTAGGCGGCATTCGTTTCCTTGATAATGCGCCAATCGAACAAGCGTTATTTCTTAATTTACAGAAGGTAGCTAGTGGAACCGCAACGCCCGAACAAGCGATGGCTGAAGTTCAGAAAGCCTCAGATACTGTAAAACGATAACTGAGATGAACCTACGGTAGTTGATCTACACATTAAATAAGGGAGGCGAGGAGGATCCAAATGGACATAGCGAAAAAGAAGAAACGAGGCCGCTTCACTGGATTATATTTCTCCTTGCCCTTATTGATCTTCGTATCTGTGTTTACGTTCTTCGGAATCTTCTACAATATCTACATCGGTCTGTTTGAATGGTCAGGTATTGGGAGCAAAACATTTATCGGGATCGATAATTACATCAATTTGCTTCATGACCCGAATTTCTATCAGGCACTCGCCAATACGTTGTATTTTCTGGTTATAACGATTCCGATTGCGATGGCACTTGGGTTACTGCTGGCCACTTTGTTAAATGGTGTTTGGAAAGCAGGCGGCTTGTTTAAATCGATTTTCTTTCTGCCGCATGTCATTGCGGTTGTTACGATCGGCACGGCATTCACCGGTATCTACGAGCCCAATTTCGGACTACTCAATACAGTGCTGAAGCATGTTGGTTTGGACAGTTTGGTGCATTCCTGGTTGTCTGAACCGGGCACTGTGTTGAATGCGATTGCGGCTGCTTATATTTTTGCCAACACGGGCTTCTATATGTTGATTTACTATACGAGTCTGCTAAGTATTGATCATGAGATATTCGAAGCTGCTAAGATTGATGGAGCCGGGGTGCTGAAGCAATTTCGTCACGTTATCCTCCCCATGCTCAGCGGCACACACATTACATTGATGATTCTTGGCATCATTCATGCCTTGAAAGTGTTTGACCTGGTATGGATTATGACGGAGGGTGGTCCCGGTGGCGCTACTGAGCTTATTTCTACTTTTTTGTTCCGAGAGTCCTTATTGAAATATCAAACGGGATATAGCGGAGCCATTTCTGTGGTTCTACTGCTGATCGCCTTTGTCTATACGGCCTTTCAATTGCGTGTGTATAACAGGATTAGGAGGTCATAGATATGTTCGGTCGCATGCGGCTTTCGGAAAAGTTGACAATGAATATTCTCCTCCTTCTCCTGGCTTCGGTCTGGGTCGTTCCGATGATCTACCTCGTGATGTATTCATGGGAAGGAGACGGATGGGGAAATTATCAAGCGGTGTTAAGCCTGGATTTGTTCCCGCATTTCCTGCTTAATAGCTTCATTGTTGCCATATCGGTAGTTGTACTCCTATTAATAGTCGTTTCACTAGCCGCATTTGGCTTCAGTAAACTGAGGTTTCCTGGTGATTCTATCGTTTTTGCAATATGTCTGATTGGATTGATGATTCCACCGGTTGCGATGCTTGTTCCGTTGTTCCAAACGGTGAAATCCTTTCATTGGATGAATACGTATCTCTCGTTAATTGGTCCAGAGGTCGCGATGAGTATTCCATTTTCTTTGCTCATTGCTCGCAATGCTTTCGATGAGATTCCGAATGAACTATTGGAAGCGGCCGAGATCGATGGTTCACATGCATGGGGCAGATTTGTTCATGTGGTATTGCCTTTGGCGGTGCCCGTGCTAGCGACCATCGGGATATTAGCTTTTTTAAATTCATGGAACCAATATGTGTTTCCGCTTGTCTTTATTAGCAAAGAAAGCATGTTAACGGTGACGATGGCTCCCAAATTTTTCATAAAAGAGTATACCTCTGATTATCACAAGGTGTTCGCGGCGCTTGTTCTGATTACCATTCCTATTGTGATTTTGTATATCTTCGGCCAAAAATATTTGCAGCGCGGCTTGACGAGCGGCGCCATCAAATAAGTGTCCTTGTTGTGCAGTTCATTCAATGTTTAGGGTTAGGAGGTACAAATGAGCGAACAAAACACGGCAAAAAAACCAAATATTCTTTTTCTGATTGCGGATGATCATCGATTTGATGGTATTGGCGCTTATGGAAATCCAGTGGTACAGACTCCTGTCTTGGATCAGCTTGCTAATGAGGGTGTCCGCCTTAATGCTATGTATACGATGGGTGGACAAACGGCTGCACTTTGTGTGCCTAGTCGAGCATGCCTAATGACGGGAACCAACGTCTTCAAAGCTATGGTATCTCAGAGCGAAGTTAAGCTGGGTGAAACAGAGAACCCTAATTTATGGGAACTAAATCCAACGCTTCCTACGCTGCCGGAGACTCTCCGACAGAATGGCTATCGAACCTATGGGATCGGTAAATGGCATAATGGCAAAGAGAGCTTTCATCGAAGTTTTTCGGGAGGGGCGGAGATATTTTTTGGAGGGATGGGTGATCATATTGGACTTCCGTTACAGGAGTATGACCCGAGCGGACAATTTCCTGAGGAAGCCAAGTACCCTAGTGAGACGTTTTCCTCAGAGCTATTTGCTGATGCCGCTATTGATTTCCTACAGAACAGTCAAGACGAAGAGCCATTCTTTCTTTATGTGGCTTTTACAGCTCCGCATGATCCCAGGACGCCGCCGCCAGCTTACTTGAATCAATATGAAGCGGAAGCTATTCCATTGCCAAACAATTTCATGACCAAGCACCCTTTTGATAATGGTGAACTACATGTACGGGACGAACAATTAGCGTCATTACCGCGATTAGAACCAGAGATACGCCAACATCTCGCAGAGTATTATGGCATGATCACGCATTTGGATGAGCAAATTGGTCGTATAATCCAATCGTTACGAGAGCGCAAGGGGGCAGAGGAAGCCCTTATTATTTTTACGGCCGATCACGGACTTGCCTTAGGGCAGCATGGTTTATTAGGAAAACAAAACTTGTACGATCATAGCATTCATATTCCGCTCATCATGCAAGGAGTTGGTTTACCGGTCGGCGCAGAAATCAGCGGGCTTGGTTGTCAAATGGATATTTACCCAACTATCTGTGAAATCATCGGCATGCCATTGCCGACCTCGGTTGAGGGCAGAAGCTTGGTGCCATTGATAACAGGAGAAGAAACGGTCATACGTGATACGGTATTTGCTGCATATAAATACGTTCAACGGATGATCAGTGACGGACGCTGGAAATTAATTCGCTACTACCGTGTCGGGGAAATTGGCTCAGACTTGATTCAATTGTTTGATTTGAAGAATGACCCATGGGAAACGTGCAATTTAGCCGAAATTCCGACATATCAGGAGCATCTGCAGAGGCTGCAGAGAGAGCTCGAGATTTGGCAGCAACGCGTTCAGGATCCCATTTTGCATCTAAATAAGAGGTGAGTTTTGCATGAATCGGCCCAACTTTCTGTTTCTATTCCCGGATACGCATCGTGGAGATTGGATGCCTTATGCTCCTGAGGTATTGTCTGCACTGGGGATGGAACAACTACCGCTGCGCATGCCGCAGATCGAAGGCTTAATGAAGCAAGGTGTTACATTTACACGCGCAATCACGCCTTCGCCTCTTTGTGCACCTGCCCGGGCTTGTCTCGCTTCTGGATTACGATACACACAAGCCCAAGTCGCTGGAAACCATGAAAACTATGATATTTCTCGCAAAACCTTCTACTCCGTCTTAAAAGAAGGCGGTTACCGCGTTGGCGGCGTCGGGAAATTCGATCTGCATAAAGCGACGCACTGGTGGGGGCTGGATGGTTGGATCGATGAACTTGGTGAACTCGGATTTACAGATGCCATCGATAATGCCGGTAAAATTGACGCTATTATTTCGGGGAAGGAAGCTCCTCGCGATCCGTATATGAACTATTTGTACAAGAACGGATGGGCGGACATCCATCTGGCAGATATGCAAGATCGCGGTCAGCGTACGAATGCTACCGATTTGCCCGATGAGGCCTATTGTGACAATTGGCTGACCAGGAACGGCATTCAAATGCTGCATGAGTTTCCCAAAGACCAGCCGTGGTTCCTCATGGTAAATTTCGTGGGACCGCATGAGCCTTGGGATATCACTCATCGGATGAAGGCAGATTGGGAGCATGTTCAATTTGAGGAGCCGAATTCGTGTAGTCTGCCAAAAGAAACATGGAACAGTATCCGGCAAAATTATGCGGCCATGCTGGAAAATATCGATCGAAACGTCGGTCTGCTTCTAGATGAAGTCAGGCGAAGGGGAGAACTGGACAATACTGTCATCATTTACGCTTCGGATCATGGCGATATGCTGGGGGATTTCAATAAATTCGGAAAATGTAAACCAGAACGCGGATCCATTCATATCCCGCTCGTGATAAGCGGTCCCCGTATTCAGAAGGGTGTCTATAGCGATGCGTTGGTTGAACTGCAGGATCTGGCGAGCACGATGTTGGACTTGGCAGGGTTAACCATGGAGGAAGCGAAGGATTCTATTTCCATTCAATCCGTGCTGAAAGGTTTGGGCGATACATTGCGTGAAACTCAGCAATCTGCGTTGGATGAAGGGCCTCAGCATCCGAGTTCATGGCGAGTCATTTCAAATGGAAAGTGGAAGCTGATTGTAGAGAAATTGAATCCTGATCGATTGTTCAAACTAGTAAATGATCCTTGGGAAAATCATAACCTGGCTGAGGAATTTCCTGAGATTGTTGTTGCGTTGAAGGCAGAGGTTGAGTAGATGGAAGAAAGCCAATTGCAAGCAGAAATGCTTGCAATTGGCTTTCTGCTGTCTTAGTGCTTTGCTAACGCTTTAGGAAATATTAATTTCCAAATGTCAACTATCAATGTATGTGCAACGTCTAAATATATGGGATTATTTGTTAGTATCGGTAAGGAGAGTGATGTTTTTATGCTCATGGAAGAAGAGGTCATTTTATATCTGAGAGTAGGCTTATTAATTGTAATGATTCCTATTTTAGTGCTAGTGATTAGTTTGATGGTTAAATTTAAGAAGATTGGCTATGGGTGGTTTTTGAGTCACCTAATATTGTTTACCTTTGGTGCATTATCTTGGATAAGAATACTTGAAACTAGGGCTTTTACAAGTTCGATATCTAACTCTTTAACGATTGCCTGGATAGGTGTTATTTGGGCTATCAGTATGGTCTGCTTTGTGAAAGGTTTATTGTCTTTAAGTTATTTGAAGAGGAGGACATAAAACAATGGATTCAAGGACTACAAAGTCGCTTAAAATATCTCTATTTAGTTTAATAACATTTTCTTTTATTACTTTAGTACAAATATTCGTGAATATCGTTGAACAGAGACCTATTTGGTTGGTTGCTCTATTTATTCTGAGTCTCCCAATTTTTATATTCACAATAATTATGATAAGTCTTGATCTAATTAAACAGGATCATATAACTGTAGTCGGAAGATTAATTGAAAAGAAAGATATCTATAAAGGATATAAAATTAAAGCGAGAATGAATGATGGCAACGTAAAGAATTTTAGAATTAATCGTGATATTGATGAAGTTATTAAAGACCTCGAGTTAGATCAGAATATTGAAATGACATACTATAGAAGAACTAAAGCAGTGACAAATATTAAGAGATGCTAGATGAACTGGGAAATCAAAAAAGAACCTGAATAATTTCAGGTTCATTAACATTGCATATATACGGACACGATGCTATAATCGKATTACGACTTTAATTGTTTGTATGGGCAAAGAAATTGTATCTTACAATATCATCTTAACATCACCGGCGCGCTCTTGTCAAATGTTTTCTCAATTTAATGGATAGGAGAGATATGAATGAGTTCTTTGGTTCCCGGTTTTCAGGAAATGGAAAAAACGCAGCTTATGCTCGTTGGCGGAAAAGGGTTAAACTTAGGGGAATTATCAAAAATTGAAGGCATTCAAGTACCAGAAGGATTTTGTGTTACAACAGTGGGATATCTCAAAGTAATCGAACAAAACGAAATGTATCATGCTCTGTTGGATCGACTAGTGACGCTAAAAGTAGAAGATCGAGATCAAATTAGTGAAATCAGCAGGATGATTCGGCAAATCATTATGGAAGTAGAAATTCCTTCTGATGTTGTGAAAGCAGTTACTCACTATCTCTCCCAGTTTGGTGATGAACATGCTTATGCAGTGCGTTCTAGTGCAACTGCTGAAGATTTACCACATGCCTCTTTTGCTGGTCAACAAGACACTTATTTAAATATCATCGGTGTGGATGCCATCTTGCAGCATATCAGCAAATGTTGGGCTTCCCTATTTACGGATCGCGCGGTAATCTATCGTATGCAAAATGGATTTGACCACAGACAAGTTTATTTATCCGTTATCGTTCAAAGGATGGTTTTCCCTCAAGCTTCGGGGATTTTATTTACCGCGGATCCAATGACTTCCAACMGAAAGGTGCTATCCATCGATGCCAGTTTTGGACTTGGAGAAGCGCTGGTCTCTGGCTTGGTATCTGCCGATAGTTACCAAGTACAGGATGGGGAAATCGTCAACAAGAGGATAGCAACCAAAAAATTGGCTATATACGGACGAGAAGAAGGTGGAACTGAGACCAAGCGGCTCGACGCTGATCAGCAAACGTCTCAAACACTTACGGATCAACAAATCTTACAACTTGCTCTTATCGGAAGACAGATCGAAGCTTATTTTGGYAGCCCACAAGATATCGAATGGTGTTTAGCCCAGGATGCATTTTATATTGTCCAGAGTCGTCCAATCACGACTTTATACCCCATCCCTGAGGAAAATGATCAAGAAAACCACGTTTATCTCTCTGTCGGTCACCAACAAATGATGACCGATCCCATAAAACCAATGGGATTGTCTTTTTATCTGTTAATTACTCCTGCACCTATGCGTAAAGCCGGTGGGAGGTTGTTTATTGATGTTGCACCTAGACTGGCTACACCTGTCGGCCGGGAAAGTTTATTAAATACCATGGGATCCGATCCGCTCATTAAAGGCGCACTCATGACCATAATAGAGCGAGATTTTATAAAATTGTTACAAAATGATCAACCAGCACCGATTCTGGGCAGAAGTACAGATATGCTGGCACAAATCGAAAACAATCCGAACATCGTTTCTGATTTGATTCAGAGTAATCGCGCATCGGTAGAAGAGTTAAAACAAAACATCCAAAGAAAATCAGGATTCCATGTATTTGATTTTATTCTGGAAGATATCCAGCAATTAAAGAAGATCTTATTTGACCCACAAAGTACGGCTGTGTTTATGACTGCCATAAATGCTTCATTATGGATCAATGAAAAAATGAATGAGTGGTTAGGTGAAAAAAACGCAGCAGATACGCTTTCTCAATCGGTACCCTATAATATTACTTCAGAAATGGGTCTGGCATTAATGGGTGTCGCAGATAGGATTCGCCCTTATCCGGAGGTCATTGATTATTTACAGCATGTAAAAGATGATAACTTTTTGGATGAACTGGTTAAGTTCGAGGGTGGACAGGAAGCTCATGACGCAATCTATGCTTATCTCAATAAATACGGAATGCGATGCGCCGGAGAAATTGATATTTCTAAAACGCGTTGGAGTGAAAAACCAATTACACTGGTTCCCATGATTCTGGGTAACATCAAAGCCTTTGAGCCTAATGCCGGCCATCGAAAATTTGAGCAAGGACGCCAGGAAGCTTTGGAAAAAGAACAAGAGTTATTAGCTCGATTAATCCAATTGCCGGATGGTGAACAAAAAGCTGAAGAGACAAAACGAATGATCCGCCGAATTCGGAATTTCATCGGTTATCGTGAATATCCAAAATACGGTTGGATTAACCGCTATTTCGTTTATAAGCAGGCTTTACTGAAAGAAGCCGAACAGCTCGTACAAGCGTGTGTCATTCTTGAAAAAGAAGATGTATTTTATCTCACTTTTGATGAACTTCATGAAGTCGTACGCACCAACAAATTGGATTATCAGATCATCAGCAAACGTAAAGACGAATACAAATTATTTGAAAAACTAACTCCTCCGCGTGTTATTACATCGGATGGTGAAATCATTTCGGGTACATACAACCGAGAAAATCTCCCGACCGAAGCTCTTGTAGGTTTACCGGTTTCTTCAGGCGTGATAGAAGGACGTGCACGTGTCATTTTAAATATGGAAGATGCTAATTTAGAAGAAGGGGACATATTAGTTACCTCCTTTACTGATCCTGGCTGGACACCATTGTTTGTATCCATTAAAGGACTAGTCACCGAAGTTGGTGGACTGATGACCCATGGGGCCGTTATCGCGCGTGAATATGGCTTGCCAGCAGTTGTTGGTGTGGAAAATGCTACAAAACTGATAGAAGATGGTCAACGAATTCGCGTGCATGGAACAGAAGGGTATATCGAAATATTGTAAATCGGCTGGGAAAGGTTATATCCTAAGGTGGTGAATAAATTGGAAAAAAATTTAGCGTATTTTTTCTGTATTTTCTTTCTAATTACTAATATTGGTTGTAGCAACAATGATGCAGATTTACATTCGCTATATGCAACAGCCGAAGGTAAGTACACCGTTCATATATTTGGAGAAAAAAGTGAAAGAGAAATGGCTACGGAATTTACTAAATTTTGGAATTCAGATAATAATATTGATCTTATTGAAACTATACAATTATACGACAGCCAACCGAAAGACATTAAACTAAGAAAAAAATTAAAAATATCAGAATTCCCAACAATAATTATTTGTGATACAAATGAAATCGTGAAAACAACGCAAGACCTCGAAGAAGTATATGCTTATTTTAAATCTGTAAAATCCGCGAAGAACGAGAGATAAATATTTGTTACATGATTACCCTCAGCCCGTTGCTGAGGGTCTCTTTTTGCTTTTTGCTATTAAACGAAAGGCGGATCTGTTAAAATAATTTATTAAACCTTAATATTTGAACAGGAGTGAATCTTGTGGAAATGTATATATCGAATGAGACGAATAATGACGACAAGTCCTATGTAGTTAACAAATTGATTGAATTTAATCAGAGGCATTTCCCTGATGACTTGAAAGACAGGTATCAAGCGGTTAATTTGTTTTTAAAGAGTGCCGACAATAAAACTTGCGGTGGGCTTATTGGTGAAATATTTTTGAATTTTTTAGAGGTAAAGTATCTATTCGTCGAAGAAGAATTTCGAAAATTAGGATATGGAAAGAAACTACTAGCAGAAGTTGAAAAATTAGCAAAAGCAAATTCGTGTGATTTTATCAAGTTAGATACGTTGAGCTTTCAAGCGTTAGATTTTTACAAAAGACAAGGCTTTGTAGTGTTTGGAACCTTAGAGAATGTTGGTGGGCATACGCACTATTATTTGAAAAAAGATCTTTGATACATGGTAATATAGAAATGGGAAAATACATTTAAATCTTCGAGATACGGAGTACATCAGGAGTGATATTATGTTGAAAAAGCTCGGGTTTGTCCTGCTACTTTTTTCTACGATTTCTACTGGACAAGCGTATGCATCAGAGACACCACCAACTGTATATTTGGATGGGGGTAAGCTAGAGTTTGAGGTTCCACCCACAATTGTTGATGGGAGTACATTAGTTCCACTTCGAAAAATTTTCGAGGAACAAGGTGCACAAGTTACATGGAATGGTGATATTCGAACGGTAACGGCTGTAAAGGGTGACATAACCATTGTTTATCAGATTGGCTCTTTAACCGCCCAAAGGAATCAGGAACAACTAAAACTATCGGTACCAGGTCAAATCGTTAGTGGATCCACGTTAGTTCCACTTCGTTTTGTATCTGAGGCTCTCGGGAACACGGTTGGCTGGGAAACTCACTCAAGGACTATCATAATTAGTTCAGCAAAAAAATTCACAGCAAAAGTTACACACATTGTAGACGGGGATACAATCGAAGTGGTTGATCCCGAAGGGAAAACAGATAAGGTTCTCATGATCGGTGTGGATACTCCTGAATCTGTTCATCCTGATGCAACTAAGAACACCGAATACGGAAAGGTTGCTTCGGCCTTTACAAAAGATCAACTTGAGAATAAAACAGTTTATATTGAAACAGATATAGGTGAACGTGATCAATATGGTAGATTGCTTGGATACGTATATCTGGATTCAGTGATGATGTATAATGCCGTACTCGTAGCTGAAGGGTACGCGAAGCAGCTGACCTATCAACCCAATGTACGATGGGTAAATCTATTTGGAGCATTGGTAGCAAACGCTCGTAGCACGGATCTCGGCTTATGGTCTTACGACAATGAAAGTGAATCTGTTGTTACTGGTACAAACGAAAAAATAACGATCGTAGCGTTGGATTACGTTGCTGAGATCGTTACGATTCGGAATGATGATTCCAAAAATGTGAACATGACAGGTTGGAAGCTTGTTAGCGTTAAAGGAAATCAAGTMTTTAATTTCCCTGATGGATATATACTAAAAACTGGTTCATCCGTATTAATAACCAGCGGAGCAAAGTCGATAGAAGCTGATGGTGTATTAAAATGGACYACAGCAAATGTTCATAATAATACTGAGGAAGATCCAGCAGAATTGTATGATATGAATGGTAATAAGGTCAGCTCATTTAAATAAACATCTTCGGAATTTACTAGAGCGGGGAGTTGGAATAGGTAATATGAGTAGTATTTCTATGATGAATTTCTTTGTTTTACTTGCAATGGTATTTGCATTCTTTTTTATATTGCGAGAGCTTTTTACGTGGTATTGGAAACAAAACGAAATCGTAAGCACACTTAAGAAAATTGAAGGTCATCTGGAAAAGTTATCTCAGCAAAATGAAGGTAAGTGTGTTCCAGAGAACAAGAGCTTGGATGATAATGACAATAAATCATGAAGCACCTTCGCATCCATAAAAAAACAGAGTCCGCTAAAGCAGACTCTGTTTTTTTATATTTTTGACTTGGGAAATCTAGCTGTTCTTGAGGTGTGGATTTTTCACAACCGCTGCATCGTTTAACTAAACGGCCTTCTATTTAACACGGATCGCACATGTCCTAATGTCTGTTTATCTCTTTCGGAAATTCCGCATCAATCTACCAAAGAAAGTAATCGCTGTCCTCTATTTATCGCATCATCGATATGATATTTTCTATACCAAACACATGAAAAGGGGTGTTACCTATGACTGAGCAGGAAACCGCCCAGTGTTTGGATCTGGTGGAAAAGCAGATTACCTATGCGAAAAAGATCATGAAGGAGAATTGGGAGAACTACGTCAATGCTCCTTTTGACTTGGCAAGACAACATTTGGCAAGGGCAGATCGGCTTCTGGAAGAAGCGCTCATGCTTCAGTCTGCCGACGCGGAAGGAAGCGTGAGCAAGGCCAAGATGGCGTCCAAGGAAGCCTTGGATGGATATCTACATGCTCTGCCCAGTAGAGCAGCGGAAGCCCGAGGAGTCTGGTATCGCCCTACAGAACATAGCCGTGAGGAAGTGAGCCGCACCTTGGATCGCGTGCAGGCTGCCGGCTTTAATGAGTTATATCTGGAGACTTGGCTATGGGGATATACGATTTATCCAAGCTGCATGGCAGCGGAGAAACAGATAGAGGAGCAGCATCCTGCTTTTCGAGGGTGGGACCCGTTGGAGGCATTCGTTAAGGAGGGCGAGAAGCGGGGTATCTCTGTGCACGCTTGGCTGGATGGGTTCATGGTCGGTATCGACCAAACGGGTGGACCTGTACTTCGAGCCTATCCGGAATGGTCTGCGCTTTCCCGAAGGCAATCATATTCCGAGAGGCCGTTGCCTCAGYAGGCGACCGGTTATTAWTGGCTCGATATTATAAATCCGGCTGTACGTAAGTATCTACTGGACATCGTAAAGGAGATCATAACGACATACGGAGTTGCGGGTATCAATCTGGATTTTATGAGGTTTCCTCATTCGAATGACTGGCAGATGAGCTACTGCTTCAGTGCGCATGCCCGTGAGGCTTTTCAACGTGAACAGGGCATAGATCCACTCGAAATTCAGGCAGAGCGGCAGATGGAGCTTTGGACAACGTGGACGAAGTGGCTCGAGCGAATCGAGGACGATTTTGTAGCGGAGCTGTACAAGGAGATCAAGAGGATCAGCCCGAATGTAATTGTATCGGCTGCACCCGAACCGGGAGCGGAGTCAGATAAAATTGGCAACTGGTCGCAGTACGTTGATATTGTTATCCCTCAGGCTTATTATGCAAATGCCTCTGAGGTTCGACCATCCGTTCAATTACACAAAAACGAGCTTCTTCCAGGCAATCTTGTATACAGCGGGATATACCCGATGTACGCTAAATTGGGTGCGCAAGAAACCGTGGATCAAGTTCTTGCAGCGCAGGATGTAGACACAGGAACCGTCATATTTGCTTTCGGCCAAGCGACGGATGAAACGATTCGCGCTTTGCGTATAGGTCCGTGGAGAAACGATGCGATTTCTACAGGGATGCATCCGCTGCGGGCAGTTCAAGCATTGCTGAAGGCGGTCAAAATAGACGTAGTACATGTTTACCTTCCACGCCAGGCAGTTCATGAGAAAACGGCGATTGATCTTGTAGACAGCTTGGACTTGTTCCTTATAAATTTGCAAAGAGAAGCAGGTGCAGAGTTGTATATTGCGTTGCATGAGATGGTCGCAGCATGCAAGGAATTTCTGATGAAAGAGAAAGAAGATGCTAATATTCATCCCGCTGTCGTGCTGCAATTGACGAACACGTTAACAGAAATGGATGAACTTCTAAGTTACTCACGGATTAAGCAAGTGAAGTAAAACCGAGCGGGGGTCCCTATTATGAATTTATTAATTGTGGAAGATGAAATCCGCCTCAGGAATGCGTTAGCCAATAATATTCCTTGGGATAAGCATGGCATCGAGGTCGTAGGCCAGGCTGGTAACGGAGTGGAAGCCCTTCGTATCATTGACCGCAAAAAGCCTGACATCATCCTGCTGGATCTGCAGATGCCAGAAATGGATGGACTGACATTGGCTAGACACCTTCGCCAATCCGATCCTTTACTAAAAATTATAGTTCTTAGCGGACATGATGATTTCACATATGCGCAAGAGGCCTTGGGTCTCGGTGTTATGAAATACTTGTTAAAACCAGCAGGCGACGAGGAAATTTTGGAGACGGTGCTCGAAGCAGCGGAGAGGTTGAGAAGCGAGCTTGAGCAGCGCCATAACGAGGACGAGCTCAAGCTGAAGTGGAAGCAGCACCTACCTCACTTGGTCAATGAATTTTTTCAGGGATTGTTAAATGGGAAATATGAACCCTGGGAGATTGATCAGAGATGCAGGGATCTACAATTGGATTTGCAAAAAGATGCTGCGTACGCTGTGACAGTTGTCGATATGGATCCGATATCGGAGACCGAAAGCCGTTTCAGCAGGAAAGATATGTCACTCCTCCAATTTTCGCTTAGTAGTATTGTGAAGGAAGCCTTATCGTCTACGCTCTGTTGGGTGTCTACCAATTTCACAGGTTGTACGGTCATCATTTTTCAGCTTGCAAGCGATGACGAGCCGAGAATTGCGCTGCAAAAAATCAATGCATTGACCGAAAAGCTGCTATTTACGGTAAAAAGCTGCCTCAAGCTTAGTGCAAGTGCCGGGATCAGCGGTATGACTGGTGGCTTATCGGAGATGAACAAGCTCTACGTACAAGCGGTACGCGCACTACAGGATCGAATCGTGCTTGGCCATGACCTAGCGATCCCATACCGGGCGGAGCAAGGGAGAGAGCCGGAGCTGACGTTTCAGCCTAACTATGAAAAAACGCTGGAGATTGCCCTTGAAACGGGTGATGGGGATAAGGCAAATGAAACGTTAACATCACTTTGGAACGGTGGGATGGCGAAAGCGGAGACCGTTGATGATATTCGTGAACATATCTTATACTTCACATGCTTATTTATCGGTATGATCCAAAAGCAGGGCTGGCCGGTACGGGAAGTAGCTGGCGAGGACTATGTCTATTTTCATAACCATTCGGAGCTGGCGTCGAAGGAACAAATCCTTTTTTGGCTGCAGCGTATGATCAGGGCGTATTTAGCCTATGCAGGCCAAAGGCGGAAATCGACGAGTCATGGCATGATCAAGACCATACTAAGCCTCGTGGAAAATGAAATTGATCAGGAAATGACGCTGCACGCTGTCGCTGACAGGATGTATGTGAATTCTTCCTATTTAAGTCGTCTATTCAAACAGGAAACCGGTAAAGCCTTTTCCACCTATGTGCTAGAACGAAAAATGGAGCGTGCCAAAGCAATCCTGCAGGAAGGCTCGCGCGTATACGATGCCGCATCTGGCGTCGGGTACAGAGATGTGAGTTATTTTACAAGAGTATTCCGTAAATACTGGGGTGTCACGCCTGGGGAAATACGCAATTGATAGACAAATAAGCCGTTCGGCAGCCTTCTCGGGTTTCATGGGGAAGGTTTTTTTGTTTTCAATATCGAGAAGTTATGAAAGTACCAAAACAAGTAATATTCCTCTAATTCGCAAAAAAACGAGTGGTGATACACTAGGTTAAGAAAGACAGTACGAAGGAGGAGGCACCTTGAGCGAAACGACTACTACAAAGGAAACTGTCCTATCTATCAATAAAAATGTTAAAAAAAGATATATACAGCAATTGTGGATCGATGTCAGGAAAGATTGGGATTTGTATCTCGCACTCATTCCTGGCATCGCATTTCTCCTGCTGTTCAAGTACACACCGATGTACGGAATTATTATTGCGTTCAAGGATTTCAATATTTTCGATGGGATGTCCTCAAGTCCATGGGTCGGGATGAAGCATTTCGATAAATTGATTTCGTCTGCCAGTTTTTTGCAGGTATTTCAGAATACGTTGCTTATCTCCATTTACAAAATCTTGTTTCTCTTTCCACTTCCGATTGTGATCGCTATTTTACTCAATGAATTGAAAAATATCGCTTTCAGACGAAGCGTGCAGACCGTGGTCTACTTGCCTCACTTCTTATCCTGGGTTATCGTCAGCGGACTATTCATCGATCTGCTTTCCACGAACGGCGGTATCGTGAACAAAATCATAATCGCCATGGGCGGCGAACCCATCCGCTTCTTCTTAGATAATCATATTTTCCGTTCTGTGCTCATTGGGACTGCAGGCTGGAAAGAAACAGGATGGAATACGATCATCTATCTGGCTGCTTTAGCTGGTATCGATCCCGGTTTGTATGAAGCAGCCAAGATCGATGGCGCTAATAAATGGAAACAAATCATCCATATCACATTGCCTGGCTTAATTCCGATCATTCTGCTTATGTTCATTCTTCGTCTCGGCTACGTGTTGGAGGCTGGAACCGAACAAATTCTAGTCATGTATAACCCAAGCGTTTACAATGTCGCAGACGTTATCGGTACCTATGTGTATCGTATTGGTCTTGGTGAACAGGATTATAGTTTCTCAACTGCTGTAGGGGTATTTGAATCCGTTGTTGCGTTTATTTTGATATTAACAGGCAACGGTCTGGCCCGAAAGTTTTTTGGACGAGGTATTTGGTAAGTGGGGAATAATGCAAATCTTATCATATGCTTACGATGTTAGTTTTGCTAAAGCAAAACTTTTAGGAGGATCTGCGATGAACATACAACGCATGCTGAAACCAAAGACTGCCAGAAAGTCTTCGGCCATCCCATCATCGCTCGGCGAGAAAATTTTCACAGTGATCAATCATCTGTTCTTTATACTTCTGAGTTTATCGACCATCTTTCCGTTTATTAATCTCATCGCGAAATCGCTGAGCAGTGAGGCGGCAGTCGTTTCGGGAATGGTTAATATCGTTCCCATCGATTTTCAAATAGGGACCTATACGTATGTAGCTAGCAACTCCTTGTTTCTGAGTGCGTTCATGATTTCCATTACGGTTACATTGGTTGGATCACTCCTTGCGCTGTTCATGACGACGCTTGCCGCCTATCCGCTATCTAAGCCAAGACTGCGGTGGCGCAAATTTTTTATCATCATGTATTTGTTTACGATGCTGTTCAGCGGTGGGTTGATCCCGACATATCTGCTCATGCATCAGCTCCATCTCATCGATAAGCTTCCTGTGCTATTCCTGCCATTCATGATTAACGTGTACAACATGCTCATTGTCAAAAGCTACTTTGAAAGTCTGCCTGACAGTCTTGAGGAATCGGCGAAAATGGATGGGGCCAGCAATATGACGATTCTAGTACGTATTATTTTACCGCTTTCCATGCCCGTACTAGCGACGATCGCTTTATTCTATGCCGTTACATTCTGGAACGATTACTTTACTTCGCTGATCTATATCAACTCGGCAGATTTGAAACCCTTGCAGCTATATTTGAAGGAATTGTTCGTCACTTCGACGGATACCTTCATGCGGACCAATGTCGATGCAGCGCTGAATGTTTCACCACAGTCGATTCAGGCGGCCTCGATTATTCTAGCCACACTTCCGATCCTATGCGTGTATCCATTTCTACAAAAGTATTTTGTTAAGGGTGTTCTGGTCGGCTCTGTAAAGGGTTAAACCTAGAAGTCATACTTGAAGGGTGGTGGTGGGCCAGCTCTACAATGGTTCCATGATATTTGGTATATTGCTTTATCCATACTCAAAGGAAAAATAGGGAGGCTCTTTCATGGTAAAAAAAATGTTAGTTATCATGTCCATCACGACGATGGCAGCGACGATCTCGGCTTGTGGCGGCAGCAATCAGACCGCAAGCAGTTCCATTACACCAGCTGCTTCTACTGCTCCTGTTGCAA
>NZ_JBFUHL010000062.1:0-23765 GCF_056402415.1 Paenibacillus sp. P4_A9
GGATGGGGCGAACAAGTTGAAACGGATGTGGCATATATCCATCCCTGGCATCTTGCCAACGATTGTCATTATGCTGCTGCTCCGAATAAGCAACTTTCTTGAAGTGGGACACGAGGCCATCATCTTGTTGTATCAGCCTTCAACCTATGCAACGGCAGACGTGCTAAGCACCTATACATATCGCGCGGGATTAGTCCAAGGGAAATATGATTTGGCAACCGCTGTCGGGCTCTTTAATAACACGGTAGGTCTGGTTCTGGTCTTTCTAAGTAATAAAATAAGTAAAAAATTAACCGGCAACGGATTGTGGTAGGTGACCTGCATGAGACTCTCCAGAGGAGAAAAGATATTTTCAGTCATTAACTATCTGTTTCTTTCWTTACTGGCATTATCCACGATCTATCCGTTCATTTATGTATTCTCTGCCTCCATAAGCAAGGCGCAGTATGTCTTGCGCGGAGATGTGGTGTTACTGCCTAAAGGGATTACTTGGGAGTCCTATAGGACGGTATTGGCAGAGAAGGGGCTCTGGATTGCCTACGCGAACACGATCTTCTATACGGTGGCAGGTACGCTTGTCAATCTGCTCTTTACAATGATGGGGGCATATCCCTTGTCCAAAAAACGATTAATGGGCAGAACAGCCATTGGATTCTTCATTGCTTTTACGATGATGTTTAGCGCAGGGATGATTCCCACTTACTTGAACCTCAAGGATTTGGGCTTGCTCAATAGCCGTACAGGATTTTTACTCGCTTTCGCGATTTCCACGATGAATGTCATCATTCTTAGAACTTTTATGCAGGCCATACCAGAGGAACTGGAAGAATCGGCGAAGGTGGACGGAGCTAGTGACTGGCGAATTCTCTGGAGCATTTATCTCCCCTTATCTAAGCCGGCGTTGGCGACAATTGGCCTGTTCTATGCAGTTGGGCATTGGAACTCCTATTTCTGGGCGATGGTACTTCTAAAAGCCGAATCGAAGATGCCGTTGCAGGTCCTGCTAAAGAAGCTGGTCGTGCAAATGGAAGTATCCGATGAAATCAAGAATTTGAGTGATTTAAGTGTGACTGCACAAGAAACAGTCATATATGCCACCATTATTGTAGCGACTTTACCAATTCTAATCGTTTATCCATTCATTCAGAAGTTTTTTGTTAAGGGTGTCATGATTGGGTCTTTGAAGGGGTAGTACGAATTCTTGATCTAAGGATCAGGAATGTTAACTTTTGGAATTACGTCATATGACGTGTTTCTTATATATAATAAACATATAACGGGAGGTTTTTATCGATGATGAACAAAAAAACACGCATAAAAAAAGGGATCTCGATCGTATTGGCCATGGGACTTGCAACAGGTTTAGTTGGATGCAGCACTGGCAACAGCAGCACGGAGAAACCTGTCGCAAGCAATGCACCTGCCGCAACACCAGAGCCTAAGAAATTAGCGGGCAGCCTTGTGAGTGAGAAACCTCTCGATCTTACTGTTCATATGCATTATGGTGATCGCTTCGCGTTCGATAATAACTGGGCGGTGTTCAAGAAGGCTGGTGAGTTAACGAATGTGAACTTGAAAGGCACAGGTCAAAGCAGCGGCTCCAAAAGTGGAGAAATGTTCAACCTGATGATCGCATCCAACGAAGTTCCCGATATCGTTCACGGCTTCCGTGAAACAATGAAAACATATGGCCCACAAGGCGCATTGATGGACTTAACCGACTTGATTAATAAAAACGCGCCGAACCTTAAGAAGTTTATGGATAAGGATCCAGACTACGCAAGATATGCGAAAGCTGCTGACGGTAAAATGTACTTCGTTCCGTACGTTTTTGATGGAAGCGGTGTTAGCAAAGGCTGGCTCATTCGCAAGGATTGGCTGACCAAGCTTGGTCTTCAGGTGCCTAAGACGTATCAGGAGTATTACAATGTGCTGAAAGCGTTTAAAGAAAAGGATCCGAACGGTAATGGAAAAGCGGATGAAGTACCATACTTCAGCAGAGATACTAGCGGTATCTATGATCTACTTGTGTTCTTTGACGCTACCTACGGTGGAGATCTAACGCTGCAATGGGCTGAATCTGGAGGCAAGCTTACTTATGGTCCTACGCAGCCGCAATTCAAGACCGCGATAACGAATATTGCCAAATGGTACAAAGAGGGACTTATTGACATTGAAATCTTTACTAGAGGGGCTAAAGCTAGAGATGTGCTATTAGGTGAGAACAAAGGCGGATCTACGCATGATTTCTTCCCGAGTACATTGAATTTCAATCGCTCCTTAGCTACACAAGTTCCAGGCTTTGAAATGGCTGTCATCGCACCTCCGCAAAACGTGAATGGCAAGCATGTCGAGGCAACATGGCAACAAAAATTCGGTAATCATGGCTTCGGGATAGGTGCGAAAAATAAATACCCAGTAGAATCGATTAAATACTTGGACTTCTGGTTCTCGGAAGAGGGCACTCGCTTGGCCAATTTCGGGGTTGAAGGTCAATCGTACACGAAAGAAAACGGACAAATTAAAATGTCACCAGAGGTAATGAAAGGAACGCCTTTGGAAAATATGTATAAGTTCGGGGCGCAGCACGAATTCGGTTATGTGCAATCACTAGATTTCACTAAACTTGTGTCAACACCTGAGTCCATCACAGCTGTTGAAGACTACTCCAAAAACCAATATATGAAAAAACCATTCCCGATCTTAAATTATACGGCGGAAGAGAAGAAGAAGTTTGATACGTTGTCAGTTGCGATTAACACGTACGTGAGAGAAATGGTTCAAAAGTGGATTATGGGTGCAGATGATATCGAGAAGAGCTATGACGGCTTCATGAAGAAGCTGAAGGATATGGGCGTAGATGAATTCACTGAGGTACAACAATCGGCTTACAGCCGTTATATGAAATAAGCTTCTTGAGTTGCGAGGCGGCTCAGTGCATGGGGAGTAGTGATGAAATTGGCTGGTTGGATGCCTTTGAGAGATTTAGTTAGGGAAGAAATTCGCCAGAAACGAGAAGAAGGCTGTGACGTTAAGGAAATAGGAGCACGATGGTCTGTTTCTTCGGAATGGACAGAACTTGAGTTAATGGCATTCTACCAAGAGCTAACGAATCTTAGCCCTCGTGCCGATTTCCCATTCACCGAGCCGAATTCCTTAGAAGAAATCAGACGTCTTCGACCAGACATTTCTCGTGGCAGCAGCAATCCCTTCACGGATGAGGAGTGGAGGGATAAGTTTCACGGAGCATGGCTTGGGCGGTGTTCCGGTTGTGCGCTTGGTATGCCTTTTGAGAATTATCCGTACATGAAAGGGGATACCTCACATCCTGGCTGGAAGTACATCGAGCTGTGGTTTAAAGGAGCGGATGCTTGGCCAATGGCGAGTTACGCTCCGATCCACTCGAGAGTAGAACAGATTATGGGGATATCGCTCCGTCGATCGAATCTGCATGCGACAAGAGAACAGATCCAATTCATGCCAACCGATGATGACATCCGCTATACGGTCCTAGGGTTAATTCTCTTGGAACAACACGGTTTGGATTTTAACACGTGGGATGTCGGTAAGCTATGGCACCAAATGCTGCCATACCAAGCGGTATGCACAGCCGAAACCCAAGCGTATTTGAATTTTGCGCAAGTGACGCATCATCTCGGTGCCGTACAGCCAGAGGATTGGCAAGAGAAGCTGAATTGGGTGAGGCATCATCTGAACCCCTACCGCGAATGGATCGGAGCACAGATTCGTGCGGATGGTCTGGCTTACGGAGCTGCTGGGAATCCAGAATTAGCAGCAGAGTTGGCTTGGAGAGATGCCTCTTTCACCCATGTAAAGAATGGGATTTATGGCGAAATGTTCGTTGCTGCGATGATAGCGGCTGCTTTTGTTGAAACGGATATAGAAAGAGTAGTAGAAATTGGCTTGAGTGAAATTCCAACGACTTGCAGGCTTGCTCATGATATTAAAATAGCCATCGAGATTGCCAAAAGCACGCCGGATCAATTGCAGATGATTGAGCGAATTTGGATAGCGTTCAACCATTATCATGAGGTCCATACCAACAATAATGCTGCACTAGTGACAGCCGCACTCATCCATGGGGATGGTGATTTTACAAAGGCGATCACTACTGCTGTACTTGGCGGATGGGATACCGACTGTAATGGGGCAACCGTTGGCTCCATCATGGGCGCTTTTATTGGTGCGAAAAACATACCGTCACAATGGACGCTGCCATTGAACGATATACTCTATTCAAATATTCCAGGGTTTCATCCAATTGCGATATCGGAATGTAGTGAGCGGAGCTTTCGCGTGTTTAAGAAAATTAGAGCAGCGGAGTAAGTATCTTTTCCAAAACGGAGGAGGAACGAACCTTGAAAAAAATGGTATCAGCTTTGCTTTTATTGATCATGATATTTGCATGCTCAAGTATCGCCCTGGCGGAAGTCAATCCATCCAATAGCGGTTGGACGGAAATTAGTGCGAGCACAGACAGCTTGATTGTTTATGTCAGCAGCTCTGAAGGCGATGATGCCAATGACGGTCTTTCAACTAGCACCCCAGTGAAAACGCTTGCTAAAGCAGCCTCATTCGTACGTGATGGGTATCCAGATCATTTGCTTTTAAAAAGAGGAGATGTGTGGACCGATGAAACATTAGGCCGGTTCAAATCAGGGCGAAGCGAAAGCGAGCCTCTGGTCCTCTCCTATTATGGTGAATCAGGGGAAAGGCCGAAATTAAAGGTTAGCTCTAACTTTATCGACCATAATGGTCAGGTGCGATCCAATTTGGCCATCATCGGCCTTCACTTTGTGGCGTATAAAATGGACCCTGCCGATCCAGCGTTTACGGGGACTTCCCCGTCGAGCTTGCGTTTCGTTGGAGGCGGGAACAATCTTTTAGTTGAAGATTGTAAGCTAGAATTTACAGATATTATTGTCCAAAATTTTTCAACCTTTAAGTATCAGAATTTCAAACTAAGAAGATCGATGGTCACAGATGTCTGGTCGCCGAATACGTCCAATAGCAATGCAGTCAGACCCTCAGGTATCTATGCAACGAGTGTTGATGGATTATTAATAGAAGAGAATCTGTTTGATCATAATGGATGGAATGAAAATGTACCTGGTGCAGGGGCCAACCAATATAATCACAATATGTATATCCAGACCAGCAACGTGGGTAACCATGTGACTGTACGAGGAAATGTGATTGCGCGAGCTTCCAGTCATGGCGTACAAGGGCGTCCAGGAGGCTTGTATGAGGATAACTTGTTTGTCGAAAATTCCATCGGATTGCAGCTGGGCTATAAGGGCACTCCTTTACAAGCTGGAACATTTGCACATGCCAAGAATAACGTCATTTTGGCAGGAAAAAGAATGGACCCAACCAATAGCAGCGAACCAAGAACAGCTGCCGTATGGGGGCTGTGGCTGGATGATCTAGGAAGCGGGACAGTTACGCTAGAGGGCAACATTGTTGCTAATCGTAAAGAGCTAGGCTCCTACGTCGGCATTAGGAATTACGCAGGGATCAACTATGCGGGAAATATCCAGTATAACTGGGGCGGCGGTATAGGGGATATGGTTGATCCTACGTGGGACGACCCTGCGCGCTCGGTTGATTCCTATCATGGTAGTTTAGGTAAAACGGCAACTTTGCAAGCCTTTTTAACAGAAGCGAGAAATCGCGGGCTTAAGGAATGGCCGCTTGAATATTCCGCTTATACAGTCAATGCGTATATTCGTGATGGCTTTAAAGACACGAAAGCGCCTACCGCAACGGTGTCTTATAGCACGGTTGACCCAGAGGCGGAGGAAGTAACCGCAACGATTACACCGAGTGAAGCCGTAACGATCACGAATAATGAGGGTTCAAACAGCTACAGGTTCCTCTTTAATGAAAGCTTCACCTTCGAGTTCGTCGATGCTTCAGGAAATCGCGGTTCGGCTACTGCAGTTGTTGACAATATCGTATCCAAAAGTACTGGCAAGCCAGGGAAGCCTGTTCTTAGCGATGACAATGGGTATGATACAGGACTTCTAGATGGTAAGTATCAGGTGAAGATGAATCTGTACTACGGAAATAACGGCAGAATTTATAAGCTTTATGAGAATGACGTGTTGATTGATACGGTAATTCTGAAGGATGCAACACCCATAGCTCAATCGGTCACGACTTCCGTATACGGCAAGAAGAACGGTGTTTATACGTACTATGCGGAGCTCACGAATGCATTCGGTACGACAAGAAGCGAAACGCGTGTGGTTACCGTAAAGGATGCTGCACCGGGGAAAGCCGTTCTTTCTTCCGATAATTGGGATGGCGATGGAAGCTATAAAGTCAGCATGAATATGTGGTGGGGAACGAACGGCTCAACTTACCATTTATATGAGAATGGCGTGCTCATCCATACGCAGGCTCTGACAGTGGGAACGCCAGCCGCCCAATTTGCCGAAGTTCTGTTGACGGATCGAACCATTGGTACGTATGAGTACCGCGCTGAGCTCGTCAATGATGCAGGGGTTACATCAAGTGAGATATTCATAGTTAAAGTAAAGAAGTAGGTACTTTTGCTTGGCGTATCTAGACAGATCCGCGCATTGCGCGGATTTTTGTTTAGTCGAATAAATCGACTAACTTGAGAGAAGGCAAGGTCCTGCGGGGTGAGTTAGTCGAATAAATCGACTAACTAGAGAGCAGATGAGGTCCTGCGGGGTAAGTTAGTCGAATAAATCGACTAACTCGAGAGTAGATGAGGTCCTGCGGGGTGAGTTAGTCGGGAAAAAGTAGGATCCTATCCTAAGAGAACGGCGAAGTTGATTATTTTAGCAGCAAATCAACCCAGTTAATTGGAGTGAAATGAATCATGACGGTCAAACAGCCGAATATCCTTCTCATCATGGTAGACCAACAACGGTATGACTGTTTGGGACACAGTCGCGATTACCCTGTTCAAACACCTCATCTGGATAAGCTGGCTGAACAGGGCATGTGGTTCACACACGCATTTACGCCAATTCCCTTATGCAGTCCAGCTCGACAAGCCTTTATGGCGGGAAGAAGGGCTGAATCGCTTGGCACCTTATGGAATTACAACTTAGGGCCCCATATCCCGGATCTTAGTCCCGATATCTACGTGTGGACACGCGATTTGCTTAACAATGGGTATCGAAATGGACATATTGGGAAATGGCATGTGAGCGAACATCACGACCCTCGCGCATTTGGATACGAGACCTACATCGGGGAGGATCAATACAATCATTTTCGAAAAAGCTTGTATCCCGAGCAACCATTGCTGCATACCTTCCCAAGCTACGTGGATACGGTGCCAGTTGAACATTCGCGAACACACTGGCTAGCAGAGCAGGCCATCCAAGTGATGAAGAGCTATCAACAGCAAGGCGGGCCGTGGCATGTACGCTTAGACCTGACCGACCCGCATCCGCCCTATGTGCCTAACCGCGTTTTTGCGGACCTGTATGAGCCGGAGCATATTCCTAAGTGGCGCAGCTTCCATGACTCCTTTGAGGGGAAGCCCTATATACAGAGGCAGCAGCTTGTAACCTGGGAGATCGATCATTACAAATGGGAGGATTGGGCACCCATTGTGGCGCACTATTACGCTCATATCACGCAGACTGACGATGCTATCGGCAAACTCCTTGCTGCACTTGAGGAAAGCGGGGAGGCTGAAAATACCCTCGTGATCTACACAACGGATCACGGTGATATGTGCGGGAGTCATGGGATGTTCGACAAGCATTGTGTAATGTACGACGATATCGTCCGTGTCCCGATGATTATTCGATGGCCTGGCGTCGTGCAAGCAGGCAGCAACTGTGATGCGATGGTATGCAACTTACTTGATCTCGTACCAACGCTGCTTGAAGCGGCAGGGTTGCCATTGCCGGAAGTCAACTTGCATGGTCGCTCACTCATGCCGCTTTTGCAAGGGATTACGCCAGAAGATTGGCCGGAGCAAGTGGTCTCGACCTATAACGGCCAGCAGTTTGGGCTCTATATTCAGCGTATGTTGAGAACGAAAGACTGGAAATACATTTGGAATCCGACTGACGTAGACGAACTATATGATTTGCAGAAGGACCCAGAAGAGCTGCATAACGTGATTGACAATGTCAACTTGACAACGATGGTTAGTGAGTTTAGAGCGAGGCTATATCAGCTGTTGCTTAATGATGAAGATCGTACCGTAAATAATATGTGGGTACGCAATCAGCTCATCAAAGGTCGAAAGCTGCCACTACCTAGAATTTCAGAATAATCATTTGTGCAAATAGGAGGCTACCTAATGAAACCAATGAGATCTGCTTATTCGTTTATTGCGTTAAGTGCCATGATTACTGTATCCGCTTGTAGTTCTTCATCAACGCCGACTTCCAGTGATGTTCCTAAATCTAGTTCGTCAGTATCTGTATCTGGACCTCTGGAGAAGTATTCAACTCCCATCGAAGTATCAACGGTCAGAGTTGTAGATGCGACTGTCAAATTCGCAAACGGCGATACGATTGAGAATAATGTGTGGGCGAAAGCTTTCCAAGATGAACTAGGAATCAAAGTGAAGTATAACTGGATTGCCACCACGAATGATGATGCGACCCAGAAATTAAACGTCATGATCGCTTCTGGCGATCTTCCTGACTTCTTCGGAGTAACACCAATCCAACTGAAGCAGCTAGTTGACGCTGGCATGGTAGAGGATCTTTCGGATCTGTATTCGAAGTATGCGACACCGTTGACCAAGAAGTTCTTGGAAGGTGAAGGTCCTGAGCAGCTTAACTCTGCCAAGTTTAACGGGAAATTGATGGCGATTCCGAGTGGCGGATCTTCGATCGACGGAGCACCTCTTCTATGGGTCCGAACAGATTGGCTGAAGAAGCTGAATCTGACTGAACCGAAAACGATGCAGGATGTTTATAAAATTGCAGAAGCCTTCACGAAGCAGKATCCAGATGGAAACGGCAAGAACGATACATTTGGCCTAGGTGTGAATAAAGGGATCGGCGCAAGCGGTATTATGGGTCTATCCGGTTACTTTGCCGGCTTCCAAGCGTTTATGGGGAATTGGGTGAAGGATGCATCTGGTAATTTGGTTTATGGTTCGGTACAACCAGAGATGAAGCCGGCGCTTCTCAAGCTGCAGGAGATGTACAAAGCAGGCTTTATCGATAAAGAATTTGGTGTGAAAGACGGAAACAAAACAGGCGAGGATGCGGTCGCAGGTAGAATTGGGCTATATTACGGCTCTATGTGGAATCCGATTAGTCCGCTGCAAAAGGGAAAAGATCTGGATCCTAAGATGGAGTGGACGGCGTTTCCGATCGTTGGTGTGGATTCGAAGCCAGCTAGACCTCCAGTTGTGAATCCGACTTCCTCTTACTATGTCATTAAGAAGGGTGCCAAAAATCCAGAAGCCCTCTTGAAGATGATCAATTTGTATGCCGAGAAGGGCTGGGGCGAGAAGCAAGACTATAGCAAATATGTTGCCTCCAGCGATGGGATCGAGCTATTTAAATATGCGGCATTCAGAATCGTGAATCCCAATAAAAATATGGAAAATCACCTGGCGGTAGTGGCCAGCACGAAGTCAGGGAATACGACCAAATTTAACGCGGAGCAGCAAATCACAATTGATAAGATCAAGGCATTTAAGAATGGCAATAACAAAGAGTGGAATCAAGACCKGGTATTTGGCGAAAGCGGTTCGTTCGCGGTTCTTAATCAATACCAGAAGCAAAATTTGCCGCTAATGAATCAATTTTTCGGCGCTGCTACGAAGACGATGGGCGAGAAGAAAGCTACGCTCGACAAGATGGAAATTGAAACCTTCACGAAGATTATTACGGGTGCCCCCATTGAAACCTTCGATAAATTCGTAGAAGACTGGAAGAAGCTAGGCGGAACTGACATGACGAAAGAAGTCAATGACTGGGCCAAAACGACCAAATAGGACGTATGACAGCAGGAAGAGCAGCGGTTGAGAGGCTTCTTCTTTCCGCAGCTCATCTTTGTCACACATGCCCAAGGAAGGTGATGTAATGATTCTTAAGAAATGGCGGAAAGAGCTGCCTCTTCATCTCATGATTCTACCTGCACTTGTCCTTCTGCTGGTCTTCAGTTATTGGCCGATGATCGGAATTGTTATCGCCTTCCAGAAATTCATGCCAGCTAAAGGTATGTTCGGATCGGAATGGGTAGGGTTCCGAAATTTTCTCTATGTCTATAACTTGCCCGATACGTTGAGTATCGTTTATAACACCATTTTTATTGCTGTCATGAAAATCATCGCAGGACTGTTTGCTCCGATTACAGTTGCTTTATTGCTGAACGAAATGGCGAGCGAGAAAATCAAACGAAGTGTGCAAACACTCATTTATTTACCTCACTTCTTGTCTTGGGTTATTCTAGGCGGTATTTTGATCGACCTGCTTTCCTTAAAGGGAATTGTCAATCAAACTGTCAGCCTGCTTGGATTGGACCCGATTTACTTTTTGGGAAATAACAGCTGGTTTCCATATGTCTTAGTCACAACGGACACATGGAAAGACTTTGGCTTTGGAACGATCGTGTATTTGGCGGCACTGACTGGCATTAATCCTGCCCTCTATGAGGCAGCGGTAATGGATGGGGCGAATCGCTGGAAGCAGACACTTCATATTACATTACCAGGAATGTTACCTGTCGTTGTGCTGATGTCGCTGCTAAGTTTAGGCAACGTGCTGAATGCTGGATTCGATCAAGTCTTTAATCTGTATAGCCCACAAGTCTATGAGAGCGGAGATATTATCGACACGTTCGTGTACCGGATCGGGTTAATCGATGCGCAGTACAGTGTTGCAACGGCAGTTGGCTTATTCAAATCGCTCGTATCGCTATTGCTTATCTCCATATCCTATCTGCTGGCTCATCGATTCGCCGGTTATCGGATCTTTTAAGAAAGGGGAGTGGGACAATGGTTCAAAATCCAGGGATTAGCCGAAAACTGTTCATTGCGTTCAACTATGTATTTCTTATCGGGCTGTCGATCCTGTGCATCATGCCTTTAATTCATGTGTTGGCGGTTTCCTTTAGCTCAAGTGCCGCTGCCACGGGGGGCTTGGTCAAGCTTTGGCCTGTGCAGTTTACAACGAGTGCTTATAAGTATGCCATGCAAAAACCGGAATTTGTTGCAGCGCTGTATGTTTCACTTAAACGGCTGGTGCTGGGAACCTCTATCAGTATGTTTCTAACTGTTCTTACCGCCTATCCGTTATCCAAAGAGAAGCATAAATTTAGTTGGCGAACTGGATATGCGTGGGTCATGGTTTTGACGATGTTATTTCATGGCGGGTTGATTCCTTGGTATATGACGATTAAATCGTTAGGCTTGATCGACTCCATTTGGGCATTGGTGCTGCCAGGCGCCGTACCTGTGTTCAATGTCATCCTGTTGTTAAATTTCTATCGGGGACTTCCGAAGGAGCTTGAAGAGTCCGCTTTCATGGACGGTGCGGGACACTGGACGACGCTATGGCGTATCTATGTCCCTCTCTCAATGCCAGCACTTGCTACGATTTTCTTGTTCACCCTGGTTGCCCAGTGGAACAGTTGGTTTGACGGTCTTATTCTCATGAATAATCCAGAAAACTATCCGCTGCAGAGCTACTTGCGCACGATTATCGTGAGCAATGATCTGAATATGATGACTTCAACAGATTTAACCTTGCTTCAAGAGTTGTCCGAACGTACGGTCAAAACGTCTCAAATCTTCTTGGGCGTGTTGCCGATCCTGATGGTATATCCGTTCCTGCAACGCTTTTTCGTCAAAGGCATTGTGATGGGCAGTGTAAAAGAATAAAAAAAAATTGCGATCGAAACTCTAGGAGGCTGAATGTAATGACAAACATATCCATTGCTTCATATTCGTTTAACGGACTGCGGAAGGAAGGCAAGATCGATTTATTCGGGTACCTGGAGTCGTGCAAATACCGATATGGTTTGCAAACGGCAGATATTTGGAATGGTATGCTGCTCAGTACGGAAGAGGATTACCTGCGCAAGGTCAAGGAGGCGCTCGAGGAGAAGGAGCTTAAGCTCGTTAACCTGTGCGTCGACTGGGCGGATCTGTGGCATGACGATCGGGAGCAGCGGGAAGAGCTGCGTCGCAATGCGCTTGCCCATCTGCGGGCGGCAGAATATCTCGGAGCTCGTACGATGCGCCTAGATTTTGGCGTACGTGATCAGACGGATCTAACGGAGGAGCAGTTCGATTGTATTGTTTCTGGCTATAAGGAATACAGCGAATTTGCTTACAACGCTGGGTTCAAGGTAGGCCCCGAAAACCATTATGGCGCCCAGCTATATCCGGATGTCATGCAGCGTGTTTCCGAAGCGGTTGACCATCCGGCTTACGGTATCCTGCTGCATTTTAACCGCTGGCGCAGCGATATCGAGAATGGTGACCGGAGAGTTGCCAAGTACATCATGCATACCCATCTAGATGCCAATAATATGATGAATCGGGTGGAGGAGTGCCTAAGTATATTGCGTGATGCCGAATACAAAGGCTGTTTAGGCTTAGAGTACAATGCCCCAGGAGATCAATATGCCGAGGTTGAATGGCTGCTTTCATCTGTAAAGCGAGCTCTTAAAGCGAAATAATTACAAATAAAGGGGATTAACCATCATGGGAAAAATGAGAATCGGTATGATTGGCGTTGGACAAATTGCCAAAGGCCACTTGAAAAGATATGCAGAAATCGCGGATGCGGAAATCGTCGCAGCTTGTGATATTAATGAGGCAGAGCTGGATCGTGTCTGCTCGTCCAACCAAATCCCTCATAAATATACCGATTTCCGTAAAATGCTGGAGCGCGACGATCTTGATGCCGTCGACGTGTGCCTGCACAACAACTATCATGCTGCTGTTACCATTGCCGCATTAGAAGCGGGCAAGCACGTCTATTGCGAGAAGCCGATCGCAGGCTCCTATATAGACGGGGTTAAAATGCTTCAGGCGGCGGAGGACACCGGCCGCATGCTTCATGTTCAGCTTGGCACACTGTACGCGAAAGAAACGAAGGCAGCCAAGCTTCTTATCGAAGAAGGCAAGCTAGGGCGACTGTATCATGCCCGGTCGACAGGCTACCGCCGTCGCGGTCGTCCGTTTGTCGATGGCTACGGTACGTCGACGTTCGTGCGTAAACAGGAATCAGCCGGCGGCGCATTGTTCGATATGGGGGTCTACCATATTTCACAAATGCTGTACCTGCTTGGTCAGCCGAAGGTGGAACGGGTCAGTGGAAAGATCTATCAGGAAACCGACATGGACCCGAAGCGGCGCGAGGAGAGCGGTTACAATGTGGAAGAGCTCGGACTTGGCTTCGTCAAATTCGCTGGAGGTTCATCGCTTGATATTATCGAGGCTTGGGCGATTCATATGAATGAATTCGAGGGCAGCAGCATCGTTGGTTCACAGGGTGGAATTCGGCTGTCGCCGTTCAGCTATCATACAACCATTAGCGATTTGGAGATCGATTCTACCGTGAAGCTGGACGCCATGGATTTCCGTCGTCATAAGCTAATCGAGAACGAGGATGCTTACGATTCCTCCCAGTGCCACTGGATTGCAGCCTTGCAAGGGCGCGTGCCGCTGCTTCCGACGGCGCAGCTTGCATTGCAGACGATGTTAATCAGTGAAGGGATTTACATGTCTGACCGGTTGGGTCGAGAAGTTGGAGCGGATGAAATCATCGCTGAATCCAAATCTACGATGATCCATATCTAATGGCATCCAAACTTGAAAAGCAAGGGATGACAGCGCCAGCATCAATGAACGTCAGCCTTTCAAAGTATTCCATGCACTTATATATTGGGATGTACTACATTGCAATTGCTTCCTACCAACCTTTTCTGAGCTATTGGTTTTCCCAACAGGGGCTGAGCAACAGTCAAATCGGCTTTCTATATTCGCTAGGGCCATTAATCGGACTTATGGCCCAGCCTATATGGGGTCTGCTAAGCGATCGTTTTGGCATCGGCAAGAGATTACTCTTGTCGAGCCTTTTGCTAACTCCTCTAGTCGCATTCGGTTACCTGCTGGCTGGGGAAAGGTTTTACATCTATATTATTGTATCCGCCTTGTACACCTTCTTGTTCTCTGCCGTAAGGCCGAATATGGAACAGCTAACGGTAAGTCATGCTAAGGCGAACGGTCAAAGCTACGGCAACATCCGCGTGCTGGGCTCGATCAGCTTCGCGTTGGCGGTGACGCCTCTAGGGATTATGTACAACAAGTTTGGTATGAATACGATGTTTATTATCCATATGATGACGATGGTGCTCTCGTTCGCGGCGCTGCTGCTCGTCAAGACGGCGGACTCAGGCAATCCCAAGCCGAAAGCGATGTCTGCCGGCTTTCGCGAGCTGATCAGAAATCGCTATATACTACTGTTTCTCATGTGTTCGTTACTCCTAGGTATCGCAAGTAACTTTTACGCGGTATTTTTCCCGATGCTGGTAGGTAAGCTTGGCGGCGAAGTAGCTCAAAATATAGGCTTGCTCAATACCGTTTCGGCGATCTGTGAGCTGCCATTCATGATTTTATCAGGCTATCTGTTGAAACGGTTTGGCTATTTTCATATCCTTGCGTTATGTGCCATGGCGGCATGCCTGCGTTGGTTCGTGATTTCATTGGAGCCGACATTTGGTGTGCTGTTAGCAAGCCAAATGCTGCATGGCATTACGTTCGGTTTATATACGGCTGCTAGTATTAGTTTTATTTATGAGATGTCGCCAGATAGTTTGAAAACGACGGGACAAACAATGCTTGCCTTAATCTCATTCAATTTATCGAGTTTGCTAGCCAGCAACGGCGGTGGCTGGATCATAGATCGTTTTAGCTTCAATGCGTTGTATACCATGGGTTCGTTGTTAGCCCTTGTTGCGGCCCTAATGTTCTGGTACATGTCTGTGATGCATCGACGGGAGCAGCGCAATTTGCTGAATCCACACGAATGAGGAGGTTAGAAAACACCATGGCTTATATGGAAGAAAGCAAGCGTTGGCAGGGTATGTGGATCTGGACCAATGGAATGGAACGAAGCAGCTTAAGAGAGCATGAGCTTGTTTATTTCAGACGCGAATTCGAGGTAGAGAATTCTTCTGATGCTAGACTCATCGTACATGTATCTGCAGATAGCCGATACCGTCTTTATTTGAATGGCGAGTCGGTGGCAGTCGGTCCTTGCAAAGGGGATACCTGGAATCATTATTATGAAACGGTTGATCTTACCGATCAGCTTAAATCCGGAAAAAACGTGCTGGCAGCGAAGGTGTTGCATTATTACTACGCTTCACCATGGCATGGCGAGGGCAAAGCGGGTCCAATGTCGGTCACTCGTGCCGATTTGGGGGGCTTCTGGTTAGATGGGGCGTTGGAAAAGATGGATGGAACCATCGTGAATACACTGCATTCCGACGACCAATGGAAATGCATGGCGGATAAAGGCTTCCACCTAGAGGCTACAAAGGTAACTTCGTGGCTCGGAGGGTTGGAGCGTGTCGAAGGTGAGTATGTGCCACATAACTGGCAGCAGATTACCTACGATGACAGTGCGTGGAAATCAGCTGTAGCCTTTATGCCTACAAGGGATAATTGGGGGTTGTTCTTGCCCTGGAATTTGAAGGCGAGGCCGATTCCTCCACTATACGAGACGGAAACCGACTGGGCCAAGATTGTACGGGCGGAAGGGACTGAAGTTGTCAAGGTGCAACGGATGGTTGAAGGCTCCGACGTTCTAATTATACCGGCAGGTGGAAAAATATGGGCGGAATTCGATGCGGGTATGCTGGCAACTGGCTATCTTCAGCTTTCTATGACTGGGGGAGCCGGAAGCCAAAYCCGTCTACTGTGTGCGGAATGCTATGAACCGATTCCGACGATTTCTGGAGAAAGGGAAAAAGGAATTCGTGATCAAGCTGAAGGAGGCTGTCTGCTCGGCGAATACGATCAGTATACGGTGGCTGGCGTTGGTACGGAGCAAAGTCCTGAGATCTATGAACCGTTTACGTTCCGTACAGCCCGTTTCGTCCGGCTTGAAGTGAATGCAGGAGATTCACCTATTCATATCACTAGGTTTCAGTTTAGAGATACGGGGTATCCACTTGAAATAGAAGGTGCATTCTCCTGCTCCGATCCGGAGCTGAATCAAATATGGGAAATAAGCATCAATACGCTTCTAAGATGCATGCACGAAACCTACGAGGATTGCCCATATTACGAGCAGCTGCAGTATATCATGGATACCAGGTTGCAGATGATGTTTACCTATCAACTGTCAACGGACGATCGTCTGCCAAGGCGCGCTATATTCGATTTTCATAGCTCCAGACTGCCTTCGGGGATGCTGCAATGCCGTTATCCGTCATCAGAGCCGCGCGTGATTCCTTCCTTCTCGCTCTATTGGATACATATGCTGTATGAGCATTATATGCAATTTGGAGATTTGGAGCTGATCAAATCGTATCGGGCGACGATGTCTGATCTGCTGGAATGGTTCGACAAATTGCTGACGCCTGAAGGACTTGTCGGGGCAACGCCAGATAAGTACTGGGCTTACATCGATAATGTGCATGATTGGACTTCCGGCTCCCCGGCAGGTAGAGAAAACCCGCCGCTTACGATCCTTAGTCTCATGTACGCCGCAGCGCTTGAAAGAGCAGCGAAGCTGTTTGAGTGGACCGGTTGGCGAGATGCAGCACAGGAATGTGCTGAAAAGCAGGAGCGAGTCAATGAGGCGGTTCGCAAAATCTGCTGGTCGCAAGAACGTAAAATCTTTGTCGATATACCGCATAGGGAGAGAACCAGCCAGCATGTGCAGGTTTGGGCAGTCCTATCGGGTGCTGTCAAAGGCGAAGAAGCACGGGAGCTGCTGCTCCGCATGTTGGACGACAAAACACTGGATAAGGTATCCACGCCTATGTCATTTCATTTGTTTAGAGCTTTAGAAATGACTGGGTTATATCAGCGTGCCCACCAGCAATGGGATCGTTGGAGAGTCTTCCTGGGACAGCATTTGACGACATTCCCAGAAGTCGATCACAAATCTCCGCGAAGTGACTGCCATGCGTGGAGCGCGCTGCCACTGTCCGAATTCCCCATGATGGTGCTTGGTGTCCAGCCTCTCGAGCCGGGCTTTAACAAAATTAGAGTCGCGCCACAGATCGAGGGATTAACATGGGCAAAGGGTACGCTTCCGACTGTGAAAGGTCCAATTCATATAGAATGGTCGATTGAAGATGGGGACCATTTCCGTATCAGCCTCTCAGCACCTTACGGAGTGCCTGTCGAGCTCAGACTTCCCGACGGCACGGAAGTAGCGGTTGCTGATTGTCAATCTTATGAGATTTGGTGCAAGATAAATGAATAAGCAGAAACAGGTCTATTTGATTACACGTGGAGACGATTGTGGTCTTAACCGATCAACGAACGAAGCACTCCTGGACGCTTGCCAAAAAGGGATTCTAAAAAATGTTTCACTCATGGCGAATGGACCCGCTATTGAGGAAGCGGCCAAGTTGTTCGCAGGATATGATGAAATCTGCTTCGGACTGCATTTGACATTCAATTCAGAGTGGGATCAGTTAAAATGGGGACCCATCCAGTCGAGAGAGAAGGTACCCTCGCTTGTAGACGGTAACGGTCACTTTTACCCTACAACGGCGTTACTTAAGGAGAATCATCCAAGATTGGATGAAGCCATGACTGAAGTGCAGTCGCAGTATGACAGACTACGCGAGTTAGGTTTTCGCATTTCCTATGTAGATGAGCATATGCAATTCGGGCTTGTCATTGAAGGCTTTACCGAAGCATTGGATGCTTGGTGCCGCAATGAGGGATTGTTTTACTTTCGCTGGATGGACCGTCGCTTGCCAAAGCATTGGATAGGACCCGATAGAGTGGACAATTGTATTGAGACGCTAAGGGTATTAGAATCCGGTTGTTATACATGGGTTGGTCATCCTGCATACACCAATGAAGATATGCGCCTGCTCGGCAATGGGCAATATCCTTGGGAGGAAGTAGCCTCTGATCGTAAATGGGAGCGGGAGATGTTTCTGAATAAACGTATCATGGACTACTGCTTGGAGCATGGCATTCAGTCTATTCGATATGACGAGCGATCTAAACATCATCTCTAACTTTGATTTCACCAAAGGAATATGGTCTTGGAACCGCTTATCTGACATGAGAAGTATCTCATGTTGGATCAGCGGTTTTCTGTTGTTACGTATATAAGCCCCATTTCTTGAATACATATGTGTAAAGTGATGTGCATGTCCAACCAAGAAATTTAGGAGCAAAGGGGTTGCGTAGTCGAAATGAAACAAGAAGATGAGATCATTGCAATTCTTGGAATTGGCACAGCTGTGCCAGAATTCCGTCTAGATCAAGCAGATACGTCTGGGCGACTAACGGAAGCCTTACGTGATACGCCTAACTCTGCGCGTTGGGCGAAGAAAATTTTCAAGCAATGCGGTGTAGAAACCAGATACACCTGTGAACCGAATCTGCTGGAAACAGCTGATAATTGCCGTTATTTTTCACAGACGAATCAACAAGCGCCATCGACTTCCGATCGAATGGCTACGTATAAGCGCGAGTCTGTGCCATTAGCTTTGCATGCGGCCGAGAAAGCCCTGAACGATGCTAAAGTTAACGTGTCTGACATTACGCATCTGATCACCGTAAGCTGTACAGGACAGTTCCTTCCAGGATTAGATGCCGCATTGACGCAGCAGTTGGGACTAGCCGCCAATGTCAATCGGATCCCGTTCAATTTCCTCGGCTGCGCTGCTGGATTGAAAGCGGTTTGTTTGTCTCGCCAGATCGTCTCTAGCAATCCGCTTGCCAAAATATTAGTCGTCTGCGTTGAGTTATGTACCCTTCACATTCAGCCTTCCAGTGATCGCGAGGCTTTATTTGGTGCCTCCTTCTTCGGAGATGGTGCCTCGGCCTGTGTGGTCGGTGTTCCGAATGAAAACCATAAACACATTTTCCAATTAGGCAACGATCATTCGATTCTGTTACAAGATTGTGCGGATGAAATGAAATGGGATGTAGGGAATCACGGCTTTGATCTGTATCTTTCTCCGAATATTCCCAAACTGATAGGCACCTGGATTCCAGAACAAATTGAGCATTTGCTTGCTGGTGGTCCTAAGCCAGAGCTATGGGCGATTCATCCTGGTGGGAAAGGGATCATCGATACGTTGGAGGAGGTTTACGGACTAACTTCCGAAGAAACACGACCGAGCCGAACGGTATTACGCAATTATGGCAATATGTCCTCGGCAACGATTCTTTTCGTATTAGATGAAACTAGGCAGCAACTGGCGAATCGCGGAGCTGGACCGACAAGCGGGATCTCCCTTGCATTCGGACCGGGGCTTACCTGCGAGATGATTCAAATCACCTATATCGGGGTTCGGGTAATTCACGAAAAGGAGTTAGATGAATCCTATGTTTAAGGGGCTCAAACAACKGGCTGTACAGCATGAATTAATGGATGACTTCTCGTCAGGAGGCCCCGAGCTTCGGCAAGCCTTGCAGCATTTGCGTTTACTTAATCGCATTTTTGGTGCTGCAGGGCCGACATTATTTGGTTTTAAGCGATTATGGCTGCAAGCAGGCAAACCTAAGACATTAACGATTTTGGATATTGGATCTGGTACCGGAGATGTCAATCGTCAGCTCTTACGTTGGGCGGATGCGAATGGCATAGAACTAAGCATTACGCTAGTCGACATTACCGAGGAAGCCTGTGAGGAGGCGCGCGAGTTCTTTCGTGCTGAGCCACGTGTGCGTGTAATGAGGAGCAGTTTATTTCAGCTGCCGGAAAATGGGGTCGATATCACGACTGGCACACAATTTGTGCATCATTTTACTAACACGGAGCTTCCCCAGGTTGTGGGCTGTATGCTGAAAGCATCCCGATTAGGTGTTGTTATTAATGATATCCATCGGCATTGGATTGCTTGGGCTGCTGTATGGGTAACGGCTCGAATCATCTCCAAGAACCGTTATATTTTGAATGACGGCCCTTTATCGGTAGCGAAAGGCTTTCGTGCTGGGGATTGGACAACCCTCCGTACCTCCTTGGGAATCTCAGATATGTTGGTTTCTTGGCGACCTCTGTTCAGGTATGTTGTTGTGATTGCGAAAAGGGAGCGGGCGTGATGACTCACATCTATGATGTTGCCGTTATCGGTGCAGGTATAGCAGGAAGTGTGATGGCGAAGTCCTTAGCTGATCATGGTTGGGACACGGTATTGATCGATCGCAAGTCATTCCCAAGGCATAAGGTATGCGGGGAATTTCTGTCTCYTGAATCTCTTGCGATGTTTCGAAAGCTAGGCCTGCGCGAAGCAGTGACATCCCTAAAGCCAAGTGCCATCCATCGAACACGCTTGTTTCTATCTCGGGGAAAACCTTTGGAGATTACGCTCCCAGGAACAGCTTATGGCGTTAGCCGATACCAACTTGACTCCGCTCTGCATCATGCGGTTGTGCGTTCAGGCGTGCAGGTGGAGACAGAAACAACGGTGACTTCCGTGAAGCCCTGTGATCAGGGGTACCTCATAGAAACTAAGCAGCATGGGGATGTTCAGCAATACCAAGTACGAGCTGTGATTGCTGCTTGGGGCGCTACGGGCCTCCCTGGGCTTCAAAGTCAACATCCTCGTGCTGCTACAACCGTCAAAGGGGCACATCTAGGCGTGAAATCCCATTATAGCGGGATCGAGATGAAGGGCGTTGTAGAGCTTTATTTCTTTGAAGGCGGCTATCTAGGCTTATCACCGATTGAAGATGGGCTCGTGAATGTGGCAGCCTTGCTGGAGCGAGAAGCCTTCCAGCATGCAGAGAAATCCATTCTTGGGTTGATCGAAGCGGCTAGCCAAAGAAATCCAAAGCTTGCCGAGAGGCTGTCTTCTGCGCAACCCGTTCTTGGCACGCAAGCGGCTGTTGCGCCTGTGAAGTTAACCCGTAAGCCCCTCACGTGGGACATGTTTCCACGTCTTGGAGATGCGGCTATGATGTTACCGCCGCTCTGTGGTGACGGGATGTCGATGGCGCTGCGCTCCGCAGCGTTATGCGCGCCACTCGCGTCCCGTTATCTAAAGGGTGAGATCACCCTAGCCGAATGGGAGCGGGACTATACGAAGGCCATTCACCGGGAATTCAATGGACCCTTGAAGTGGGGACATCTGCTGCAGGGGATGTTGGCCATCCCGTATCTGCCGCACATCATGCTTGCTGCAGCTAAGTTCACACCAGGATTAGCAGATAAATTTGTTCAGGCGACTAGGCTCAAAGAAACCGAGTTTTAAGGAGTGGGTCATGACCTTGCATAAACTTGCCATGATATCCCTTCGTTATCCTAAAACCATCCTCCTATTCTGGGTCATATTCTTCCTCTATTTTGGGTTCTACGCCCCGAAGCTGCCTGCCGTTCTGAAGGATCACGGGTTGATCTCGGACGGAGCTTTCGCCAAAGTTGAACAAACTTTAGCCTCTGATTTTCACATACCAGCGAACCCCGTCATTCTTGTATTTGAGAATAAAAAAAAGTTGGACCCCCGGCAATTTGAACGATACATTCAGCAAGATTTGTTAACTTTACGGGGCATGCAAGGGTTAAGTGAAATCATATCTCCGCTCGAAAGAGAGGGGATGATGCAAGGGGATTTCGCGTATGCGCTGCTTGAATTCCAGCAAAGTCCACACGAAATGAAACCCGTCTTGAGCGAGCTTCGAACACGTTTACCAAAGCATAGTGATATGAACGTGCAATTGACAGGAAAGTCTGTTGTGCAAGAAGACGTAAATCGAGCGAGTCAGCATGATCTGAGAAAAGCGGAAAGCTTAGGCATCCCGGCGGCCTTTCTGATTCTTTGGCTGGCTTTTGGCGGCATGACTTCCGCTCTGATTCCAATTATTGTAGGTGTTATCGGTGTTACAAGCTCCATGGGCATTATCTATTGGATGGGGACACGAATTGAATTATCTAACTTCGTACTGAATGTGATTCCGATGGTGGGACTCGCCCTTAGCATTGATTTTGCCTTGATGATGGTGAGTCGTTTTCGCGAGGAAATCCATGCGTGCCCAGCGGGACAAGCTATCCTGACAACGATGACAACAGCGGGAAGAGCCGTTTTATTCTCGGCGCTTAGTGTTTTCTTAGGCCTCATGGGCATATTGTTCATCCCGCTTCCTATATTTTCGACCATTGCCTTAGGTGCAATGACGGTTGTATCCGTTTCTGTTTTACTTACGTTAACATTAGTGCCAGCGCTGTTGACCCTGTGGTGGCCTGTCATTCGAGCAGAGACCCGACCGCTTTATACAAACCGTACCAGAAGTACAAAAAGTACAAACAATTTCTGGTTTGCCATGTCACGCTTCGTGATGCAAAGACCTGTCCAAATGAGCCTGCTTGCTGCCTGTATCCTCATCTGTTGTTTCTTGCCGCTAACGAAAATGCATGTGGCGATTCCAGATGCAACATCATTACCCAATGGCTATGCTTCCCGGGCAGCATTCGAGGCTTATCAAACTCACTTCGGTACTCGAAATCGATCGGATGTCTATCTCCTGGCCACAGGTAAAACAGCACAATTGACCCAAAACGATAGGAAGAACGCCTCATCGCTTATACAAAAATTAAAGAGCGATCCGCTCGTTGAAAGGGTCGATTCGGTTTATTCGAGCAAGCACATGCTCATTCAAATTCGCTTAAAGGGTGAGCCCACGTCGCATGTAGTGAGGGACTGGCTGAGAGGCAAGGAGCAAGAGGGGGCTTCTGGCCCACTTCCATTCCTTCTGGGTGGCGAAGCGAAGTTTCAGCAGGAGATATTCGATGACATTTTTGACAATTTAAAATATGTACTTCTGTTCATTCTCGTATCTAATTATGTGGTCTTATTCATCGCATTTCGTTCCGTTCTCATCCCTTTAAAAACAATTCTTATGAACCTATTAAGCTTAGGTGCGTCTTTCGGAATTCTAACTTGGATCTTTGAGGAGGGGCGTTTCGGCTTGGAACCGAGCAGCATCGCCATCATGATTCCCGTGTTTATCTTTGGATTGGCGTTCGGGATCTCGATGGATTACGGCGTTTTCTTAGTATCGCGGATCTATGAGGAGTATCAACGGACGCATGATAATTATCGCTCTGTGCTTGTAGGCTTGGCGTCTATAAGTAAGATAATAAATTCCGCTGCAGCTATCATGATTACGGTCACATTGCCGTTTGCATTCGGAGATGTAGTTGGTGTGAAACAGTTAGGCATTGGAATTGCCGCTGCGATTTTTATCGATGCCACGGTGATCAGGTTGGTGCTTGTACCAGCATTAATGGTCATACTCGGTAAGTGGAATTGGTGGGGGGCTGGAACGAAGTAGGTTCATGTAGAAAGTGTCAGTAGAACATAGGAGAAGGCTGTGGAAAATATTTGTAGTTGTCTGGGACTAGAAAAGGTCGAGTGCGTAAAATCCCTTTATTCGAGAGTATTAGTGCAAATTATGAGTGTATAGAAGTGGATATATCCATAGACGGTACAATTCAACAGATTGGAAGAGCATTAAATTAACCGCCTTTTCAAARGGCGGTTTTCTTTTGGTGTAAAAACAACATTAAGATTTAACATAGCCAAAATTTAAAATAAGGTAAGACAGCAGGACATATAAGAAT